>CAZABN010000059.1:0-12775 GCA_964483345.1 uncultured Solirubrobacteraceae bacterium
TGCTGGGGCGGCGCGACGTTCGACGTCGCGCTGCGCTTCCTGCACGAGGATCCCTGGACGCGGCTCGCGCGCCTGCGGGAGGCGGTGCCGAACATCTGCCTGCAGATGCTGCTGCGCGGCGGCAACCTGCTCGCCTACTCGCGCTTCCCGCCCGTGGTGGTGCGCGCGTTCGTCGCCGAGGCCGTGGCAAGCGGCGTGGACGTGATCCGCATCTTCGATGCGCTGAACGACATCGAGGGGATGCTGCCGGCGATCGAGGCGACGCTCGAGACGCCCGCGCTCGTCGAGGGGGCGCTCTGCTACACCGGCGACCTCTCGAACCCCGCGGAGCGGGTCTACACGCTCGACCATTACCTGCGGCTCGCCGAAGCACTCGTGGCAGCGGGCGTCCACGTGCTCGCAATCAAGGACATGGCGGGGCTGTTGCGCGCACCCGCCGCGCGCACGCTGGTCAGAGCACTGCGCGAGCGCTTCGACGCGCCCGTCCACCTGCACACCCACGACACGACCGGCGGCTCGCTCGCGACGATCCTCGCGGCGGTGGAGGCAGGCGTGGACGCCGTCGACGGCGCCGCCGCGCCGATGGCCGGAATGACGAGCCAGCCGTCGCTGGCCGCGATCATCGCCGCGCTCGCGGGCACCGACCGCGCAACGGAGCTGGCGCTCGACTCGGCGCTCGCGCTGGAGCCCTACTGGGAGGCGGTGCGCACGCTGTACGCGCCCTACGAGGCCGGACTGCCCGCCCCGACCGGGCGCGTCTACCGCCACGAGA
Organism: uncultured Solirubrobacteraceae bacterium; assembly: GCA_964483345.1. Lineage (GTDB taxonomy): Bacteria > Actinomycetota > Thermoleophilia > Solirubrobacterales > Solirubrobacteraceae > Palsa-513. The sequence continues at coordinate 773 of CAZABN010000059.1, forward strand.
TTCCCGGCGGGCAGCTGTCAAACCTGCGCCATCAGGCGGGCGCGATCGGCGTCGGCGACCGCTTCGAGGAGGTCGAGGCGGCCTACGAGCGCGCCAACGCGCTGCTCGGGAACATCATCAAGGTCACGCCGACCAGCAAGGTCGTCGGCGACCTCGCGCTGTTCGCCGTTTCGGCCGGGATCGACTTCGACGAGCTCGAGCGGGCGCCGGCGCGCTTCGATCTCCCCGACTCGGTCCTCGACTTCCTGCGCGGCGCGCTCGGCCGCCCGCCCGCGGGGTTCCCTCAGCCCTTCACCGAGCGCGCGCTGAGCGGCCGCCCGAAGCCGCCGCCGGTCCCACCGCCGTCAGCCGAAACGCTCGAGGCGCTGAGCCACCCTGGCGCGGAGCGCCAGCTCGCGCTCTCCGAGCTGATGTTCCCCGCCCCGTTGCACGACTACGTCGCGGCGCGCGAGCGCCACGGCGACGTGTCGCTGCTGCCCACCAGCGCCTTCTTCTACGGCCTGCGCGAGAACGAGGCGCTGCCGGTGGACCTGGCGCCCGGCGTGCGCGTGATCTTCGAACTCGACGCGATCGGCGAAGCCGACGAGTCCGGGATGCGCACGGTGATGGCGCGTGTCAACGGCCAGCTGCGGCCCGTTGACGTCCGCGACCGCAGTGTCGAGCGTGTCGTCGCCGAGATCGAACGCGCGGATCCGTCGCAGCCGGGGCACGTCGCCGCGCCTGTGATCGGGGCGGTGATCATCCAGGTCAGCGCCGGGGACGAGGTCCGCGCCGGGGAGCCGGTCGCGGTGATCGAGGCGATGAAGATGGAATCGACGATCACCGCCCCGATCAGCGGGCGGGTCGAACGCGTGGCGATCGCGAGCGGAACCAGGGTGGAGCGAGGCGACCTGCTGCTGGTGCTGCGCGCGGACGAGACGGCCGGCTGAGCGCCGGCCGCTCGGTCATCGCCCCCGCATCCAGCGGCTGACGCTGATCGTGCTGGGCCCACCGGGATCGCCGCAGACCGGTAGGTACATCGTGCGCAGCTGCGCGACGGTCGCGACGATCGCGGGCGCGCCGGGCCTGAGTGTCACCAGCACCTGGGATGGCCGCCGGCCTCCGGCGGCGGCGCTGGTCGGCGGCGCCTTGGACTGCGGGTCGCACCAGTTGAACCACTGAAAGAGGACGGAGGCCGAGTGACGGGGGGCGAGCACGATCGTCGCGCTGTAGCGTTCGACGGGATCCTCCAGCGCGGGCTTCATCGCCTGTTCGCGCAGCACCTCGTGCGGTGGCCCGCCGGCGAAGGTGATCACGGGGCGCCCGCTCAGCCGGCAGGCGGTGCGGCCGTGGTTGGTGACCGTGACGCCGCCCAGCAGCGACTGCGTCGCGCCCTGACCGCCGAAGCTCGCCGACACCTGCGCCGCAGCACACGACGGGACGCCGGCGGCGCCGGCGCGCGGCGCGAGGGGGGCCGCCGCGAGCGCCGCGAGCGTCGCCGGCACGATCAGCGTGCGGGCGAGTTTCACTTCGCGGCGTAGCCGCGCTCGGCCTTGCGGATGTGGCCCAGCTTCGCGAGCTGGGTCAGGCGGCTCGAAACGCTCGAGCGGTTCAGGTCGAGGCCCTTGGCCACCTCGCCCGCGGTGCTACCGGGATGCTTGGCCAGGAACTCGAGGATGCTCGCGCGGGTGTCGGCCTTGAGCGTGCGGGCCTCAGCTCGCCGCTTGCTCGCCCGCCTCGCGGTCGCGCGGCGCAGCGAGCGTTGGGGCACGCCGCCGGCCGCCTCCTCACGGCTCGCGTGAGCCTCCTTCAGTTCCGCCTCGAGCCGCGCAAGGTGTGCGCGAAGATCGGCCACCTGGGCTTCGAGCGTATCGATCGCCTGCTGGGTTCGAGGCATCGCATCCCTTCCGTCGAGGTGCCGCCCGCTCACGGACTACGATGGTCCGGTGCTGGTCTTGGTGGCGAGCGTACAGAGCGAACCAGAGTCGCAGATGATATGCGCGCGTCTTGCCGAGGCCGGAATCAGCGCCGTCAGCAAGCGCAACATCGGGGCTGACAACCCGGAGTTCGGGTCCAGCGGGGCGCGCGAGGTCTACGTCGAGGAGGAGCTGGCTTCGCGGGCGCGCGAACTGCTCGCGGTGCCCGAGTTCAGCGACGAGGAGCTCGCGGAGCTCAGCGAGCAGGCGGGGCGCGAGGCGGGGGGCGCACCCTAGGCGATGTCGTACACGACCGCCGACGGGCGCCGCCAGGTGCTCGACGCCGTGGCCGCCGCGGCCGACCAGATCGGGGTCGCGGTGGCGTACCTCGGCGAGGCCTATGAGCAGCTCGACGAGTACGCCGCCGAGCGGCTCGAGGAGCAGCTGTTCCGGCCCGTCCAGCTGGCCTATGGGCGCGCGCGACGCGTGCACGGCGAGTTCGCGGCCCGCCACGGCCTGCCGGCGCACACGTTCGAGACGCCGCATCCGCACACGCGGGCGAACGACGCCCGCGGCCTGATCGACGACGCCGTCGAGGCGGTCACGCGGGCGGACGGGGGACTCGGCGGGCTGCAGGACTCGATGCTGCCGATCGAGGTCGGCGACACGGAGCTGCGCGCCGGGCTCGAGGACGTGCGCGTGCTGCTCGGCGAGGTCGCCGAACGCGCGCGGCGGCTGGAGCGGACGCTCGGGCGCTAGCCGCGCGCGGCGCGGCGCAGCGAGTCGGCGAGCAGCGCGACGACGGCGAGCGGCAGCACCCACCAGGCGGCGACGGTGCTGGTCGCGACGAGCGCGGTGACGGCGATCGCGCAGGCGACGCCCAGCGCGACGCGCCAGTCGTCGCCGGCGACGAAGTCCCAGACGCCGCGCGCGAGCGCCGCGAGCACCCTCACGGCGTGCCCACCGGCGCCGGCGCGAGTGCTGAAGCGCGCCGGATCAGTGCCACGAGGGCGAGCGAGATCGCCAACAGCGCCGGGATGATCACGAGCAGCGCGGCGTCGTTACCCGGCCACGACGCCCCCGCGCCCTCGGCGCCCCAGAAGGTGCCGAACGAGCTGAGCATCACGCCGACCGCGAACTTCATCGTGTTTTCCGGCACGCGCGCGAGCGGTGCGCGAACGGCGACCCCCGCGATGACGACGAGCACAATCGCCGCCGCCGCGGCCACCGCCGCGAGCGGGATCCGGTGCTGGTTGGCGCCGAACGTCAGCACGATGAACGCGACCTCGAGACCCTCGAGCAGGACGCCCTTGCAGGCGACCGTGAACGAATAGGGATCGAAACCGGCCGGGCGGCCGGCGCGGCGGGCCGCGTCGGCTTCCTCGGCGAACAGCGCCGCCTCATCGTGGCGCGCCTTCAGGCCTGCCGCACGCAGAATCGCCTTGCGCAGCCACTGCAGGCCGAACACCAGCAGCAGCCCGCCGACGGCGACCCGCAGGACATCGATCGGGAGCGAGGTCAGCGCCGGCCCGAGCGCCGCGACCAGCGCGGCGAGGAGCGCGGTTGCGGCCGCGACGCCCGAGAGCGCCGACGACCAACTGCGGGTCGTGCCGACGGCGAGCACGATCGTCAGGGCCTCGACCGCCTCGACGGCGCAGGCGAGGAAGACGGAAACCGCGAGGCCGATCTCGGTGCCGCTCATCCACTCACCGCGCGAAGTCCGTGACCGACAAGGCCATGGTCACGATTGTGGCGCACGCGGTTCGCGGGAGCCGCGCCGGGCGGTAACGCAGCGCTAACCGCAGGGGTCGGCGCAGACGCGATAGTTGGGCCACCACCCTGCCCACCGTCCCAGAGGAGACAGAAGCCATGACGCACGAGTCCTACAAGGCCTGGCTTGACGAGATGCCGATCGACGACGTGCGCCGGCGAATCGAACGCCTCGAGCGCAAGATCGCGGACCTGCACGTTCTGCAGCGCCTGCATGCCGAGCGCCACGGCGGCGGCGAGCAGGAGCCGGACGGCGCGGCGGGAGAGGACGAAATCCCGTCGCTCGGCGAAGCCGAGCCATCAGAGGAAAGCGGCGAGGATCACCAGCAGCACGAGGCGCCCGAGCAGGGTTGAGGTGCTAATGGTCGCCGCGCCCACGCTGCCGTAGTGGCCTGCGCCGGCGCGGCGGGTCCTCGCGGTCCGTGCCGGCGGGGCTGTCCTCGAGCACGACGATCGCGACGAACATCGCGAACGCGCCGGTCGCGCCGAGCGCGGCGAGCACGCCGCAGACGATCGACCACGGCGACGGGAGCAGCGCCGCCGCGATCGTGCCGATCACCGCGGTCAGCGCGAACACGAACCACGCGCGCCGTGGCCTGACCGGCGGCGGGATCCGCTGGCGCGGGGAGTCGGCGTTCACGCCCATCACCATAGACTCGGCGCATGGACGCCTTCCTGTACGACGAGGCCACGCGCAGTTACTACGCCGAGCGCGCGGGCGAATACGACGACTGGTGGCTGGGGACCGGGCTTTTCGCGGAGCGCGACCGTCCCGGCTGGAACGACGAGGTCGCCGAGCTGATCGAGATCGTCGCCGGGCTGCCGGCGGTGCGTGTGCTCGACGTCGGCTGCGGCACCGGCTTCTTGACCGCGCATCTGAGCGGCGAGGTGACCGCGCTCGACCAGAGCACCGAGATGCTGGAGATCGCGGCCGGGCGAATCGGTCACGGACGACGCGTGATCTGTGGCGAGGCGCTGCCGCTGCCGTTCGTCGCCGACGACTTCGACATCGTCTTCACGAGCCACGTCTACGGCCACCTGCCGCCGGGCGAACGCGAAGCCTTTCTGGCCGAGGCCAGGCGCGTCGCGCCGCGGCTGGTGGTCGTGGACTCGGCGATGCGCGACGGGGTGGAGCCGGCGGGATGGCAGGAGCGCCGGCTGAACGACGGTTCGCGCCACCGCATCTACAAGCGCTACCTGCGCGCCGGGGAGCTGGCCGATGAGCTTGGCGGAGGGCGCGTTCTGCTCGACGGGCGCTGGTTCGTCGCGGTGGACACGGAGCAGCGCTGACGGCCGGGGGTGTCCGTCGCGCGGCGGTCTGGGGGCTGGGTACTCGGGGCCGCCCCGGTCCGGGAGGCCGGCCGGCAGGCGGTGTTGCTTGCGGTCGGGGAGGCCGGGCGGCGCCGCGGGGGCCTGTTCGAGTCGCGGGCGCGACCGGCGCCGCGGGTCGTGTTCGGGTCGGGGAGGCCGGCCGGCGCGCGTGTTCGAGTCCGTGAGGGCGACCGGCGCCGCGGTACACTGGAGGGGCAGCCCCACCTTTGAGTGCCCCAGCTCCCGCATTCTCCCGTGGCCTTGCCCAAACGCGGAGCAGCAAGGAGGCAAGCCCATGTCCGAACCTTCCGAAGAGCGCGGCTCCGAGCGCCCGCCGCCGGCGTCGACGTCGTTCAACGACCTGATCAAAGAGGTCGCCCGGCGCAATGAGGAGGCGCACCGCGAGGCGCAGAAGGTGCGTGTCGCTAGCGGCCGCGTGGCGCGCGACCAGAAGCGCGCGCGCGACCTTCGCTGATCGCACCCCGGCGCGGTGAAGCGGGCCCCGGGGCGCGCTGATCGCGCCCCGCTGGTCTGACGCGGTGCGCGGGGTGCCTATGCTGTCAGGGTGGTCGTCAGGGTGATCGAGCAGCGTCCGGTCGCTCCGCCTCGACGGCGCCGGCGATGGGCGCCGGCGGCAGCGATCGCCGGTGCCGTGGTCGTTGTGATCGCCGCCGCGGTCGTGATCGTGACCGTCTGGTCGGGGGCGACGCTCTCGGCCGACGCCACCGCGCTCGCGAAGCTGAAGCTGCAGCCCTTCGCCGGCACGGTCGTGCGCGCTGAGGCGTTCGCCCCGGACGGGAGCGCGATCCCGCTGCGCCGCGACGGCGGGCTGCTGACGCCGCTGCAGCAGGTCACGCCGGGCGAGCTGATCACCGTGGACGTCGTGATTCGCCGGCCCGGCTGGCTGAGCTGGGCGCTCGGGCGCACGGAACACGAGCGCCTGAGCGTGCGCGCGCCGGTCGCGCGGGCGCGCGATCCGTGGCTGACGATCGCCCCAGGAGCCCCGGTGCGCGTCAGCTTCGAGCAACCGATCAGCGGCCTCTCCTACGCCGTGCCCGGCCAGCCCGCCGTGCGCCTCGCGCTCGCCGGCCCCGCGCGCACCGTCACGCTCGGCGGCCTCGGCGGCGCCGGAACGGCCGAAATCAGCGCCGCCGTGCGCCCGTGGGAGAAGCTGAGCGCGCCGCTGCGAGTGACCTGGCTGCCGCCCTCGCGCGCACCGGTTCTGCTGGTCAGCCCCGCCCCCGGCTCGAACCTCTCGCCGGCCGCCGCGATCACGCTGACGTTCTCCGAACCCGTGGCGACGCTGCTGGGCTCCGCGCTGCCGACGCTCTCGCCCGCGATCGCCGGCAGCTGGCGCGAGAGCGACAGCCACACGCTGGTGTTCACGCCGTCGGGGCTCGGCGCGCCACTCGGCAGCCAGCTGAACGTGACGCTGCCGGCGGCGGTCGCGGTCGCGGCGCCATCCGGCACGCTCGCCGCGCCCGGCGAGCGGCTCTCCTGGACGGTGCCGCTCGGCTCGACGCTGCGGCTGCAGCAGCTGCTCGCGCAGGAGGGCTACCTGCCGGTCGACTGGAAGCCGGCGGGCGCGGCCGTCGCCGCAACCGCGGTCGCGCAGGCGGCAGCCGCGATCGCGCCGCCGGCGGGCAGCTTCAGCTGGCGCTACCCGAACACGCCGCACGAGCTGATGGCGCTCTGGCGGCCGGGACGCACGAGCCAGATCACGCGGGGCGCGGTGATGACCTTCGAGCGCACCCACGGCCTCGCCGTCGACGGCCTCGCCGGGCCTCTGGTCTGGCACGCGCTGCTGAGCGACGCGATCGCCGGGCGCCGCTACACGACGCCCTACAGCTACGTCTACGTGCACAGCCAGGTCCCCCAGAAGCTGACGCTGTGGAGCGCGGGGCACACCGTGCTCACCTCACCCGGCAACACCGGCATCCCCTCGCGGCCGACGGTGCCCGGCACCTTCGAGGTGTTCGAGCACATCCCGGTGGGCACGATGAGCGGCACGAACCCGGGTGGCTCCCACTACCACGACCCCGGCATTCGCTGGATCAGCTACTTCAACGGCGGCGACGCGCTGCACGCGTTCCCGCGAGCCTCCTACGGCACACCGCAGAGCCTCGGCTGCGTCGAGCTGCCACTCGCCGCCGCGGCGAAGGTCTGGCCGTACACGCCGGTCGGGACGCTGGTGACGATCGAGAACAGCTGAGCGGGGCAGTGCCGGGGGCGGTGCGGGGCGTGCGGGGCGCAGGGTGTGCGGGGCGCGGGTGTGCGGGGTGTGCGGGGTGTGCGGGGTGTGCGGCGCGAGGGGGTGCGAGGGCTCGGGGCGCGCGACGGGGCTCGGGGCGCGTGACGGCGCGTGACGGGGCGCGAGGCTCGGGGCGCGCGACGGGCCGCGCGCACCACTCCACCCCGCGCGCCACGCTCACGCTCCCCCGCGCGCCACGCTCACGCTCCCACCACCTCGATCACCTCGTCGCTCGCGCCGGCTTCGCCCTCCAACCCGGGTGCGCGCCGCCCCAGCAGCCGGTCCAGCGCCGGCGGCAGACGTCCGTCGGTCGAGAGCCAAGAGCCGGCGAGGATCAGGAGCAGGCCGGCGATCGCCGCCGCGCCAGGATGCTCGCCGAGCACCGCCATGCCAAGCCCGACCGCCAGCACCGGCGCGACGTAGGTGATGACAGCGGCGCGGCCCGGCCCGATCTCGCGCACCAGCGTCGTATAGATCAGGAACCCCGCGACGGTGCACAGGAGGACGAGCACGACCAGCGAGATCAGCGCCGCGACCGACGGTGCCCGTGACGGCACATCGAGCACCCCGGCCGGCGTCAGCACGAGCGCCGCCACCAGGAGCGCGGTCGCGGTCACCGCGCGCGGGTCGAGGTTGAGCAGGTGGCGGTTGAGGATCATCGGCCCGGCCGCGTAGCCGACGGCGGCGAGCAGGACCGCGCCCGCGGCGAGCAGCTGATCGGTGCTGCCGGCGACGTCGATGCCGACCAGCGCGATCACGCCGGCGAAGCCGATCAGCAGGCCGATCAGGCGCCGGCGGTCGACGCGCTCGCTGTGCTCGAAGCGCAGCGCGAGCACGGCGATGATCAGCGGCACCGCCGCCACGATGATCGCCGCGAGCGACGAGGCCACGTGGCGCTCGGCGGCGGCGATCAGCGGGAACGGGATCGCGAACTCGATCACCCCATAGGCGACGATCCAGCGCAGGCGCGCCCCCACGCTCGTCAGCACCCCGGCCCGCCAGGCCATCGCGGCCACCACGATCGCGCCCGCCCCCAGGCGTATCCAGACCAGAAACAGCGGCGGCAGCCCACCGTCGACGGCCACGCGGATGAAGAGGTACGGGATCCCCCAGAGAACGGAGACCGCCGCGAAGGCGGTCCACGCGCGAGCACTCACGGCGCGAGTGTATGGCTCGGGCGCCGGGCGGCGTCCGGCTGCGCCGGCGAGGAGCGGCCGACCACCGCACGCCGCCCCGTCAGGCGGGCGTCGCGAGGCGTCCCGCCGCCTCGGTCGCGTTTCGCAGACGGCTCGCCAGCGCGGGCGTCAGCGCCCCCGGCGCGAGCCGCCAGCGCCAATTCCCGCCGGCACGCCCCGGCACGTTCATTCGCGCCTCGCTGCCGAGGCCCAGCACGTCCTGCGCCTGGATCATCGACAGGCGCGCCGGCGAGGAGAGGGCGAGAGCGATCAGGTTCCACTGCGGCTCACGCTCGCTGATGCCGCGCACCGCCAGCGCGTGTTCGACGCGCCCACGGGTGACGGCGTCGAGCCGATCCCACCATCCGCGCACGGGATCCTGGTCGTGCGTCGCGGTGTAGACGACGCTGTGCTCCGGGTGGTTGTCGGGATGGTGCGGGCTCAGCAGCGCATGACGCCCGTCGAAGCCGAACTCGAGCACCACCATCCCGGGCAGCCCGAGCTCGTCACGCAGACGCCGCACCGGCCCGGTGATCACGCCGAGGTCCTCGGCGATCAGCGGCAGCTCGCCCAGCGCGCGGCGCGCAGCGTCGAACGGAGCCCGGCCGGGGCCGCGCCGCCAGCGCCCGCCACGCGCGTCGGCTGCTCCGGCGGGGATCGACCAGTAGGCGACGAAGCCGCGGAAGTGGTCGATGCGGGCGAGGTCGAACAGCTCGAAGGTGCGCCGCAGACGCTCGGTCCACCAGCGGTAGCGGCGCGCGGCGAGCGCCGGCCAGTCGTAGAGCGGGTTGCCCCACAGCTGTCCGCGGCTCGCGTAGCTGTCCGGGGGCACACCGGCCACCACGCCGCGCTGGAAGAGCTCGGGGTGAGTGCGATGGTCGGCGCTTGCGGCCGCCACGTAGATCGGCAGATCGCCGATCAGCCGCACACCGCGGGCCGCGGCGTAGCGGCGCAACGCCGTCCACTCGCGCTCGAAGCGAATCTGGTCGTGCAGCGCGCGGCGCGAGCCGGCGTAGCGCTCCCAGTCGAGGATCCAGAAGGCGTGACGCTCACGGAACTCCGTCTCCTGCGCACGCGAGACCGCGGCCGCCGGATCGGCGAGCAGCGCCGGCGAGGCGGCGAAGGCTGAGCGCGCCTTGTAGGGGGAGCCGAAGCGGTCGGGCGGGCCGAGCGGCAGCATCTGCCACCACGACTGCCCGGCGGCGGACAGCCAGTCCACGAAGGCGAAGGCCTCGGCCCCGAGACGCCCGCCCGGCAGCGAGGTCGGATGCAGCTGGACGCCGCTCGAGCGCGCGATGTTCACCCCCGCGACGCTAGCGGTCCGGTCGGCCGCAGGGCGCCGCCAACGCCGCCACCGCGCCCGAGGCGGCGGTGCGTGACACTACGTGCATGCATCCTCCGGCGAGCTCGAAGCCCCCGCCCCGGGTCCAGATCGAGGATCCCCAGCCGGTGATCGACTGCGGGCGCTACGCCGTCAAGGCGTGCGTCGGGGACCTCGTGGAGGTCAGCGCGACGATCTTCCGCGACGGCCACGACCGTGTGCGCGCGCTCGTGCGCCACCGCGGGCCGCAGGCGCGGGAGTGGAGCGAGTCGCCGATGCATCGCAGCGACGCCGAGCTGGGCGGCGACCGCTGGGCGGGCTCCTTCGCCGTCACCGCCCAGGGGCGCTGGGAATGGACGGTCGAAGCGTGGACCGACGCCGAGGCCACCTGGCGCGACGAGCTCGAGCGCAAGATCGCCGGCGACGCGGCGGCGGACCTCTCCGCCGAGCTGCTGGAGGGCGCGGCGCTCTTCTCGCGGGCGGCCGCTCGCGCGCGCGGGAACGACCGCGACGTGATCGAGGCGGCGGCCACGGCGCTCGCCGATCCGCGGACGCCGGAGGCGCGCAGGCGCGAGCTGGCGCTGGCGCCCGAGCTGCTGGCCGCCTGCGAACGACACCCGGACCGCTCGCGCTCGACGCTGATGGCGCCCGAGGTCGCAATCGACGTCGACCGACCGCGCGCCCGCTTCGGCTGCTGGTACGAGCTCTTCCCACGCTCCTTCGGCGGGTTATCCGGGGTCAGGGAACAGCTTGAGGGCCTCGCTGAGCTCGGCATCGACGTCGTCTACATGACGCCGATCCACCCGATCGGGCACACCCACCGCAAGGGGCGCAACAACGCCCTGGTCGCCGGCCCGGGCGACCCCGGCAGCCCGTGGGCGATCGGCTCGGAGGAGGGCGGCCACACCGCGGTGCACCCGGAGCTCGGCACGCTGGAGGACTTCGACGCACTGGTCGCCGCGGCGCGCGAGGCCGGGATCGAGCTGGCGCTCGACTTCGCGATCCAGTGCTCGGCGGATCACCCGTGGCTGCGCGAGCACCCCGAATGGTTCTACCACCGGCCCGACGGCACGCTCAAGTACGCGGAGAACCCGCCCAAGCGCTACGAGGACATCTACACGCTCAACTTCGACTGCGACGAATGGCGCGCGCTGTGGCAGGCGCTGCTCGAGGTCGTCGAGTTCTGGGTGGCGCGCGGCGTGCGGATCTTCCGCGTCGACAACCCGCACACCAAGCCGCTCGCCTTCTGGGAGTGGCTGATCGCCCAGGTGCGCGCACGCGAGCCGGATGTGCTCTTCCTCGCCGAGGCCTTCACGCGCGCGGCGCCGCTGCGCGCGCTCGCCAAGATCGGCTTCAACCAGTCCTACACCTACTTCACCTGGAAGAACTCGCGGGCGGAGCTCGAGCAGTTCGTTACCGAGCTGGCGAGTTCGGGTATGCAGCTCTATTGCCGTCCGAACTTCTTCGTCAACACCCCCGACATCCTGACCGAGTACCTGCAGCAGGGCGGGCCGCCGGCGTTTCGCACGCGCCTGGTGCTCGCGGCGACGCTCTCCCCCAGCTACGGCATCTATTCCGGCTTCGAGCACTACGAGAACGTCGCGCTCGCCCCAGGCTCGGAGGAGTACCTGAACTCCGAGAAGTACGAGCTGCGCGCGCGGAAGCTCGACGGCCCGCTGCTGCCGCTGGTCACCACGCTCAACACGATCCGCCGCGAGCATCCGGCGCTGCAGCGGCTCGACAACGTGAGCTTCCTCGCAGCCGAGAACGATGCGCTGATCGTGTACGCCAAGTCGGCGCCGGGCGAGACGCTGATCATCGTCGTCAACCTGGACGGCGCCCGGGTTCAGGAGGGCGTCGTGATCGTCCCCTCAGGGCTCGGCCTGGCGCCCGCCTTCGAGGTCGTCGACCTGCTCAGCGGCGAGCGCTTCGACTGGCGCCTGGGGCGCAACTTCGTCCGCCTCGACCCAGCCGAGCGCGCCGCCCATGTGCTCGCCGTCGCGGCGGCGCGGTGAGCCTGTCTTGAGCCCGCCCGGCCAGTGGTTCGAGTCCAACCCGCTGTGGTTCAAGACGGCGGTCTTCTACGAGATCCACCTGCGCGGCTTCTTCGACGGCAACGGTGACGGCTCCGGCGACTTCCGCGGCCTGACCGAGAAGCTCGACTACCTCGAGTGGCTGGGCATCGACTGCGTGTGGCTCTTGCCGATGTACGCCTCGCCGCTCGGCGACGGCGGCTACGACATCTCGGACTTCAAGGCGGTGCACCCCGACTACGGCACG
>CAZABN010000060.1:0-12474 GCA_964483345.1 uncultured Solirubrobacteraceae bacterium
GGAGATCCTGCGGCGCGACCCCGACGTGGTCGTCTCGACCTATCCGGCGATCACCGTGGTGCTCAGCCACCTGCGACGCCGCCGGCTGCTCGATGTGCCGACGGTGGCCACGATCACCGACATGACCGGCCTGTTCTTCTGGGCGCAGCGCGGGATCGACATGCACCTGGTGATGTACGACGCCTCGATCCGCGATGTCGAGCGAATCGCCGGCCGCGGCAGCGTCCAGATGGTGCGGCCGCTGATCGCCGCCGAATTCCTCGAGCCGCGGGAACGCGGCGCCGCACGGGCGGCGCTCGGGCTGTCGGACGCGCGCCGCGTCGTGCTGGTTTCCGGCGGCGGCTGGGGCGTCGGAGACCTCGAGGGCGCCGTCGAGCATCTGCTCGCGATCCCTGAGGCCACGGTGATCTGCCTCGCCGGACGCAACGAGACGGCGCGGGCGCGCCTCACGGAGCGCTTCGCCGCCGCCAAGCGCGTGCGCGTGCTCGGCTTCACCGATCAGATGTCCGATCTGCTCGCCGCAGCCGATGTGCTCGTGCACTCCACGGGCGGCATGACGTGCCTGGAGGCGATGGCGCGCGACTGCCCCGTCGTCGCCTACGGGTTGCCCGTCGGCCACGCGAAGCTGAACACGCGTCTGATGGCCGAGCACGAATTCGTGCTGCTTGCGGAGCACCCGCGGGAGCTGGTCGAGCACGTCGAGCGCGGCTTTAGCGAAACTCTGCGGCGGCCGTCGAGTGCCGCGCGCGGCGCGGCAATCGATGCCGCCTCGGCCGTGCTCAGCGCCCACCGGCGGATCAGTCCGATCGCGACCTGGCGAACGCGCCTGGTGGCCGTCAGCGCGGCTGTCGTGATGTCGCTTGGCGCCGGCTTCTGGGTGATGTCGACCGATGAGGTGGCGGCGCTCGCCGCGGTGGTCGGGATCCACCCGGTCAAGACGATCAAGACGGACCGCCCCGCCGTGGCCCTGCTCGTGCAGGCACCCGGGAGCGAGCTGGCGGTCGTTGCGACGCGCCTCGAGCATGACGGCCTCGAGGCCTCGATCGCGACGACGGCGCCGCTCGCGGCGCACACCATGCGAGTCCTGGCCGCCGGCGGTGACGTGCCGATCCCGACGATCCGCCACGCCGGCCTGTTCGGCTGGATCCGCACCTCGAGCCAGCTGCGCCACGAGGCGCGAGCGCTGCACCTGCATCACCACTTCTACTACCTCGAGCCGCACAACCCGAGCCTGGGGCAGTTGCTGCTCGCGCGTGCAGCCGGCGGGCTGCCGGTGCACGGGTCGGTTTCGCTCGACACCAAGGGCGAGCTTCCAGCCCGTCCGCTGCGGGCGGGCGACGTCGTCGTGGTGACGCTGAACGGCTCGCCCGCGTCGTTTCGGGCGCTCGACCGTCTGGCCTCGGCGCTTCAGTCGGCAGGGCTGATCGGGCTGCCGCTGTCGGCGCTCACCAGCTGAGCCGAGCGGCCGCCGCCGAGCGCGAGCAGCGCCGGGGAGCGGGCGATCGTGATCGCGCCGGCAAGCAGCACCAGCAGGCAACCGAGCAAGGGGACGCCGTCGAGCGGGGAGTCGATGAAGCTCGTGTGCAGGACCAGCGGCGCAAGCCCGATCGGGACAACCGTCTGTACGACGAAGACGACCGGCGCGACGAGAATCGCCGGCCGTCGCTGGAGCGCGCTCATTTCGCAGGTGAGGCCGACGAGCGCTGCGGCCGCTGCGCCGACGGCCCAACTGATCGCCGTCCCCCAATGGCCGTTGTAGGCGGCGTCCGCGACGAACTGGTTGACCAGGCCGCTCCACGCGAACGCGAGCCCGGCGCCGATCATTGTTGCGTTGGCGATCGAGCGCCCGGCCAGCTGCAGCACGAACGGCGTGAATGCCGCGGCGCCCAGCAGCGCGAGCACGATCACGACCGCGACGCCGTGCACGTGATGGGTGTTGTGGCCCGGGGCGAGCGCGGCGATGCCCGCGACGCCGGCGACGATCGCGGCGACCGCCAGCAACTCGCGCCGCCCGGGCGATTCGCCCAGCATCCGCTCGCCGACCAGCAGCAGCACGAGCAGCCCGGAGGCGAGCGTCGGCTGGACGACCACCAGCGGCACGTAGGAGAGCGCGAGGATCTGCAGCGGCCAGCCGAGCGCCGTCATGCCGGTGCCGAACACCCAGCGGGCGCGGGTCACGAGCTGCGCCAGCAGCGAGATCCTCAGTGCATGCTCGTGCCCGGTGTCGCGAGCGTCGAGCGCCTGGACGGCGATCCCTAGGCTGTAAAGCGTCGAGGCGCCGGTCGCCAACGCGATGCCGATGAGCAACGAGACCATGACCAGTAGCGATCATCGCACCCACGGCGTGATGGGCGCCTGCGCGCTCGCAGCCTCGATGGTCAGTGGCGCGTACGTGTTCCCGGCGCTAGCCGGTGTTGGCGCCCTGCACGGGCTGCGGGCGCCACTGGGAATCGCCGACCAGACCGTCGATGGGCGCGGCTACGCGCTGACCTTCGACGACGGCCCGCACCCCGAGGGCACGCCGGCGGTGCTCGACGCGCTGGCGGCGCGCGGCGTGCGCGCGACCTTCTTCCTCGTCGGCGAGCAGGTTGCGCGCAACCCGTCGCTGGCGGCCGAGATCGTCGCCGCCGGGCACGGCATCGGCCTGCACTGCGACCGTCACCGCAACCAGCTGCGACTCGGGCCTCGCGCCGTGCGCGACGACATCATGCGCGGCGCGGCGCGCATCGAGGAGACCACCGGCGCTGCGATCTCGCGCTACCGGCCGCCGTACGGGATCTTCAACGCCGCCGCACTCGCCCTGGTGCGCAAGAACGGCTGGCGGCCGCTGCTGTGGACGCACTGGGGCCGTGACTGGCAGGCCGCTGCGACCGCCGATTCGATCTTCGCGACGCTCGTCGGCGGGGATGTGCCCGAGGGGTCGGTGCTGCTGCTGCACGACGCCGACGACTACGGGGCAGAGGGCTCCTGGCGGCGCACCGCCGCCGCGCTGCCGCGCGTGCTCGCCGAACTCGAGGCGCGCGGGATGAGCTGGACGCTCGACGTGTAGGCGGGCACGAGGACGGGTATCCGGACGCGAGCTTCAACGCCGCGGTGCCGCGCGAGGCGTGGCCGGAGCCCCAAACGGTTGCGGGCGTTTGTTACAAAGTTGTTACAAAGTTCACGCGCCGCTAGACTGATGCCGCCGTCGGGCTCACCTACCTCCCGGTTCCCACGGTCGGCCGGCACACGGCCGCATTCCGGGTATAGGGTGCGCAGCACGACGATGTCCGAACACGCCCACGCAGACGACCGACGACCGGGCCAGGGCCGCCAGCCCGGGCGGCCGTACAAGCGCGTCTCCGGCCGGCGCCGGGCATGCACACGGCGCCGCAGACGCGAGGCCTGGGCGCAGACGGCCGCGCTCTCCGTGCGCCGCCGTCGCCCCGGTTGCTGATCAGCGTCCGCTCGCTCGCATGCTCGCCAACGCAACCCGACCCACAGACGACCACCCGACCGCTCTGGCCGGCGCCGCCGAGGCGGTGCCGGAAGCCGCTGCTGGGAGCGCTGACGCCGACGGCGCTGCCTTGGCGCTCGCCTTCATGCGCTATCTGGACGTCGTACTGGTGGTCGCGAGTACGCCGTTCGTGCTGCTGGCCGGCCTCCCGGCCGCGGGCTTCGCGATCGGCGCCCTGACCTGGATCGCGACGCGACTCGGCGTGGGCCTGCTCGACCGGCGGGCATGGAGTGCCCGCGACGCTCGCGTGCGTACGGCGCTGCACCTCGCCTCGATCCTCGGGCGGGTCTGGTTCGTGGCGCTCGCCGTGCTGCTCGCGCGGTTCGCGATCGGTACCCCCGACGGAATCGCCGCCGCGGTCGTCGTGCTCGCCGCCTACACCGTCGAACTGGCCACGAAGCTGATGCTTCGCGGGCCGATCACGGCGACCCTGCGCAGGCCCTCATGAGCACCAAGCGCAAGGTGTGGATCGGCGTCGGCATCTACCTCTTGGTGACGATCGCGATCATCGCCGCGGTCGGCTGGAAGGGGACCAAGCATCCCAACTATCCGCCGCAGGACGAGTTCAAGCTGCACACCTGGGTGAACCTTGGGATCTTCTCGATCAACAAGGCCGTCCTCTACCTGTTCCTCGCGGGGATCCTGACCTGCGCGACGATGATCTACGTTGCCCGGCGGATGAAGCAGCGTCCCAACCGCGTGCAGACCGCCGTCGAGTTCGTCTTCCAGGGCCTCCAGAACAACGTCGTCGGCGCCAACATGGACCGGCGCATGGCGGCGAAGTGGTTCCCGTTCATCGCCACCCTGGCGCTGTTCATCTTCTACTCGAACCTCGTCGGCTACATCCCACTGCCGACCTCAACCGAAACCTTCAACGTCTTCGGTCTGCACATCCCGACCTTCTCGCTCTACGCGGCGACCGCGAACCTGTCGATCCCGCTGGTTCTGGCGATCGTCGTCTTCATCTCCTACACGACCGAGGGGATCCGGGCGAAGGGCCCGATCGGCTACCTCAAGGGCCTGATCCCGGCCGGCGTGCACGGGCCGATGGCGGTTGGGATCTTCTGTCTCGAGGTCCTCTCGAACCTGATGCGGCTGATCTCGCTCTCCGTGCGTCTGTTCGCGAACATCCTCGCCGGGCACCTGATCATCCTGTTCATGGCCGGCGCGCTCGCGGTGATCCTGGGCGTGGCGGCACTCGGCTGGATCACGCTGCCGTTCGGCGTTGCGCTGTTCGCGTTCGAGGTCGGACTGGTCGCCGCACTGCAGGCATTCATATTCGCGACGCTCACCGCGATCTATCTCGGCGGAGCGGTCTCGCACGACCACTAAGCCCGAAAGAAGGAGTCACCTTGCTTCACAGCCTCATAGCGATTCTCGCCGACGTCAACATCGCTGACGCCGGCAAGTCGATCGGCCTGGGTGTCGGCGGCGGTCTCGGCGCCGTGGGCGCCGGCATCGGCATCGGCAACATCTTCGGCAAGTCGATCGAAGCCAGAACGCGCCAGCCGGAGATGGCGGACGAGATCAACCAGATCCAGTGGCTCGGGTTCGCGCTGACCGAGGCGTGCTTCTTCTACGGGCTCGTCGCCGGCCTGCTCGCGGCGTTCATCGTCTAGGAGCATCGAGGATGCCGCTCAGCTCACAAATCCCGCTCGCCTCGTCCTCGGGCAGCTTCCTGATCACGCCGAGCGTCGGGCTGATGATCTGGACGCTACTCGTCTTCGTCGCGTCGATGCTGCTGCTGCGGCGCTTCGCGTTTCCGGCGATCCGCGACGCGCTCGACCGCCGTCAGAAGTCGATCGAGGACGCGATCGATACCGCCGAACGCACGCGCGTCGAGGCCGACAAGCTGCTGGCCGAATACCGCGAGCGGCTGACCGAGGCGCGTGGACAGGCCGACGAGATCGTGACGCGGGCGCGGCGCGCAGCCGAGGAGCACGAGCACGAGGCGATCGAGGCGGCGCGGGAGCGCCGTGAGCACCTGCTCGAGCAGACCAAGCGCGACATCGAGGTCGAGACGCGGCGCGCGATCGCCGAGATCCGCGACGAGGTCACCAATCTCACGATCCTCGCGACCGAGAAGGTCACGCGCAAGACGCTCGACAGCGACGACCAGCGCCGGCTGGTCGAGGAGGCGATCGGGGAGCTCGATTTTTCGGCGCTGGCCTCGGAGAACTGACAGCCGATGGAGGAGATCGCCACCGTCTACGCGCGTGCGCTGTTCGAAGCGGCCCAGGAGCAGGGGCGCCTGGACGTCGTGCGCGACCAACTCGGAGCGGTCGCGGACGCGCTCGAGTCGGCTCGCGACCTGCAGGTGTTCTTCTTCTCGCCGTACTTCTCGACGGAGGAGAAGCGCAGCGGCCTGGCGCAAACGCTGACCGACGCCGACCCGCTGGTGACGAGCTTTCTCGAGCTGCTGATCGACAACCACCGGATGCCCGTGATCTTTCGCATGCGCCGTGCACTCGACCGGCTCTGGGAGCGCGAGAACCGCCTGCTGCCCGTGGAGGTCACCAGCGCCGTGGCGCTCGACGGCGCCGCCGTCGCCCAGATCGGCGAGCAGGTCGGCGCTCAGACCGGGCGGCGGATCGAGCTGACCTCCACGATCGACCCGGACATTCTCGGCGGCATCGTGCTCCGCGTCGGCAACGCGATCCTCGACGCCTCCATTCGCAACCGTCTTGAACAACTACGCAGGCAAGTCGCGCGGGGCTAGGCCCGTCGCCGCAACGCCAAGGAGCCCAATCACCACATGCAGATCAACCCGGACGAGATCACCAGCATCCTCAAGAGCCGCATCGAGGGGCTCGACGCCGCGAGCGCGACACTCACCGAGGTGGGCACCGTGCTGTCGATCGGCGACGGCATCTCGCGCATCCACGGCCTCGAGAACGCGATGTCGTTCGAGATGCTCGAACTGCCGCATGACGTCGTCGGCCTCGCGCTGAACCTCGAGTCCGACAATGTCGGCGCGGTGCTGTTCGGCGAATGGGAGAAGATCGTCGAGGGCGACATCGTCAAGCGCACCGGCCAGCTGCTCGAGATCCCGGTCGGCGATGAGTTGCGCGGCAGGATCGTCTCGCCGCTCGGACGCCCGCTCGACGGGCGCGGCGAGGTGGCGACGACGCAGACCCGGCCGGCCGAGTTCAAGGCGCCGGGCGTCGTGCAGCGCCAACCGGTGCTGGAGCCGATGCAGACCGGGCTGAAGGCGATCGACTCGATGATCCCGATCGGCCGCGGCCAGCGCGAGCTGATCATCGGCGACCGCCAGACCGGCAAGACCGCGATCGCGCTCGACACGATCATCAACAACCGCGACACCGGCGTCGTCTGCATCTATGTCGCGATCGGCCAGCGCATGTCGACGGTCGTGGCGCTCGCCGAGACGCTGCGCGCCAACGACGCGCTGGAGAACACGATCATCGTCGCCGCGGCCGCCGACGAGGCGGCCCCGATCAAGTTCATCGCGCCCTACGCGGGCTGCGCGATGGCCGAGCACTTCCTCTACAACGGCGGGCACGCGCTGTGCGTCTACGACGACCTCACCAAGCACGCCTACGCGTACCGCCAGATGTCGCTGCTGCTGCGGCGCCCGCCCGGCCGCGAGGCCTATCCCGGCGACGTCTTCTACCTGCACTCGCGGCTGCTGGAGCGTGCGGTCAAGCTCAACGACGAGTTGGGCGGCGGCTCGATGACGGCGCTGCCGATCATCGAGACCCAGGCCGGCGACGTCTCCGCGTACATCCCGACCAACGTGATCTCGATCACGGACGGGCAGATCTTCCTCGAGCCGAAGCTGTTCAACTCCGGCGTGCGACCCGCGATCAACGTCGGGATCTCGGTCTCGCGAGTCGGCGGCAACGCGCAGATCGCGCCGATGAAGAAGGTCGCGGGGCGCCTCAAGCTCGAGCTGTCCCAGTACCGCGACCTCGAGGCCTTCGCCCAGTTCGGCTCCGACCTCGACGCGGACACGCAGCGCACGCTCGCCCGCGGCGAGCGCCTCGTGCGGGCGCTCAACCAGGGTGAGCGCCAGCCGGTCGCCGTCGAGGACCAGGTGCTCCAGGTCTACGCCGCCACGAACGGCTTCATCGACCGCATCACCGTCGACCGCGTGCCGGCGTTCCTCGCCGATCTGGTCTCGGCCGCGCACGCGCGCCACCAGGAGCTGCGCGCGAAGATCGCCGCCGACGACTGGTCGGACGAGACGCAGGCGGCGGCGAAGGCGGCGGTGAGCGAATTTGCCGAGGACTTCGGCTACGACCTCGACGAGGAGGGCCAGCCGCTCGAGGACGACGCGGCCGCGCTGCCCGCGCCGAGCCCGCCCGGAGCCCACGACGCGCCCGAGGATGTCGAGCCCGCGCCGGAGGATCTGGCGGCTTAGACCGCCAAAGCGCTCGCCCATGGCCTCCCAGCGCGAAGTCCGCAACCGCATCGCGAGCTTCAGGAACATCCAGAAGATCACGCGTGCGATGGAGGCGGTCTCGGCCGCCAGGCTCCGCCGTGCGGAGCAGCGGATCGCCGCCCTGCGGCCGTACGCCGACGCGCTGCGCCGGATGACCCGCCAGGCGGCCCGTGACGCCGGCGCCGAGGCGTCGCGGCTGCCGCTGCTGGCCGCGCACGAGCACGAGACGCGCGTCGGGATCCTGCTCGTCACGGCCGACCGCGGGCTCGCCGGCGCCTTCAACTCGCAGATCCTCCGCGCCGGGCTGCGGCTCGGTGTCGAGGTCGAAGCGGACCACAAGCAACCGGTCTGGTTCGCCTCCGGTCGCCGCGGCGTCTCCTCGCTGACCTTCCGCGGACGCACATTGGACGGCGCCTACACCGGCTTCACCGACCGCCCGTCCTATGCCGACGCGCGCCGCATCGCTGACGATCTGACGAGCGGCTACATCGACGGCAAGCTCGACCGCGTCGAGATCCTCTACAACGGCTATGTCTCGCCGCTGACCCAGCGGGTGACGCGCGAGATCCTGCTGCCGATCGCGGAGGCGACGATCCTCGGCGAGAACGATGACCTCGAGGAGGAGACGGAGGGCCCGCGCGCACTCGTCGACTACGAGCCCGACGCCGAGGAGATCCTGCGCGTGCTGCTGCCGGACTACGTCGAGATCTCGCTCTACCGCGCGCTGCTCGAGTCGACCGCGTCCGAGCACGGCGCGCGCATGACCGCGATGCGCAGCGCCTCGGAGAACGCGGGCGAGCTGATCGAGGATCTCGCCCTGGAGATGAACCGCGCCCGTCAGGCCGAGATCACGCAGGAGATAATGGAAGTCGTCGCCGGCGCCGAGTCGCTGGTCTAGGACTCGAGCAACAAAGGAGCCAGCACCGATGGAAGCGTCAACCTCCCCCAAGAAGGCGTCCAGCGCCCGCAAGGCCTCGAGCGCCGCCGAACAGGCCCCCAACGTGGGCTACATCGAGGAGATCCAGGGCGTCGTGATCGACGCGGTCTTCCACGACAAGCTGCCCGAGATCAACCATGCGATCACGGTCGCGCGGGCGAGTGGGGACGAGGAGGCGGAGGCGGTCTCCAGCGGCGTCGACCGGTTGCTGGTCTGCGAGGTGCAGCAGCACCTCGGCGACAACAGGGTCCGCGCCGTCGCGATGGACTCCACCGACGGGCTCGCCCGCGGAGCGCAGATGACGGACACCGGGGGGCCGATCACGGTGCCGGTCGGGCCGGCCACGCTGGGCCGCATCTTCAACGTGCTCGGCGAGACGATCGACCTCGGCGAACCGCTGCCGGCTGACACCGAGCGGCGCGGCATCCACCAGGTCTCGCCGCGGGTCGAGGACCTCACACCGACGACCGAGATGTTCGAGACCGGGATCAAGGTGGTCGACCTGCTCGCTCCCTACGCGAAGGGCGGCAAGGTCGGCCTGTTCGGCGGCGCCGGCGTCGGCAAGACCGTGCTGATCCAGGAGCTGATCCACAACCTCGCGAAGGAGCATGGCGGCCTCTCGGCCTTCTGCGGCGTCGGCGAGCGCTCGCGTGAGGGCAACGACCTGTGGCTCGAGATGAAGGAATCGAAGGTGCTCGAGAAGACGATGCTCGTCTTCGGCCAGATGAACGAGCCGCCCGGCGCGCGCATGCGCGTGGCGCTTTCGGGTCTGACGATGGCCGAGTACTTCCGCGATCAGGGCCAGGACGTGCTGCTCTTCATCGACAACATCTTCCGTTTCGTGCAGGCCGGCTCCGAGGTCTCCGCGCTGCTCGGGCGGATGCCGTCGCAGGTCGGCTACCAGCCGACGCTTGAGACCGAGATGGGTCAGCTGCAGGAGCGCATCGCTTCGACGCGCGCCGGCTCGGTGACCTCGGTGCAGGCGATCTACGTCCCGGCAGACGACCTCACCGACCCGGCGCCGGCGTCGGTCTTCGCCCACCTGAACGCGACGACGGTGCTCTCGCGTGCGATCTCGGAGAAGGGCATCTATCCGGCGGTCGATCCGCTCGACTCGACCTCGACCATTCTCAAGGCTGACATCCTCGGCGAGGAGCACTTTCGCGTCGCCAACCGCGTCAAGGAGATCCTGCAGCGCTACAAGGAGCTCCAGGACATCATCGCGATCCTCGGCATCGACGAGCTCTCCGACGAGGACAAGGTCACCGTCCAGCGCGCGCGCAGAATCGAGCGCTTCTTGTCGCAGCCGTTCTCGGTGGCCGAGCAGTTCACCGGAACGCCCGGCGAATACGTGCCGATCGCCGAGACGATCCGCGGCTTCGCGGAGCTGATCGAGGGCAAGCACGACGATCTGCCCGAGAGCGCGTTTTTCCTCAAGGGCACCATCGATCAGGTCGTCGCGGCGGCGAAGAAGAGCGGCTGATGGCGCGCAACCGCTTCGTCGCCGAGGTCCTCACGCCCGAGGGGGAGGTCTTCAACGAGGAGATCGAGATGCTCTCGACGCGCACGACGATCGGCTCGATCGGTCTGCTCGCGAACCACGAGCCGCTGCTGGCGCGGCTGGAGCCGGCCGAGCTGCGCCTCTACCGCAGCGAGACCGAGATCGTCCGCTACGCGCAGGCCGAGGGCTACGTGCAGTTCGCGGAGAACCGCGCGCTGGTGCTCGTCGAGGAGGCGCTCGATCCGGCGCGTCTCAACGCGGCCGAGCTGACCGAACGCGTCGAGGCGGCGCGGCGGGCCGGCGAGGCGGCGCCGCCCGGAAGTGAGGAGGCGGCTCGCGCCGCCCGCGACCGCCGCCGTGCCGAGGCCTTCCTAGCGATAGCCGCGGGCCCCCAGCGCTAGCCCGGCCGCGCCCGCCCGCCCGGAGGCTCGATTGACGCCGGGCCGGACCGTTAAGCTTTCATCGATGACCGTCAGACCACCGCGCGTGCGGCGCCTGCTCGCGCTCGCAGTTTGCGTCCTCGCGCTCGCCGTCGTGGGAAGCGGCGCAGCATTCGCGGGCACGATCACCAGTCAGTCAAGTCCCAACTGGGCGGGCTGGGTCGCGCTGCCCGCCGCCCGCTCGGCACGGGTCGCGCAGCGCTTCATCACGATCAGGGGATCGTGGGTGCAGCCGTCCGCGAGCTGCACGCCCGGTCACACGACGTTCGCCGCCTTCTGGGTCGGGCTGGGCGGCTACTCCGAGCGTTCTCAGGCGCTCGAGCAGATCGGTACGGAGGCGGACTGCAGCAAATACGGGCAGCTCTTCTACTACGCCTGGTACGAGCTCCTGCCCGGCCCGCCGGTCACGATCACAGGGGTCAAGGTGATTCCCGGCGACCTGATCAGCGCGGCCGTCCATGTCAGCTCCGACAACGTGACGGTGTCGCTGAGCGACCACACCAGCGGCGCGCAGCCGTTCCTGAAGCACGCCGTGATGCACCGGCCGCCACCCGACACGAGCGCCGCGGAATGGATCGCCGAGGCGCCGTCGAACTGCACCGGCAACGACCACTGCCGTCCGCTGCGTCTGACCGATTTCGGTGAGATCGGCTTCACCTCCGCCTCGGCGACATCGATCGGCAGCGCCGCCCGTCACACCGGCCCGATCGACGATCCGGTGTGGAACCACGGCTCGATCGTGCTGAGCAGCAACGGGAACCTCAACTACACGCCCGACGAGCAGAGCTATGCGCTGCCCAGCGTGCTGAGCCGCGCGGGCGACGCGTTCACGGTCAACTACGGTTCCGGCACCGCCAGCGGGCCGACCGGGCCGACCGGGCCGACCGGCGCGACCGGCGCGACCGGGGCCACCGGCGCGAGCTCCTGAGGCGGCGGTGCCCGAGCCGCGGCGGCGCGCCCGGCGCGAGCCGTCCGACAGCCGCGGCGGCGGCTGAGCGCCTGAGAGGCCACCCGCGGCGCCGGGCGAGGCTCCTATAGCCTTGGGGCGGATGAACGCGGCTCGCGAACCGATCGGCGTGATCGGCACCGGCTACGTCGGTCTCGTCACCGCCGCGGGTTTCGCGGACCTCGGCAGCGAGGTCTTCTGCGCCGACATCGACGAGCACAAGATCGACATGCTCAAGCGGGGCGAGGTTCCGATCTACGAGCCGGGACTGGCCGAGGTGCTCGCGCGAAACCGCGAGCGCCTGCACTTCTCGACCTCGCTCGAGCAGGCGATCGCGGGTTCACGGCTGCTGTTCGTGTCGGTCGGCACGCCACCGACCTACGCCGGCGACGCCGATCTCTCGGCGGTGCTGGCCGTGGTCGACGCGATGCCCGCCTCCGCCCAGCACGCGCTGGTGATGAAGTCGACCGTTCCCTGCGGCACCGGGCGTTCGATCGCGCGGATGCTCGCCGATCAGGGCAAGGGCGAGCTGGCCTACGTCTCCTGCCCGGAGTTCCTCAAGGAGGGCTCCGGGCTCGAGGATTTCACCCGTCCCGACCGTGTCGTCGTGGGCGACGACGGCGACGGCTGGGCCGGTGACGCCGTGTGTGAGCTGTACGCGCCGCTCGGCGCGCCGCTCGTGCGCACCGACGTCGCCAGCGCCGAGATGATCAAGCTGGCCTCCAACGCGTTCCTGGCGACCAAGATCT
>CAZABN010000061.1:0-12454 GCA_964483345.1 uncultured Solirubrobacteraceae bacterium
CGGTCACCGAGGATGAGAACCAGGACCGCATCCGCGGTGTGGTGCACGCGACCGGCCTGGCGCGGCGGCTGCTCGACGTCGGCCCCACCGCGACGATCGAGCCGCTCGTGCGCGACGCGCCGATCGTTCCCGAGACCAAGCCACTGGACGACCTGCTGGCCGAGCTGCAGCGCCAGCGAGTCGCGATGGCGGTGGTCGTCGACGAATACGGCCGCGTGGTCGGGATCGTGACGATCGAGGACATCGTCGAGGAGGTCGTCGGCGAGATCACCGACGAGACCGACCCGGCGGGAGGGGACGTGCGGCACCTGCCGAGCGGCGACTGGTTCGTGCGCGGCCACGTCCCGGTCGCCGATCTCGAGGACCACGGGATCGTCCTGCCCAACGACGACGCCTACAACTCGATCGGCGGGCTCGTCTTCAACGACCTCGGCCGGCTGCCCAAGCGCGGCGACAAGATCGACGTCGACGGCTACGAGCTGCGGGTGGAGTCGGTGCGCGAGAACCGCATCGTGCTGGTGCGGGTTCGCAAGCGCCGCCCGTCGGCGAACGTCGAGGCGCCCCAGGAGTCCTGAACCGCCGCCCCGTGCCCGGCCGCGGGCGCGATCGCCGGACCGCGATCCCACGCAGCCCACCGCGCCGCGTCGCACCCGGCCGTTAAACGCCCGACGCCCCGGGGGGTAGGCGGGGCGCCGGGAACTTCGGGGGAGGAGGTGCGGTTGCGAGAGATATGTGTCGCGTGAGGGAGTATGCGTCGCGGGGCTCAAGCCGACCTAAAAGGCGCCATAAGCTTTTCTGAATTTTCGGCGCGCTCGAGCCCGACGCCGTCGGGCACGCGCTCGCCACCCGCGCCGCGCCGCCCGCCGCGGGCGCTCCGCAGCTCAGCGCGGCAGCGCCCCGTCGGCGATCAGGCGCTCGCGCAGCGACGCGGGGATCGGGATCGATTCGCCCCGGTGGTGGTCGAAGGTGACGGTCACGTCATAGCCCTCGGCGACCAGGCGCTCGCCGACCCGCATTTCGAACTCGATGCGGAAGCTCGAGCGTCCGACGGTCTTCGGGCGCAGGCGCGTTTCGATCAGCTCGCCGTAGCGGCCGGGGGAGCGGTAGGAGATCTTCGCCTCGGCGAGGATGAAGCCGAATTCGCTGGCCTGCCCGGGGTTGTGCGCCGGATCCGCCGCGACCACGTAGGCGACGCGCGCGGACTCGAGGAACGCGAGGAACGCGACGTTGTTCAGATGCCCCATCGCGTCGAGGTCGGCGAAGCGCACCTCGTCGGTGAAGCTGAACGGCCAGTCGCCGGCGCTCATCGCGCCTCCGGCCCCCAGCGAAAGCCGGTCGCGCTCGGCGCGGGCGCCAGCGGGCTGCCCGGGAGGGCGTCGGGCAGCGGCTCGAGGTTGTAGCCGGCGGGCGCGACGTCGTTGGGGGCGTCGGGGTGAAACAGCGAGGCGAGGTACTGGATCTGGCCGCGCCCGACGCTCAGCTCCGTCTGGCCACCGCCGTAGTTGCCGATCGCGTGCGCCGCGCAGTGGTCGTAGAAATCAAGCAGCGCCTCGAGCGTGCCGAACCGCGACGGTTTCACGTTCAGCATCCTCGGCGGGAAGGGCAGCCCCAGCACGTCGGCGACGGAGTGGATCGGCGCGTCCCAGGTGATGCGGTCGTGGTGGCGGGCGAGCACCGCCTCGGTCTCCGCGACGAGCGCCGGGTCCTCGATCCAGGCGTCCGGCAGGAGCTCCGCGATCAGGCCGTAGAGCACCGGGTTCGGCGCATTGTCGACACTGGTGTTGGCGTAGAAGCCCTTGAGGTCGGCGGTGGCGACGATCCCGCGCGAGGCGAGCTCCCCGATCAGCGCCGCGTCCCAGCTCGCCGTCGGGTCGAGCTTGAAACGCAGGCCGGGCTGGCGTGCCAGGCGGGCGTCGATCGGCTCGAGCGTCGGCGGCTCGGGCAGGCGGACCGAGGCGACGAAGCTGACCGGCGCCGGAGCACGGTGCAGCGCGTCATGCAGCGCCAGCCCGCTCTGGCGAAGCGCAAGGTCGAGCGCCGCCGACTCAAACGCCCAGGCGCGATAGTTGCGGTAGACCTCGGCGTGCGGCGGGGCGGGGAACAGGTCGAGCGTCCCCAGGTGCGCCGAGAAGCCGGCCAGCGTCCAGCTGCCGGCGAGCGCGAGCGTCGCGCCCGCGGCGTGCAGGGCGTCGTGATCCTCGCTCTCGTAGGTCACGTCCTCGCCGAGGCCCTCGTGCCCGCCGCCCTCCAGCGCGATCAACGTCGTCGAGCGGACGAAGCCCGAGGCGATCGGTTGCTCGAGCCGCTCCAGGCGGTAGCGCTCAACCTCGAGCGTCAGCCCGCGCAGCAGCTCCCAGCTGCTCACGCGGCGCCGCCATGCTCGCTCTCGAGCCGCGCGACGAGCTCGTCGAGCCGAAGCTCCTCGAGGTCCCCGCCGACCGCGTCGAGCTCGGCCGCGCAGAACTCGATCAGCGCGCGGCCCTCGCGCACCAGCTCGAGCGTCTCGCGCAGGCCCGCCTGGCCGGAGTCAAGCCGGCGCACGATCTCCTCGACGCGCGCCGAGGCGGCCTCGTAGCTCTGCGGCTCCTCGCTCATTCGCCCTCCACGCTCGCCGACACCGCGTCATCGGCGAAGCGCAGGCGCAGGCGGCCCGCGGCCCGCGCCGCGACGGCGCTCGTGACCGGCTCGCCCGCCGCGTCCTCCACCAGCGCGTAGCCGCGCGCGAGGGTGCGCTGCGGGTCGTGCGCGGCGAGCGCGAGGCGCAGACGCTCGAGCTCCGCCGGGCGGCGCACCGCGCAGTCGCGGATCGCCGCGTCGCGGCAGCGCGCGAGCGTCCCCGCGCGCACCCCTGTCCGCGCCCGCTCGTCGCCGGCGAGGCGCCGCGAGGCCGCGCGCAGCTCGCGCAGGCTCTGATGCAGGGCGCGGCGGTGGCGCGCGACATGCGCCGCCGGGGCGCGGGAGAGCGCGGTCAGCAGGCGCGCCCGGGCGATCAGGCCGTCGCGCGCATGGTCGCGCAGCCGCCGCGCCGCGACCGCCAGCCCCAGGCGCGCGTCGACACAGTTCAGCGGCACCGCCGCCTCGGCGGCGTGCGTGGGCGTCGAGCAGCTGACGGCGGCGACCTCGTCGAGCAGCGTGCGGTCGGTGTGGTGCCCGATCGACGCGATCACCGGCACCGCCAGCAGCGCCACCGTGCGGCAGAGCAGCTCGTCGGAGAAGGCGAGCAGGTCGGTCAGCGAACCGCCGCCGCGCGCGACGACGATCACCTCCACCTCGCCGCTCGCCGCCAGCTCGCGCAGCGCCGCGCCGATCAGCGGCGCCGCGTGGCGGTCCTGCACGGGCGTGAACGCCCACACCACCCGGCCCGCCCAGCCGCGACGCGCAAGCCCCGCGAGCACGTCCTCGCGTGCCTTGCCGGTCTCGCCGCAGACGACGCCGATCGTGCGCGGCAGCAGCGGACGCGGCAGCGAGCGCTGGCGCTCGAGCAGCCCGTCGGCGTCCAGCGCGCGGCGGCGCTGCTCGATCTGCGCGAGCAGGTCACCCTCGCCGGCCACGCGGAGCGTCGAGACCGAGAAGCTGAACGACGGCGAGGCGCTGGCGCTGCCGGGGTAGTAGTCGCAGCCGCCGGCGACGATCACCTGCGCGCCGTCGGCGAGCGTCGCGGTCAGCGCGCCGAGGCGATCCCAGTCGTTGCGCCACATCGCGCACGCGATCGCGCCGTCCGCGTCGCGCAGCTCGAAGTACACGCGGGCCCGCGTCGGCGGCCGCAGGTTCGCGATCTCGCCGACCAGCTGCACGCGCGCGAACCCTCGGAGCCTCACCCGCAGCGCCGCGGCATACTCGCCGACGGCATAGGGGCCGGGAAGCTCGGAGCCCTCGACGGGGACCTCCGACGGAAACGGGGGCGTGTCTGCCACTGCTGCAGCGAGAGTAACGGGTCGCGCTGTCGTGTTTGAGGGTGTACGGGGGGTGCATGCACCCCCCGTGGGAGCGGCGCATGCGCCGCTCCCGGGGTCGGTGCATGCACCGACCCCCAAAACAGAGGGGGGTGTGACGGTCCGCTCCGCCCGCCGTAGTACCGATGAGGAACGTGATCAGATGCCGAGCCGAGCGTCCACCGCCGCCGTTCTCGCCCTCGTCGCGCTGGCCGCGACCGGCGTTGGCGCTCGCGCGGCGGCGAGTGTGCAGCCCGCGTCGTGTCCGGCGCGCGTGCTGCGCCAGGTGCCCGCGAACGACTGGGCGCCCGCGCGTGCGCAGCTGGCGCCGCACGGCGCGGCGGTGCTCCGCCTCTGCGGGTACGCGGGCCTGAACGGCGCCGCCCCGCTGGCGCTGGAGCGCACGCTGCTCGTCAGCGACGGGGGACTGATCGCGCACCTCGTCGACGAGTTCGACGCGCTGCCGCCGTATCCGAAGGCGGGCCTGTTCTGCCCGCTCGACGACGGCTCGCAGGTTCTCGCGCTGCTCACCTATCCGGGCGGCCGGCGGGTGACGGTCGCGCTCGATGAGACCGGGTGCAACCGGGTGAGCAACGGCGACGTCGTCCGTATCGCGAGCGGTTACGACAACACGCCGGTCGGTCCGCGTCTCGTCGCCGAGCTGCGGGCCCTGACCGCGCCGGTCAGCGGCGACGCGCACGTCACGGGGCTGATCCGCCTGTGCGGCGGGCCCGCTCCGAGCCGGTGCGCCTTCGAGGACGGCACGGTCACGGTGCTCGACTCGCACGGGCAGGTCGTCGCGGCCACGAGGACCCGCCACGCGCGGTTCGCCCTCTCCCTACCGCCGGGCACCTACAGCCTGGTCGCCGTGGCGGGCGGCGCGCACGGCCGGCGGACGGTCGTGCTCGAGGCCGACCACACGGTGAACGCGACCGTCGTCGTTCCGATCATCTAGCGGCCGCGCGCGGGCGCGCGAAACGGCTCAGTCGCTCAGCGACGGCAGCGGGCGCTGGCCATCCTGCGCCCCGCCGCCGCGCGTCTCGCCATCGAAGGCGAGCTCCGTCAGGCGGCGAATCTCCTGCTCGCCGAGCAGCCGGGCGGGATCGTCGGCCGCCAGCGGTGCGATCAGCTTCGTGATCCGGTTGCGCAGCTGCAGCGCGAAGTGGGGCGTCGAGGCCCCCATCAGCTCGCGCACGTCCTCGACCGTGACGGCGTGCTCGGGGGCGCTGCGCTGTGGCGATTCGGCTTGGCTCAAGGGAGGGCGGGTTCGACGGCAGGCCAGTCTAGCGCCGCCGGCGCGGGCCCGGGACCGGACGCCTGGGTGGGGGAGATGCGGTTGCGGCGTGGACGCCGGCTACGCGGGTCGTTCGATGACGAGGTCGAGTTGGCGGAGCTGGAGTGAGAGCGGCATCGTTCGCATCGCGGTGTCTCGCAGAGCGCACTTGAATCGTCCGTCCCACTGCGCGGCGCCGCCCCAGTGGCGCGAGAACAGGGTGGCGATCGCGGCGGTCCGCCGCCGGCGCCCTTGGTAAGCGGCGAGGGCGCGAGGCACGTCGCTCGTCTCGGCCAGGCAGGCGGCGAGGGTGGTCGCGTCGACGATCGCCTGGCAGGCACCCTGGCCGAGGTCGGGCGTCATCGGGTGAATCGCGTCGCCGACCAGTGCGACGGGGCCACGGGTCCAGGTGCGGCTCGGCCAGGCGTCGTAGATGTCGTTGCGAATCAGGTTTGCCTGCGGCGTCGCGTCGATCACCGCGGCGATCGGCTCGTGCCAGTCCCCAAACGCCGCCAGCAGCCGGTCGCGAGTGTGCTCGCCGTCCGTCTCGCCCTCGCCGGCGTTGAGTCCGGCGTACCACAGGATCCGCTCGCCACTGGTCGGCTGCAAACCGAAGTGACCGCCACGCCCCCAGGTGTCCATGCCCTCGCTCACGAGCGCCACCGATCCGGGCCTGGTGGTTCCCCGCCAGTTGGTGTAACCGCGGTAGCGCAATCGAGCGGGGCTCGACAACGCGGAGCGGACGACGGAATGGACGCCATCGGCGCCGACCAGCACGTCAGCCTGGACGTCGGGCGCGCCGTCGAAATGCACTCGCACGCCGCCATCGTGCTGATCGAAACCGGTGCACCGGGCGCCCAGGTGAATCGTCGCGTGATCGAGTGAGTTCACCAGCAGCGCGTGGAGCTCGGCGCGGTGCACGCAGGCAAACGCAGCCCCCCAGCGCGCCTGCACCTCGTCCGCTGACCGGCGCATCTGCCAGCGCCCGTCGGGGCGTCTCAAGCCAAGCCCGATCGGCCCGCCGGCAAGCGACAGCACGGCCTCAGCCAAGCCGAGGGTGCCGAACGCGCGCATGGCATTCGGCCATAACCCCATGCCGGCACCGACCTCGGCAAGCTCGGGGGCCTGCTCGTAAACGTCGGCACTTATCCCGGCCCGCGCAAGCGCGACAGCGGTCGTCAGTCCGCCGATCCCCCCGCCGACGATCGCAACCCTGAGGTCAGCCACGACGGAATCCTACGAGGCCGGCGACCGGCGGAGAGCGCCGCCGGCGGTCGAGCAGGGCACCGAGCAGTTCAATGCGCAGATCGCCAACCGTCGAGGGCGCCGCCGAGGTCATCGCCTTCGCCGCGGTCCCGGGGTCTGACCCTTAACGCGATCCTCCTGCGGCCCACGGCACAATCCGGCTGAGCCGACGACGAACGCGGCGAGGCCGGCACCGAACCACACGAAAGGCGTCCTTCATGACCGAAGCCACGGAGTTCACGATCGGGAGCGAAGTTGTGTGCAGTGAGGGTGCGTGCGGGGAGCTGCGGCGCGTCGTCGTCAACCCGGTCGCCCGCGCGCTGACGCACCTCGTCGTCGAACCCCGGTTTCAGCAGGGCGCCGGTCGCCTCGTGCCGATCGAGCTCGTGGAGTCCGCGGCACGCGAGATCCGCCTGCGGTGCACGATGGCCGAGTTCCACGCGCTCGAGGAGGCCGAGGAAACGCATTTCGTGCAGGGAGCCCCCGGACAATGGGGTTACGGGCAGGGGCAGATGCTCTCACTGCCGCTGTTCGCGCTCGGAGCCGGCATGCGCGGCATGGGCGGCATGGGCGGGCTCGGCATGGGCGGCATGGGGATGGGCGGCATGGGCATGGGCGGCATGGGCATGGGCGGCATGGGCATTGGTGGCCTGGGGATGGGCGGCGTGGGCATGGGCATGGGCATGGGCGGCATCGGCATGCGCGGGATGGGCATGAGCTCCCAGGTGACCAGGGAGGACCGCGTGCCCGAGGGCGACGTGGAGGTGCGCCGCGGCGAGCGCGTCCACGCGACCGATGGTGAGATCGGCCGGGTGCACGGTTTCGTGATCGACCCGGACGATCACCACCTCACCCACGTCCTCCTCGACGAGGGTCACCTCTGGGGCAAGCGGACGATCGCCATTCCGATCAGCGCCGTGAAGGACGTCAGCGACGGCGTGTGTCTCAGCATCACGAAAGCCGAGGTGGGGGACCTGCCACCGGTCGACCTGGATGTACCCCAATAGCGCGCCGCGCCCAGGGCGGGCGTGATGCGATCGCGTTCGGCGGTACACACGCCAGCGGATGCGCGCTGCTGCAAGCCCACGACTGTTGCGGTCGCTCGCGATCGCGCCGCGTTCCTGTGGGCCGCCGCGACCGCGCCATGACCCTCGACGTCGAGCCCGCCACCGGACCCGAACCCAACAAAAAGCCCGCCAGGGGCGGGCCTTTTGCGCTGCCGCTTGACAACACTCACGCCATATCAGAACAGCGTGACGACGGCCGTCGTCGCGGTCGAGCCGGTGTAGTCGGTCGTCGTGGAGTAGCTGGCCTTGTAGTAGTTGATGCTGGTGACCAGCGATTCGTTCGCCCCGGATATGGGGCAGATCGCGTAGCCGGCGGCGTTGGTGGTCGCGTGGCAGAGCGCGGTCGAGCCGGCCGTGAAATAGATCGTCTGACCGGACACCGGGTGCCCGCCGCTGGTCAACGTCGCCGCCACGACCCCCGAACCGATCCCCGCGAACGGCTCGAACTCGATCAGCTGCGGCCACGCCTTGAGACTCGTCGACGCCGCGACCACGTTGTAGCTGTTCGTGACCGATGTCGACTGGCTGTCCGCGTCGGTTGCGGTCACCGTGAAGGAGTTCGAACCGACGCTCGTCGTGCTGATCGCACTCCCGTTCGCGACCGGCCCGGCGCACGTGCTGATCGACGACCCGGCCCCCGCCGTACACGAGTAGCTCGCATCCACGACCTGGCCGTAGGTGTAGGTCGGCGTCCCCGTCGGCGGCGTCACGAGCGACACGGTCGGCGGCAGCGGGACGACGTTGTAGCTGTTCGTGACCGATGTCGACTGGCCGTCCGTGTCGGTTGCGGTCACCGTGAAGGAGTTCGAACCAACGCTCGTCGTGTTGATCGCACTCCCGTTCGCAACCGGGCCAGCACAGGTGCTGATCGTCCCCCCGGCCCCCGCCGTGCACGAGTAGCTCGCATCGACCGTCTCGCCGTAGGTGTAGGTCGGCGTCCCCGTCGGCGGCGTCGTCAACGTCACCGACGGCGGTGGGCCGAGGCCGATCGTCAGCGTCCCCTGGATGTCGTTATTTTCGTCTCGGTTGCTGCCCCCGACCGTGAAACCGTAGGTGTCGCCCGACTGCACACTCAGGCTGACGTCGCCGGTGTAATCGAAGCCGGATGACGGAGCGGTGCAGCAGATGGCCGGCCCAACGTTCACCAACGACGTGTACGTCGTGACGCCGTTGTGAGTGACGAACGCGTCCAGGAACGCCCTGACCTCGAAGTACGCATAGAACCCGTTGTCGTCGTAGCTCAGCGTGCGGACGCCGGTGCTGCCCGCGGTTGTCGAGAACGTCCAGGTCCGCGTTGTTGCAATCCCGGCGGGGTCCATGAGGTACGTCATCTGTGCCGGTGGCGTGCTGCCGTCCGACACGACACTGACGGTTCCGGGTCCGCTTGCGGCCCACGGCGACTCGAGCGTCACCGACGCCCACGCCGACGAAGCCAAGATTCCCATTACGCCAGTCAAGGCGACCCCGAGCACAACCGTCCGCCATCGACGCGCAGCTTGGTGCGTAACACGCATTCCAACGCCTCCGATCGGCTGATGGACCCGTAGCGTCGCCAGAGTCCCGTATGCCGCGCCACGCTACGTCACCCCAGGTGCCCTGTCAACCGCCCCACCGGGGATGTTCACAACCAACCCACCTCCTCCTCGACGAGGGCCATCTTCTGGGGAAGAGGACGATCGCCATTCCGATCAGCGCCGTGAGGTTCGAACCTGAACGACCCCGATCCGTGTGATGCAATCGCGTTCGGTGCGTAGTAGGGGTTGTCGGACGTGCACCACGGAGGAGACGCAGGTGATCCGCGCGAAGCTCATCTCCATCGCAGCGCCGCTCGCGGTGCTCGCGATCGCCATAGCCGCCCCGGGGTCCGCGTCGGCACTGCGCAGCGGGCAGCGTTGCAAGGTGGCCGACGCCGCCCGGTAGGAGAGACACGGTTACGCCTGCGTGAAGGCGCAGGGCGGCGAATACCGGCTGGCGGCGATCGTCGCCGAACCCGCGATACTGCCGCTGCGACAGCCCGCCTGATCGCCACACCGGCCGCGAGCGTGCCGGCGGGCGCTGCGTGCGAGCATAGGGCCGTCGCCCTCGCCGGTTAGCGTCATGTCGAAGCCAGCCGCTCATCCCACGACGCCGTTGACGGTGGCCGCGATCGCGGCGGTCGTCGCGCTGCTCGCGCTCGGCGCCGGCTCCGCCTCCGCCGCCAGGCCCGGGGCGCCGTGCGGCGCTGCGACCGACAGCACCTACCTGGGGACCGCGTTTGCGGTGGCGCGCCAGATCAGCGCGGGGGAGAGCGCCGGGGCGGAGGTGACGCGCGCCGTGCAGACGATCGAGGCCGACCAGACGCTTGCGAACGCCGTTGCCGGCGACGACCTCCCCGTGGTTCGCAGCGAGGTTCACGCGCTGGTCTTCAACCATGAGCACATCGTCCGCCTGCGGGTGCTGCGCGACGGCCGCGTACTCGACGACCTGGGCGGGCCGCTCGTGCTGGCGCCGGTCAGTGGCCCGCTGAGCGTGAACGGGCGGGTGGTCGGGACGTTCGTGATGTCGATCCAGGACGACTCGGGCTACCAGAAGCTGGCCGAGCGCCTGGTCGGCGCGCACGTCGTCGTGCGCTACCAGGGCCAGACGGTCCTCAGCGACGTCGCGGTCGGCAGCGAGCCGCTGCCGCAGCGGGGCGCGGTCGTGATCGCGAACGTGAGTTACCTGGTCGCTTCGTTCAGCGTCCCGCGCTTTCCGGCCGGCGAGCTGGACGTCTCGCTGCTCTTGGCGGCGCCGCCGTCGGCTCTCGCCGACCACAGCTGCGCGCAGGTGTCGGCCGGCGTGCTCGCCGAAGTCGCGCAGCGCGTCTACGGCGAGGCGATCACGAGCCCCTGGTGGGTCGGCGGCGCGCTCGCCGCGCTCGCGAGAACGACGACGCTCGCCTCGGCGGTCGCCGCCGGCGACGACGCCGGGGCGGCGCAGATCGTGACGAGCATGTTCGCCGCGGGAGGCTTCGAGGGGCTCGACGTGGTGGTCGACGGGCGCGTGATCGCCGGCGCCGGCGGCGAGGTCCCGCTGGTCGCGCCGGTCACGCGGCCGCTCGTCAACGCCTCCGGCGCGGTTGTCGGTGAGGCCGTGTTCGCGGTCGAGACGGCGGCGGGATACGCGGATCTCGCACACGCCTTCACCGGCGCCCAGGTGCTCGTGCGCGCCGGCGGGGACCAACTCGCCGGCAGCATCGCCGGGCCGCCGACGCTCCCGTCCAGCGGGCTGGTCACCTATCAGGGGGTCCGCTACGCGGTCGCGTCCTTCGCCGCCGCCGAGTTCCCGAACGTGCCGGCGCGCGTCTACGTGCTGACACCCGCGTAGCGGAGCGGCGCGGGGCGGACGGCTAGGCTTCCCGCCCGATGGCCAACGTCACGACCGCCAGAGGCGTCCGCATCGAGGTCGACCGGGAGCTCTGCTTCGGCTTCGGCGACTGCGTCGACACCGCGCCGGCGGTCTTCGTGCTCGACGAGCACGACAAGGCGACGGTGATCGACCCCGACGGCGCCACGCTCGAGCGGATCGTCGAGGCCTCGCAGAACTGCCCGGTCGACGCGATCATCATCACCGGCCCGGACGGGGTGCAGCTCTACCCCTGAGGGCGCTCCGCGCAGGTCCGCGCCGCCCGCACCGCGGCTGCAACCTTCGTTGCACGCCGACAGCCGGCGGTCGAAGCTGCCGAGCCAGGCTGTATGCGCAAGCCGCTGCGGACGCTCGCGGTCGTCGCGCTGGCAGCCGCCACGTTCGGTGCACCGACGGCGGCCGCCGCGAAGACCCCGACGCATCACAAGGCCAAGCCCGCGGGCCGCTCGAGGCGGGCCGCCACCGGCGGCCAGCCCGACGGCGGCGCGCTCTACGTGGCGAGCGGCGCCACGACCGGCTCGACCTCCGCGCCGGCGACCAAACCGGCCGCGAACGGCGGCACGACCCAGGCCGAGCAGCACGGGACGACCGGACCGACCGGCGCGACCGGAGCGACCGGCTCGACCGGAGCGACGGGACCGATCGCCGTGGGTGGCGGGGCGAGCGCCCCGACCGGGTCGACCGGAGCCACCGGAGCGCCGAGCGGCGCCGCCTCGCGGGCGCGGATCCTCGCGAACGGGTTGGCGGTCGCTCCCGCCAACGCCCCGGTCGCCGTCAAGCAGGCGATCGCCGCCGGCAACCAGCTGATCGGCCAGCCCTACGTCTACGGCGGCGGGCATCTGAGCTTCGTCTCGAAGGGCTACGACTGCTCCGGCGCCGTCTCCTACGCGCTGCACGGCGGCGGCCTGCTCGCGCTGCCGCTCGACTCGAGCGAGCTGGAGCTGTGGGGGAACGCGGGCGCGGGCGCGTGGATCACGGTCTACACGAACCCGACACACGCCTACGTCACGATCGCCGGAATCCGCTTCGACACGAGCTCCGCCGGTGACCCGGGCGGGCTCAGCGGACCCCGCTGGCGACCGGAGCTCAAGAGCAACAAGGGCTTCTTCGCGCGCCATTTTCCAGGTTTGTGACGGCGTGCACTACGCTTGCTCCTGAACCCTCAAAGGAGGAAGCAATGGCTGGCTTGACGGGACGGATGTCCACGATCGTCAAGGCGAAGGTCTCAAAGGTGCTCGACCGCGCCGAGGACCCTGCCGAGACACTCGATTACAGCTATTCGAAGCAGCTCGAGCTGCTCCAGAACGTGAAGAAGGGCATCGCTGACGTCGTGACCTCGAAGAAGCGCCTGCAGCTTCAGGAGGCCCAGATGCAGCAGCAGGTCGTCAAGCTGGACACGCAGGCGCGCCAGGCGCTCGCCGCAAACCGCGAGGACCTCGCCCGCGTGGCGCTTGAGCGCAAGCAGTCCGTGCAGACCGAGCTGCAGTCGATGGATTCGCAGATCGCCGAGCTCGAGGCGCAGCAGCAGAAGCTGATCGACTCCGAGGCGGCGA
>CAZABN010000062.1:0-12080 GCA_964483345.1 uncultured Solirubrobacteraceae bacterium
TGCTTCACCAAGGACGTCAGCGCGCTGAAGCTGCTGGCCGCCAACTCCGGCTACCACTTCCAGCTGCTCGGGGCCGTGATCGAGGTCAACGAGCTGCAGAAGCGGCGCGTGGTCTCGAAGCTCACACGCCGGCTCGACTCGTTGGCGGGCAAGCGGATCGGGCTGCTCGGTCTCGCCTTCAAGCCCAACACCGACGACATGCGCGGCGCCTCGTCGCTGGTCCTCGCCGCCCGCCTGCAGGCCGAGGGTGCGCACGTGCGGGCGTTCGACCCCGTCGCCACCGCCGAGGCGCGCAAGATCATGCCCGAGCTCGACTACGCGGACGCGGTCGAGGAGGTGATCGCCGGCGCCGACGCGATCGTGCTGGTCACGGAGTGGGCGGAGTTCCTCGCGCTGGACTGGGCGGCGGTGAAGGAGTCGATGAGCGGAACGGTCGTGATCGACGGGCGCAACGCGCTTGACGGCGCGAAGCTGCGCGCCGCCGGACTGGACTACGAGGGAATCGGGATCGGATGAGCGTGCGATGCAGGCGGTGATCCTCGCCGGCGGCAGCGGCACGCGGCTGCGGCCGCTCACCTCACGCGTCGCCAAGCCGGTCGTGACGCTCGTCGACCGGCCGTTCATCGTCTACATGCTCGAATGGCTGCGCCGTCACGGCTGCACGGACGTGATCCTCTGCTGCGGCTTCCAGGCCGACGGCGTGCAGGCGGTGCTCGGCGACGGTGCGCAGTATGGCGTCTCGCTGCGCTACGTGGCCGAGTCTGAACCGCTCGGGACCGGCGGCCCGCTGCTGCTCGCGCGCGAACTGCTCGACGAGCGTTTCGTCGTCTGCAACGGCGACATCCTGACCGACATCGACCTGAGCGCGCAGCTCGCCGCACACGAGCGGACCGGCGCCGTCGCGACGCTGGCGCTCGTCGCCGTCGAGGATGCGAGCGCCTACGGCCTGGTGCGCTGCGCCCCCGACGGCGAGGTGCTCGAGTTCGTCGAGAAGCCGAGCGAGCGCGGCGCGGGCGAGGCGCTGATCAGCGCCGGCGCCTACGTGCTGCAGCGCAGCGTGCTCGAGCTGATCGAACCGGGACGGCAGGTGTCGATCGAACGTGAGGTCTGGCCGGCGTTGATCGGCGCCGGGCTCTACGGCCATCGGGCCGAGGGCTACTGGCTCGACATCGGCACGCCGGAGCGCTACCTGCAGGGCAGCTTCGACATCGTCGCCGGGGCCGTCGCGGTCGACGGCCGCTCGCCCCGCGAGGTCGCCGCGATCGGCGCCGGGTGCGAGATCGCGGACGACGCGCGGATCGGCGAGCTGGTCGTGCTGGGGGACGGGGTCCAGGTTGGCGCGGGGGCGTCGATCGAGCGTTCGGTCGTGCTCGCCGGGGCGCGGATCGGCGCCGGCTCGGTGCTTCGCGACAGCATCGTCGGCGAGCGTGCGAAGATCGGCCGTGGAGTCGAACTGGAGGAGGGCGTGGTGGTCGGAGAGGATGCGCAGATCGCCGCTCACCGGCTGGTCGCGGCCGGCACGAGGGTGGCGGCTGGGGAGTGCCTGTGAGCGGGCTGGACCGCGCGGCCATCGACGGGCTCGACTCCGGGCACATGCTGACGGACATCCTCGCCCTGCCGGAGCAGCTCGGCGACGCGCTCTGGCGGGTGGAGTCCGCCGC
Source organism: uncultured Solirubrobacteraceae bacterium (assembly GCA_964483345.1). Classification (GTDB taxonomy): domain Bacteria; phylum Actinomycetota; class Thermoleophilia; order Solirubrobacterales; family Solirubrobacteraceae; genus Palsa-513. The sequence continues at coordinate 1,662 of CAZABN010000062.1, forward strand.
GATCGAGCCGATCGAAACACCGGGCGGCCTGATCGTGGCCGGCATGGGCGGCTCGGCGATGGGCGGGGCGCTCGCGCGCGCGGCGCTCGGCGACCAGGCCTCGCGCCCGATCCTCGCGGCGGCCGGCTATGGGCTCCCGTCGTGGACGACGCCTGACACCACGGTGCTCTGCGCGAGCTACTCGGGCAACACCGAGGAGACGCTCGCCTGCTTCGAGTCGGCGGGAGCGCTCGGCGCACGGCGAATCGTCGTCACCTCGGGGGGCATCCTTGCCGAGCAGGCTCGGGCGGAGTCGGTGCCGGTGATCCCGATCCCGGCGGGCTTCGAGCCACGCGCCGCGATCGCCTACCTGCTGGTCAGCGCGCTCGAGGTCGCCGCGCTCTGCGGCGCCGGGCCGCGACTGGCGGCGGAGCTGGACGTGACGGCGTCGCATCTGGAGGCGCTCGTCGAGCGGTGGGGACCCGACGCCGGCGAGGACGCCGAACCGAAGGTGCTCGCGCATCAGCTGCATCGGAGCGTGCCGGTGATCGCCGGCGCGGGGCTGACCGCGCAGATCGCCTACCGCTGGAAGACGCAGATCAACGAGAACGCGAGCATGCCCGCGTTCGCGGCCGAGCTCCCGGAGCTCGACCACAACGAGATCGCCGGCTGGATGGGCGCCGGCGCGCTCGGCCCGTTCAGCGCGGTCTTCCTCGACGACTGCGACAGCCATCCGCGCCTGCGCCGCAGGATCGAGCTGACCGAGCGCTTCGTCGCGCCGCACGCCCACTTCACCGGGGTTGTCGCGACGCGCGGCGAGAGCGCGCTCGAACGGGTCTGCTCGCTCGTCCTGTTCGGCGATCTGCTCTCGTGCTACGTGGCGGCGCTGAACGGGGTCGACCCGACCGCGGCGCCCCCGCTGGAGGAGCTCAAGCGCCAGCTCGCGCTCGGCGAGTAGACGTCGTCGCGGGAGCCCGGAGCGCCCGTCGCGCGGGCGCCGACGGCGCTGGGCTGCGTGTAACGTGTCTCCCCGGTCCAAGCGCGCATGAGTCGACATCTCGCCATCGTGCCGGCCCTCAACGAGGCCGGGAGCATCGCGCAGATCGTGACCGAGATCCGCCGGCACGCCGCCGGATTCGACGTGCTCGTGGTTGACGACGGCTCGGTTGACAACACGGCCGCCGTCGCCGCGGCGGCGGGCGCGCGCGTGCTCCGCATGCCCTTCAACGTCGGCATCGGCGGCGCCGTGCAGTGCGGCTACCTCTACGCGCGCGACAACGGCTACACCGTCGCGGTGCAGGTCGACGGCGACGGCCAGCACGATCCGCGCGACATCCCGCGGCTGCTGGCCGCGCTGGAAGAGGAGCCGGGTGTGGAGATGGCGACCGGTTCGCGCTTCGTCGGTGAGCAGGGCGGCTACCGCCCGTCGCCGCCGCGCCGGATCGGCATGCGCCTGTTCGCCGGGCTGGTCTCGCTGATCACCGGCCAGAAGCTCACCGACGCCACCTCGGGCTTCCGCATGAGCGCCCGCCGCGGAATCGAGCTGTTCGCGCGCGACTACCCGCCCGACTATCCCGAGGTGGAGGCGATCCTGCTGCTGCACGCCCACCGCCTGCGCGTGCGCGAGGTGGCGGTCGAGATGCGCCCGCGCACCAGCGGGCGCTCCACGATCGCCCGCGGCGTCCAGGTCTACTACATGGCGAAGGTCCTGCTGGCAGTGCTCGTCGGGCTGCTGCGCAGGCGCCCGACCGCCGACGGCGACCGGTCGTGACCGCGTTCGCGCTCGTGCTCGCGGGCGCCAAGGCGCCGCCGACCTATCAGCGCGTCGCGGTGATCGCGATCGCCGTGCTCGTGCTGGTCGTCGCCGTCGAGCTGGTGCGCCGCCGGCGCCTGCTGGAGCGCTACGCGCTGCTGTGGCTGATCGCCGCGGCCGGCCTGTTCTTGCTCGGGGTCTGGCAGGGGCTGCTGACGACGCTCGCCACCGATGTCGGCGTCCGCTCGGCCCCCAACGCGCTGTTCGCGCTCGGCTTCGTCTTCGTCGTCGGACTGCTGTTGAGCGTCACGCTCGTGATCTCGCGGCTGACCGAGCAGAACAAGCAGCTCGCGCAGCGTCTCGCGCTGTTGGACGACCGCCTGGCGGAGCTCGAGCGGGAGCGCGCCGGGCGGTGAGCGACGACGCGCTCGCCGTCGTCGTCGTGACGCACAACTCGGCCGGGGCGCTGGCGGCGCTGGGGGCGTCGCTGACACCCCAGCTGCGCGGCGACGACGAGCTGGTGATTGTCGACAACGCCTCGAGCGACGCCACGGTGTCGATGGCGCGCAACCTGGGCGAGCGGGCGCAGGTGATCGAGACGCGCGTCAACGCCGGCTTCGCGGCCGGCTGCCGGCGGGGGGTGCAGGCATCGGCGGCGCCGCTGCTCTTCCTGCTCAACCCCGACACGGTGCTGGCCGACGGTGCGCTCGAGCGCCTGCGAGCCGTCGCCGCCAGCCGGCCCGACTGGGCGGCGTGGCAGCCCGCCGTGATGCTCCCCGACGGGCGCATCAACACCGCCGGCGGTGTCGTCCACTTCCTCGGCATCGGCTGGGCCGGGCGGTGCGGACACGGGGCCGGCGGGCTCGCCACGCAGCCGTACGAGGCCGCCTTCGCGTCGGGCGCGGCGCTCGTGGTCCGCCGCGACGACTGGCAGCAGCTGGGGGGCCTGCGCGACGACTACTTCCTCTACGGCGAGGACCTCGACCTCGGTCTGCGCCTGTGGCTCGCGGGCCGCCGGGTCGGTGTCGAGCCGCGCGCCCGCGTGACCCACGACTACGTCTTCGACAGGGGGGCGCAGAAGTGGTTCCTGCTCGAGCGAAACCGCTGGCGCACGCTGCTGGCCACCTATCCGCTCGCGCTGCTGGTGGCGCTGGCGCCGGCGCTGGTGGCGGCGGAGCTGGGGATCCTGGCGATCGCGGCGCGTGACGGCTGGCTGCGGGCGAAGCTGCGCGCGCAGCTCGCGACGGCGATCGGCCTGCCGCGCACGCTGGCGCGCCGCCGCGCCGTTCAGGGCACGCGGCGGATCGGCGCGGCCGCCTTCGCGGCGCACCTGACGGCCGAGCTCGACAGTCCCAACCTGGCGGCTCCCCGGGCGGCGGCGACGCTCGGCGGCGCCTACTGGCGGTTGATGCGGCTGCTGCTGCGCTGAGCTAGGATCGCGCCCCGGTGGCCCGCGCGTGTCGATGATCCTGTCATGGGCCCTGTTCCCGCTGGTGCTCGCGGCGGTCGGGCTCGGCTGGGGCGCGCTCGTCGAATGGGCGGCCGGGGAACGCCAGGTGGGTGTGCTGGCGATCCCGCTGGGGCTTGCCGGCGCGATCGTGGTCGCCGGGATCCTGACGATGTTCTCGTTCAGCGCGCCGGCGGCGGCGCCGGTCGTGGCGGTGGGCGCGCTGGCCGGCCTCGTCCGCGCGCGCAGCCGCTGCGCGCTCGCGGCGCCGGCGCTCGTGGCGGCGGTCGGCGTGTTGGCGGTCTACGGGGCGCCGGTGATCCTCAGCGGCCAGGCGACCTTCCTCGGCTACGTGCGGCTCGACGACACCGCCACCTGGCTGGGCTTCATCGACCAGTTCTTCGCGCACGGGCGCTCGCTCTCGACGCTGCCCAGCTCGACCTACGAGCTGCTGCTCTACACGAACCTGACGACCTCCGGCTACCCCTCCGGGGCGTTCATGCTGCCCGGCGTCGGCCACTGGATCACCGGCATCGACGCCGCCTGGATCTTCCAGCCGTATCTCGCGGTGTGCGCCGCCGCGCTCGCGCTGTGCTGCTGGGAGCTGCTCGCCCCGGTCGTCAAGGGTGGCTGGCTGCGCGCGTTCGTCGCCTTCATCGCCGCCCAGTCGGCGCTGCTGTTCGGCTACGCGGCATGGGGAGGGATCAAGGAGCTGACGGCCGCGTTCCTGTTCGCGCTCGGGATCGCCGTGACCGCGCGACTGCTCGCGGCGGAGAAGCTCGGGCCGCGCGCGACGGTGCCGGTGGCGGTCGCCGGGGCGGCGCTGATCGTGACGCTCGGCCCCGGTGTCGTCGTCTATGTCGGCCCGGCGGCGCTGGCGGTGTGCGGCGTGCTGGCGTGGCGCTGGCGCCAGGGCGCGCGGCCGTTCTTCGGCAGCCTCGTGGCGATTCCGCTGACCGGGCTGCTCGCGCTGCCGGCGTGGCCGACGCTGTCGGCCTACCTGTCGGCCAACAGCGCGTTCTCGTCGGTCGCCAGCTCGTCGGTCTCCGTCAGCTCCAACCACGCCACCGCCTACGGCAACCTGATCTCGGCGCTGCGCGCGATCCAGCTCGGCGGGATCTGGATCGACGGCGACTTTCGCAGCCCCACGCCGCCGCCGTCCTTCATCAACCACCTGCTGATCTACCTGGTCTTCGCCGGCGCGCTGTTCGCGCTTGCGTGGACGCTCCAGCGGCGCAACCTGGCGCTCTCGCTCTACGTCGGCGTGGCGCTCGCGTCGATCGCGGTGCTGTCGCTGCTCGGCAGCGTGCCGTGGGTGATGGGCAAGTCGCTCGCGATCTCCTCGCCGGCGGTGCTCCTGGCCGGGATGACGGGCGGCGCGATCCTCTTCAACGCCCGCCAGGTGGTGGGCGTGGTCGCCGGCGTGCTGCTGCTGGGCGCAATCGCCGGCGGCGTGCTGTGGTCGAACTACCTCCAGTACCACAACGTCACGCTCGCGCCGCGCGCGCGGCTCGCCGAGTTTCAGAAGATCAGCACGCTGACGGCGGGCAAGGGCCCGACTTTCATCAACGAGTACGAGATCTACGCGGACCGCCACTTCCTGCGCGACGCCGCGCCGATCGAGCCGGCCGAGTACCGGCCGGCGGATCTGCCGACGCTCGGCAACGCCTACCTGACCGACTCGGCCTGGGCCAACATCGACGCCTTCGCCGTCGCCACGCTCGCGCCGTACCGCTCGCTGGTGATCAGGATCGGCCCGACCGAGGGCCGCCCGCCGACGATCTACGGGCGCGCGCCGGTCTGGAGCGGCCGCTACTACCAGCTGTGGCAGCAGCCGGCGCACGCGACCGAGCAGGTCCTCGACCAGGTGCCGTTCGGCGACGTCACAAACGACGCCTACTGCGGCAACGCGTCGAACGTCCCGAGCGAGCCCTACCAGCCGCTGTGCCCGATCGCCCCGGCGGGCGTGCCGGCCTGCAGCAAGGTCCGCTCACTCGCCTCGACCGCGGCCGTCGACGGCGGCGACCTGCTCGCCTACGAGCGCCCCGACCCGATCGTCGTGCGCGCAACCAACACGACATGGACGCCGGCCGGCTGGGATCCCGACCCGGCGAGTGGCGCGCTGACGCCGGTCGCCGCCGGCGCCAGCGCGACCGCGCACATCGTGCTGGCGCACGGCGTCCGCAACTACCAGCTGTGGCTCGGCGGCAGCTTCATCCGCGGCTTCGTCGTCGCCGTCGACGGCCGCCGCGTCGGCTCCGTGGCCAACCAGCTGAACCCGCCCGGCGCCTACAACCGGATCGGCACGCCGCTGACGCTCGCCGCCGGCGATCACACGATCACCGTCACCTACCCGTCCGCCGACCTCGGGCCCGGCAGCGCCGACAGCGAGTCCTACTCGACGCTCTTCGCGATCGCGCTCGCGCCGCCGGATTCGACGATGCGCTACGTCGAGGTCTCACCTGCGCACGCGGTTTCGCTGTGCGGGCACCGGCTCGACTGGATCGAGATCATCAAGCCCGCCTGAATGCTTCAGCGGCTGGTGCATGCACCAGCCGCCGGGAGGGCGCATGCGCCCTCCCGCGGATCGGCGCATGCGCCGATCCGTCCCACAACCTTGACATACATGTGGTAGGGTTGCGCGCGATGGATGCACTGACGATCAACGAGGCCGCGCAGACCAGCGGCTGGTCGCCGCGGATGCTGCGCTACATCGAGGGGGCGGGGCTGCTCGAGCTGCCGCGCTCCGCCGGCGGCTACCGGCTCTACGGGCCGGCGCAGCTGCAACGCCTGCGGACGCTGCGCGAGCTGCTGGCCCGCTTCGACTTCGGGCTCGCGGAGCTCGGCTTCGCGCGCCGCCTGCGCGACGACGAGCGGCTGGCGGGCGCGGTCGAGGAGTGGTTCGAGACCGAGCCGGCGCGACCCGAGCACGTCGCCGCCGACGACTGGCTGCGCTGGGAGCAGGAGAAGCACCAGGCGCTGATCGCCGCCGCCACCAACACCCACGACCTACTGGAGGCCGCATGACCACGACTGCCACGCTCACCGCCGAGGACTTCAAGGTCGCGGACCTGACGCTCGCGCCGTTCGGGCGCAACGAGATCCGCCTCGCCGAGCACGAGATGCCGGGCCTGATGTCGATCCGCCGCGAGTTCCAGGACGCGCAGCCGCTCCGGGGCGCCCGGATCACCGGTTCGCTGCACATGACGATCCAGACCGCGGTGCTGATCGAGACGCTCGCCGCGCTCGGCGCGGAGGTGCGCTGGTGCTCGTGCAACATCTTCTCGACCCAGGACCACGCCGCCGCGGCGATCGCCGTGACCGGCGTGCCGGTGTTCGCGTGGAAGGGGGAGACGCTCGAGGAGTACTGGTGGTGCACCGAGCAGGCGCTCCGCTTCCCCGACGGCGGCGGCCCGAACATGATCCTCGACGACGGCGGCGACGCGACGCTGCTCGTGCACAAGGGCGTCGAGTACGAGCGCGCCGGCGCGGTGCCGGACCCGGCATCGGCCGACAACGAGGAGTTCCGCCTGATCCTCGCGCTGCTGACGCGCTCGCTGGCCGAGGATCCGCACCGCTACACCAACATCGCCGCGGGCGTCAGGGGCGTGACCGAGGAGACGACGACCGGCGTACACCGCCTCTACCAGCTCGCCGAGACCGGCGACCTGCTGTTCCCCGCGATCAACGTCAACGACTCGGTGACGAAGTCGAAGTTCGACAACCTCTACGGCTGCCGCCACTCGCTGGTCGACGGCATCAACCGCGCCGTCGACGTGATGCTCGCCGGCAAGACGACCGTCGTGTGCGGCTTCGGCGACGTCGGCAAGGGCTGCGCCGAGTCGCTACGCGCGCAGGGCGCGAAGGTCGTGGTGACCGAGATCGACCCGATCTGCGCGCTGCAGGCGTCGATGCAGGGCTACCCGGTGCTGACGCTCGCCGACGTGATCGAGCGCGGCGACGTCTTCATCACCGCCACCGGCAACCGCGGGATCATCACCGTCGCCGACATGGCGCGGATGAAGCACCAGGCGATCGTGGGCAACATCGGCCACTTCGACAACGAGATCGACATCGCGGGGCTCGAGAGCTACCCGGGGATCGAGCGGATCAACATCAAGCCGCAGGTCGACGAGTGGCGCTTCCCCGACGGGCATTCGGTGATCGTGCTCTCCGAGGGGCGCCTGCTGAACCTGGGCAACGCGACCGGCCACCCGTCGTTCGTGATGTCGAACTCCTTCTCCAACCAGACGATCGCCCAGATCGAGCTGTTCACGCACAACGAGGACTACGAGAAGCGCGTCTACGTGCTGCCGAAGCACCTCGACGAGAAGGTCGCCCGCCTGCACCTCGACGCGCTCGGCGTCAGGCTGACGCGGCTGAGCGACGAGCAGGCGGCCTACATCGGCGTGCCGGTCGACGGACCCTACAAGCCCGACCACTACCGCTACTGAGGGCGCGACATTGCCCGGAGGACGCCCATCCGGGGCCGCCTCGCGCCGCTCCACGCTGCGCGCGGCCGGGGCGGCGCGGATCGCCTGGGCGGACGGCCAGATGCCGGTGCTCGAGGCGATCCGCGAGCGCTTCGCGCGCGAGCGCCCGCTCGCCGGCACCCGCGTCGCGGCCTGCCTGCACATCACCGCCGAGACGGCGAACCTCGTGCGTGCGCTTGCGGCCGGCGGCGCCGAGGTCTCGCTGTGCGCGGCGAACCCGCTGTCGACCCAGGACGACGTCGCCGCGGCGCTCGTGGCCGAGCACGGCGCCGAGGTGTTCGGTGCGCGCGGCGAGGACCGCGCGGCCTACGAGCGGGCGCTGCTCGAGCTGATCGACCGCGCGCCGCAGATCCTGATCGACGACGGGGCCGAGCTGATCGTCTGCGCCCACCGCGACGGCGGCGCCGCCGCCGCGGCGCTGCTCGGGGCCACCGAGGAGACCGCCACCGGGCTCGTGCGGCTGCGCGCGATGGAGGCCGAGCAGGCGCTGCGCTGCCCGGTGCTAGCGGTCAACGAGTCGCTCACCGAACGCGTCTTCAACGACCGCTACGGCACCGGGCAGTCGACGCTCGACGGCATCCTGCGGGCGACCAACCTGCTGCTGGCCGGACGCGCCGTCGTCGTGCTCGGCTACGGCTCGGCGGGCCGCGGCGTCGCGCAGCGCGCGAAGGGAGCCGGCGCCGCGGTGATCGTCTGCGAGGTCGACCCGGTCGCGGCGCTGGAGGCGCGGATGGAGGGCTTCGAGGTGATGAGCGCGCTGGCGGCGGCGCCCCGCGGCGAGGTCTTCATCACCGTCACCGGCGCCCCCGACGTGCTGCGACGCGAGCACTTCGAGCTGATGCGCGACGGGGCGGTGCTCGCGAACGCCGGGCACTTCGATGTCGAGATCAGCCTCGGCGAGCTCGCCGCGCTCGCCTCCGGCCCGCCGCGCGAGGTGCTGCCGCTCGTGGACGAGTACGAGCTCCCGGGGCGGCGGCTGCACGTCGTCGCCAAGGGCCGCGTCGTCAACCTGGCGGCGGCCGCCGGCCACCCGGCCGCGGTGATGGATCTGTCGTTCGCCGCGCAGGCGCTCGCGGTGGCCGCGCTGGCGAGCGCCGGCGGGCAGCGCACGCCCGGCGTGCACCCGGTCGCCGCGGCCGTCGACCACGAGGTCGCGCGGCTCAAGCTGGCGACGCTCGGGATCGAGATCGACGCGCTCAGTGACGCGCAGGAGCGCTACCTGCGCCCGTTCGGCCGAATCCACTAGCGTGCGCGCGGTGGTTCTGTCCGTACGTGGTGCGTGGTATCCGGCGAGTGGCTCGGCGGCCGTGGCAAGGAGGCCGGGCGCAGCCTCGGCCTGTGGCCAAGGCCAGGCCGGGGACGCCGCCATGGACGTCGAGACGCCGCCGGGAACGTCGAGCACCTGCGGACGGGGCCACTAGATGCGCGCGATGGTCCTGGCCGCCGGCCTCGGCACACGTCTGCGGCCGATCACCTACGAGATCGCCAAGCCGATGGTGCCGGTGCTCGACCGGCCCGTGATGGCGCACATCGTCGAGCTCCTGGAGCGCCACGGCGTCGATCGGATCGTCGCCAACCTGCACCACTTCCCACAGGCGATCAGCGACTACTTCGGCGACCGCCTCGACTACCGCTTCGAACCGGAGCTGCTCGGCACCGCCGGCGGCGTGCGCAACTGCGCCGACCTGCTCGGTGACGAGACCTTCCTCGTGATCTCCGGCGACGCGCTGACCGACATCGACCTGGGCGCGCTGGTCGCCGCCCACCGCGAGCGCGGCGCGCTGGCGACGCTCGCGGCGCGCCGCGTCGCCGACACGCGCGAATACGGCGTCGTGCTGCACGACCACCTGGGTGCGGTCACCGGCTTCCAGGAGAAGCCCGAGCCGGAGGACGCGCTCTCCGATCTCGGCAACTGCGGGATCTACTGCCTGGAGCCCGCGATCTTCGACTACTTCCCGCCGCGGCCGTTCGTCGACTGGGCGCAGGACGTCTTCCCGGCGCTCCTGGCGGACGGCGCGCCCTTCTACGTCCACCAGATCGAGGACTACTGGAACGACGTGGGCTCGCTCGCCGAGCTGCGCCAGGGAACCTTCGACGCGCTCGCCGGCGCGTTGCGGATCGAGATCCCCGGCCGCGAGCTGGCGCCGGGCGTGATCGTCGGCGAGGGCTCGCGGATCGACCAGGTGGAGTCGCTCGAGGGAACGGTCTGGATCGGCCGCGACGTCGCGATCGGGGCCGGCGTGCGGCTGCGCGGCCCGCTCGTGCTCGGCGACTCCGCGAGCATCGGGGAGGGGGCCGCGCTGCGCGACACGATCGTCTTCCCGGGCACCGAGGTGGCGCCCGGCGCGATCCTGATCGGCGCGATCGCCGGGCACTTCGGGATCGCTGCAAGCCTGCGCCCACGCGCGCGCTGAGCGGCGCCCGCGCCCACGGGACGCGTCCGGCGCATTGGTAGGCTGAGGAGGTGGGAATTCTCGATCGCGCCCTCAACGTCGGCGAGGGCAAGCAGTTCCGCCGCTACGAGCATCGCGTAGCCGAGATCAACGCCTTCGAAGCGGAGCTCGCGCTCGACAGCGACGAGGAGCTGCGCACGCGCCTCGACGCGCTGCGCCAGCGTGCGCGCGACGGCGAATCGCTCGACGATCTGCTCCCGGAGTGCTTCGCGATCGTCCGCGAGACCGGCAAGCGACGCATGGAGATGCGCCACTTCGACGTCCAGCTGATCGGCGGCATGGTGCTGCACGGCG
>CAZABN010000063.1:0-11887 GCA_964483345.1 uncultured Solirubrobacteraceae bacterium
ACCGAACGCCGGCCGGCACGCACCGAACGCCGAGCGCGTAGCTCTCGACGGTCGCCGCGCACCGCTTCCCAGCGGCGCGCCGCCCGCTCGCCGCCGAAGCAGATCGCGCGTTCGCCTCGCCCCGACCGTGGAGATCACGCCACGCCCTCCCCAGCGCCTGCGCCTGCTCCTGCTCCTGCGCCTGCGCCGGCGCCCGCGACTCAGAGCGAGGCGGCGTTCGCGACGGGCGGTCGCGCAGCCTCGGCGGCCTCGATCTCCCCGGCCGGGATCCAGCGCCGCAGCGCCGCGGTCAGGTCCGCGTGGCGCATCGGCTTGCTGACGTAGTCGTCCATGCCGGCATCGAGGCATCGCTGGCGCTCGACGTCCATGGTGTGGGCGGTCATCGCGATGACGGGCGTGCGGTGGCCGGCGTGCTCGCGGCGGCGAAGCTCGGCGGTGGCGTTGTAGCCGTCCATTCTCGGCATCTGGCAGTCCATCAGCACCGCGTCGTAGCGACGCGCCGCAAGCGCCTCGAGTGCGGCGACCCCGTCGGCCGCGACGTGGACCTGGCAGCCGCAGCGCTCGAGCGCGCGCGTGGCGACGATCTGATTGATCTGGCTGTCTTCGGCGACCAGCACCAGCGGCGGCGCCGACCAGGTCAGCTCGATGATCTCGTTCAGCTCCGCCGGATGTGACGCCGCGCTCTGGCCGGCGGCCAGCTCGACCTCGAAGGCGAACGTGCTGCCGCGGCCCGGTTCGCTCACGGCCCCAATCGTTCCGCCCATCATCTCCACCAGCTCGCGGGCGATCGCGAGCCCGAGTCCGGTGCCGCCGTAGTTGCGGGTCGTCGAGACGTCGGCCTGGGTGAACGGCTCGAACATCCGCACGAGGTTCGCTGGATCGATGCCGATGCCGGTGTCGGCGACCTCGAAACGGATGCGGTTACCGTCGCTCGTGCTCTGCGGCGTCGACTGACCGAGGCCGACGCGTACGCTGATCGCGCCCGCGCCGGTGAACTTGACCGCGTTCGACAGCAGGTTCAGCAGAACCTGGCCCAGCCGGCGGCCGTCGCCACGGACGTGGCGGGGCACGTCGTCGGCGATGTGTACATCGAGCGCGAGGCCCTTGGCTCGCGCCTGCGCGCGCGCCACGGCGCACATACGCTCGACGGTGTCGTCGAGATCGAAGTCGGTGATGTCCAGGTCGAGGTGCCCCGCCTCGATCCTCGACAGATCCAGGACGTCGTTGATCACGGCGATCATCTGCTCGCCGGAGCGCGCGACCTGCTCGGCGTACGCGCGCTGCTCGTCGGTCAGCTCGGTGTCCAACAGCAGGTCGTTCATCCCGATCACGCCGTTCATCGGCGTGCGAATCTCGTGACTGACGTTCGCGAGGAACGCCGACTTCATGTTCGATGCCTCGACCGCCTGGTCACGCGCGACCGCCAGCTCGGCGGTCGCCCGGTTGCGCTCCGTCACGTCCTGGCAGAGCACGAGGCGACAGGCCCGCCCGTCGAGCGACAGCTCGTCGCTGGTTGACTCGACGTCGATGATCGTGCCGTCCTTGAGACGATGACGCCACGGCCGCGTGATCAGGCCCTGCTCGGCGCCGGATGCCACCGCCGCGAGGAAGCCGTCGGCCTCCGCGAGATCCTCCTCCGGCACCAGGTCGCGGATCGTCAGCGCGACGAACTCGTCGCGCGAATAGCCGTAGCTCGAGACCGCCGAGTTGCTGACGGCGACGATCGCGAGCGTCTCGCGGTCATAGACCACCATCGGCTGCGGGTTGTGCTCGAACAGCAGCCGGTACTGGCGGCCGACGTCGCGCAGCTGTTCGCGGGCGCGGCGCAGGGCGGGCCGGAAGGCGAGGCGAGCACCGGCGAGCACGAGCGTCGTCGTCGCGAGAGCGGTCGCGATCGGACCGAAGTCGTACACGTTCCCGACCACGAGGATGACCAGGCTCGCGACGGTGACGAGCCCGGGAAGGAAGAACCCCGACATGTGCTTCAGCGACGGCATGCTGGAGCCGTCGTCGCGCACCCACATCGACATCGCGAAGACCAGGATCGACGTCGGCCACGCGACCGCGTTGACGATCTGGCCGACGCTCGAGGCCTCGCCCACGAAGTTGAACGTGTCCCCGGTGGCGCTGATCGCCAGACCGAGGCCCATCAACACCAGCGCCGAGCGGCTGCGACTCGAAGCGACCACCACGCTGCCGGCGACGAGACCGAGCAGCATCAGGTCACCGACCGGGTAGGCGAGGTGTATCGCCGTACCGGACGACGCGCCCTGGAACAGATGCTCGAGCCCGTGGAAGGCGAACGCCGAGCACAGCGCCGCCATCCCGAGCGCCGCGATCGCGCCGTCCAACCACCGCAGGGCGTCGCCCCGTTTGATCTCCCCGCGCATGAACAGCACGAGCGCGACCGAGGCCAGCGGGAAGAACCCGAGATAGCAGACGTCCGCGAGCGACGGCGTCGGCGGTGTCGCGCCGCCCAGGCTTTCCACTGTGGTCACCAGATCCCCGAGCGTCCAGGCGAGGCAGCCCGCGCCGAGCGCAAAGGCCGCTCGCCGGTGCTGGCGAAAGGCGAGCCCACTCGCCATGCAGAGTCCGCTGGCGACGACCTCGAAGCCGACGACGAGCCACCCGTCGAGCAGCGGCGAGAACTGCCACGAGCGCCGCGAGACCAGGACGGCGAGGTAGGCGATCAGCAGGCCGACGAGTACCGCGAAGACGAACCAGACCGCTCTCCCGGCTAGATCGTCGCGCGCACTCGCGCTCGCGCGCTCGCGCGGTCGCGGCAGGCCAGGATCCGACGGTCCGCGCATAGCCTCAGTATCGGCCGGTCCGCGCTGGGTCTTAAGGCCCTGCGCGGAGTGCTCGACGGAGCCGCTCGCCCGCCTCCGTAGTTCGCCGCGTCCCACCTGTGAGCGGCCCCGATGCAGTCGCGCGCGCGGCGTGCTTCGATCCCTTCAACCGAAGGAGGCGAGTCGTGAGCGACACGATCACAACAGAAGCCGCACGCGTGGGAGACTCGGTCGAGGTCAACGGGTTGCCCGGAAGGCCACCCAAGCATGGCCGGATCGTCGACGTGCTGGGCGTCGGCGAGCACGTGCATTTCCGCGTCCACTGGGACGACGAGCACGAGTCTCTGCTGTACCCGACGGAGGGAGCGACGGTGGTGCACGCCGCAGCTCGCCGCGCCGTCCGAAGCTGACCGCGCAAGCGCCCGGCAGCACCCGACAACCCGGCCTTCCCGCAGCGGCGCGGCCGCGCCGCTGCACGGGCAAACACCGCACCCGCCCGCGAGCGACGCCGCCGTACCCCTACACGCGACCGGTGTCGCGCCGGTAGGCGACGCCCGCGAGGGCGACCAGCACGACGGTCCAGGCGGCGACCACGATCCAGCCGCGCGCGCCCCAGGTGTGGCCGGTGACGACGGCGCGGCCCGCCTGGACGAGCCAGTACGACGGCAGCCATTGGCCCACGTCGTGCAGGAATCCGCCCTTGACCGGGAACCACGTCCCGCTGACGATCGCCAGCAGCGACACGGTTCCGCCCGTGATCGGCCCGATCGATTCGACGGTCATCAGGTGTCCGAGCACGATGCCTAGCGCAGCGAACGGGAGCAGGCCGACGAGGATCAGTCCGGTCATCGTGAGCCAGGCGTGCGCCGGCATGCTCACCCCGAGCGATATCCCGGCGACGTAGAGCAGCAGCAGGCTGGTGATCGCCATCGCGTAAGAGGTGAGCACCTTGGCGCGGAAGTAGGCACGCACGGAGAGCGGCGTGATCCGCAGCTGCCGCGTCCAGCCGGCCTGGCGCTCGCCGGAGATCCGCGCTCCGCTGGAGATCATCGCCATCATCGTGCCGAACGACGCGAGGCTGACCATGTAGTAGAGCGGGAAGGACACGCCGAGGCCGTCGAAGTCGCGGACGTTGCGGGAGGGGCTGGCGATCACGAAGTAGAGGACGATCGGGAAGCCCAGCGAGAAGATGAAGAAGCGCCGCGCGCGAAAGGCGCGCAGCAGCTCGTAACGCGTGTAGATCCAGCCGCTCATCGCTGCCCCGGGGCCCCGGCCGCTTCGGCGTCCGGATCCTCGTCGCCCGTCAGCTCGAGGAACGCCTCCTCCAGCCCGGCACCGGCGATCTCGATGTCGCGCAGCGACGGCTGCGCTTCGAGCAGCGCGCGGATCGCGGCGTCGGAGTCCGTGCATCTGAGGATCACGGCGTCGCCGTGGCGGTCGACCGCGCTCACACCGGGCAGGCTCGACAGCTCGCCGAGCTCCACCTCCGGCAGCGTCGCCCGGATCGTCCTCGAGCCGACCTGCGCCTTGATCTCGGTGGTCGGACCGTCGGCGACGATCCGCCCGTGCGCCATCAGCACCGCGCGATCGGCGTTCGCGTCGGCCTCCTCCAGGTAGTGCGTGGCGAAGATCACCGTCTTGCCGCGCGCCGCATAGGCGCGCATCGCGGCCCAGAAGTCGCGGCGCCCCTCGACGTCCATCGCCACCGTCGGCTCGTCGAGCAGCAGCAGGTCCGGGTCGCTGACCAGCGCGACGGCGAAGCGAACGCGCTGCGTCTGGCCGCCGGAGAGCTTCTGCGTGCGCCGCGGCGCGGCCTCCGTCAGACCCGCCAGCGAGATCACCTCCTCGACGTCCATCGGGTGGCGGTAGAGCGCCGCGACCATCGTGATCAGCTCACGCACCGAGAGGTCGCGGATCAGCGCGCCGGTCTGCAGCATCGCCCCGACGGCGCCCGCGTCGACGGCCTCGCGCGGCGGGCGGCCGAACAGCGAGACGGATCCGCTGTCGGGTCGCGTCAGTCCGAGCATCATGTCGATCGTCGTCGACTTGCCCGCGCCGTTGGGGCCGAGCAGCGCGACGGTCTCCCCGGCCGCGATCGAGACGTCGATTCCGCGCACGGCCCGGACCGGACCCGAGGGGCCGCGGAAAGACTTGACGAGCCCTCGAAGCTCGACCTCGCCCTTCATCGGCGTTCAGCGTACCCGCCGAGCGCGCGCGACATCCCACGCCCCGTGAGCCGCGCGCTAGTGCTCGTGCTGTTCCGCGCGCACCCAGGCGCAGCCCGCGGAGAGGTCCTCGACCCCCATCGCCGCGGCGACGTTCAACCACATCCCGTGGCGGAAGAACTCGTCGATCTGTTCCGGCTCGGCGGCGGAGAGCGCCTCGACGTGGGCGACGAGCTGCGCGTAGCGCGTGCGGACGCGGTCGCGGATCTCCGCGTCGTCACAGGATGCGTAGGCCTGGTGCTGGAGCAGCAGGTAGTCGCGATGGGAGTGCAGCAGCTCGATGTAGGCGACCCCCATGAGCTTCAGCACGTCGACGTCCTCCGGCGCGCTCGCCGGGTCATAGCCGGCAGCCGCGGCCGTGAAGGTCTCGGTGACCAGCTCGAACGCGCGCTCGACGGCGGCCAGGAACAGCTCGCGCTTGCTCGCGAAGAGGCTGAACACGTAGGGCTGCGCGACGCCGACGCGCCGCGCGATGCGCTCGACCGGCGTGCCGTGCAGCCCGCTGATCGCGAACTCGTGCACCGCCGCGTCGATCAGCGCATCGCGCCGCTCGGCGGCGGGAACCCGCTGGCGGTGGCCGCTGCGGTCGTTGATCGAGGTGGTGGACATGGTCGCCGCGATGCTATGCGACGCTCAGGCGGTCCCGCCGACGAGTTCCCCCGCGCCGCGCGCCGCCGACGCCGGCGCCTGCGCCCCGGCCGCCTCGGCGGCGCCATGCGCGGCGGCGGTTGCGCGCGTGCTGAACGGGAAGGCCGCCGCGATCAGCGAGCCGGCGCCGAGCACCGCCGTGCCGACCCACAGCGCGGGCACCAGGCCGTTGACGAAATCCTGCGATGTCGCGTAGCCGCCGTGGCTCGAGAAGACGGTCGCGAGCACGGACACGCCGAGCACGCCACCCAGTTCGCGGATCGCGTTGGTCGCCCCCGACGCCTGGCCGGCCTGATCGGTGCGCACCGAGGCGAGCACCGCGTTCGCGGCGGGCGCGAACACGAGCGCCATGCCGCTGCCGGCGAGGATGAACGGCCCGATCGCGCTGGCGTAGGTCTCGTGGACTCCGGCGAGGGCGGCGAGCCAGCCGAGCGCGATCGCCTGCAGCGCGAGCCCGGCCACCATGAACAGGCGGCTCCCCCACCGTTCCGAGAAGAACCCGGCCAGCGGCGAGACGATCATCGTCGCACCGGTCCAGACGAGCAGCTTGAGCCCGGCCTGGAACGGGGTGTTGTGCAGCACGTTCTGGAGGAACTGGCTGAGGAAGAAGATCGAGCCGAACATCCCGAAGTACATCGCGAGCGACACGACGTTCGTGACGGTGAACCCGCGGCTGGCGAAGAAGCTCAGCGGCAGCATCGGCTCATCGGTGCGCAGCTCGTAGCGCACGAAGGCGGCGACGAGCGCCACGCCGAGCGCGAGCGAGACGAGGATCTCCGGGCTCGTCCAGCCCTGCGACTGCACGCGCACGAGCCCGTAGACGATGCCGAACAGACCGGCCCCGCTGAGCGCCAGACCGCGCAGGTCGAGCCGCCGTGCCGAGCCCCTGCTCTCGCCCAGGCGCGCCGCAGCGAGCGGCACCACGACCAGGCCGATCGGCACGTTGATCCAGAAGATCCAATGCCACGAGCTGAGCGCGATCACGCCGCCGCCGACGAGCGGCCCGAGCGCCACGGCGATCCCGCTGATCCCCGACCAGACGCCGAGCGCGATGCCGCGCCGCTCGGGCGGGAACGCGTCCGCCAGCAGCGTGAGCGTGAGCGGCGTGACGATCGCCGCACCGACGCCCTGCGTCGCGCGTGCCGCGATCAGCAGGCCGATCGTCGGCGCGAGCGCGGCCGCTGCCGAGGAGGCCGTGAAGAGCGACAGCCCGGCGATGAACATCCGCTTGCGGCCGAAGCGGTCGCCGAGCGCCGCGCCCGTCAGCAGCAGCACGGCGTAGGAGAGCACGTATGCGTTGACCGTCCATTCGAGCGTCTGGATCGAGGCGCCAAGGTCGCGGTGGATGCTCGGCAGCGCGATGCTGACCACCAGGTTGTCGAGGACCACCATGAACAACCCGACCGAAACGAGCCCGAGGGTCCAGCCCCTGCGGTGGTGATCCTGTGTGCGCGCCATCGCCCGATCCTTTCTTAGTGAGTGCTAACTACGCAAGAGCTTAGCAGCCGCTAAGAACTTGTCAAGGGACGCGCTTCGCGCGTCAACGGGATCTCGTTCGCGCTGCCGGCGGCCGCTCCTCGGCGACGGGGCCTGCCGGGCGCCGGATAGGCTGTGCGCGACCCAACCCACCCCCCAGCGGAAGCGAGGAGCACCAGAGATGAGCGTCGACGGGACTTGGAAGATCACGGTGCAGACGCCGATGGGAGCACAGGCCTCGACGGTCGAGCTGGTCAGCGACGGCAGTGCGCTCACGGGCACCCAGAGCGGGAACGAGGGCACGAGCGCGATCTACGACGGCAGCGTCGACGGCGACACGGCGACCTGGAAGGTCGACATCACCCGGCCGATGGCGCTCACCGTCACCTTCACCGCAACGGTCGAGGGCGACACGATCTCCGGCACCGCCAAGGCCGGCATGTTCCCGAAGTCGAGCTTCGCCGGCTCGCGCGCCTGAGCGTTCAGCCGTTCGCGGCGCCGGGTGCTCGGGGCGGCGGCGGGAGCGTCGCCACTCCCGGCGCGCCGTTCGGCCAGATCAGCAGCACGCGGCAGGGCGCGTGGTCCACGACGAAGCGCGCGAGCGGGCCGAGGCTGCGCGGGCCGAGTCGCTCGCGGTCGCCGTCGCGCGCGAGCACCAGCAGGTCCATGCCCGCGGCCGCCGCGACCACCTCACGCTCGACCCGCCCTCGACGCGCCTCGAGCGTCGCCGGACGCCCGAGGCCGGCGAGCGCTTCGGCCAGCAGTTCCTGAGCGGCCTGTGCGGAGATCGCGGGCAGCGGCTCGGCGCCCGCACGCGGCTCGCCGTGGGGGCGACCGAGCAGCGCGTGGCGCGCGGCCGCGACGACACCCTCCGCCTGGGCATCGGCGACGTGCAGCAGCGTGACGTCGGCGTCCGCGGGCAGGTGCGCGGCGGCCTCGGCGACCGTGGCCTGCCAGCTGTCTTCGGCGATCCAGACGAGGGCGCGCATTTCAGATCACACCTGCAGGCACAACCATAGAAGCACCGTGGCGGTGACGAGCGCGGCGGGCACGGTGAGCGCGCCGAGCGCGACGAAGGTGCGCAGCTCCGCGTCGGCATCCTCGGCACGCAGGACCCTTCGCCACAGCAGCGTGGCGAGCGAGCCCACGTAGGTCAGGTTCGGCCCGACGTTGACGCCGATCAGCACGGCGAGGATCGCCCCGGGCCCGCCGGCGACCGCGACCGGGATCAGGATCAGCGTCGCCGGCAGATTGTTGACCAGGTTCGCGAGCACCGCACTCAGCGCGGCGATCGCCAGCAGGTCGGGCAGCGATGCTCCGACCGGCAGCGCGTCGCGCACCGCCGAACCCAGGCCGTTGGCGCTGGCGGCCGCCACGACGACGCCGAGCCCGAGCACGAACACGAGGAAGCCCGGCTCGACGGCGCGCACGAGCGCCACCGGGCTCGCGGCCCGCGAGCGCAGCGCGGGGACGCTGATCGTCACCGCTCCCGCCGCCGCAACCCAGACCGGGGCGATCCCCAGCACCGAGCTCAGCGCAAAGCCGGCGAGCGTGAGCGCGAGCACCGCGAGCGCGAACCGCGGCAGCGCGGGCCGCGGCGGCGCGTCCGTCTGCCGTAGCGGGCGCTCCAGATCGACGGCGAAGAAGCGGCGCAGCACGAGCCACTCGACGGCCACCACGCCGAGCGTCGGCAGCACCATCAGCGCGGCGAAGCGCGCGAACGACAGCCTGCTCGCGTGAAAGGCCAGCAGGTTCGTGAGATTCGAGACCGGCAGCAGCAGCGAGGCTGAGTTCGCGAGATGCGCGCAGGCGTAGACCTGCGGGCGCGCGCTCGTGCGCATCCGCGTCGCCGTGACGAACACGATCGGTGTGAGCAGCACGACCGTGGCGTCGAGGCTGAGCAGCGCCGTGACGGCGGCCGCGATCACGACCACGTAGGCCAGCAGCCGGCGCGGGCTGCCGCGCGCGCCGCGCGCCATCACCGCGCCCAGCGCCTCGAACAGCCCCTCGCGTCGAGCCCCTTCGGCGACCAGCAGCAGCGCGGCGAGGAAACCGACGGTCGGCGCGAGCGTGCGCAGCGCGTCGCCTGCACGGGTTGCCCCGATCGCGCCGACCGCGACGAGCGCCACGGCGCCGCCGGCGGCCGCGACCGCCTCCGAGAGATACGGCGAGCGCAACACCGCCGCGGCGAGCGTCGCCGCCAGCACCACGAGCGCGAGCGCCAGCGCCAGGCCTTCAGGCACGAGATCGCACGGTCCTCACCCGCGACAGCAAAGCAAGCTGGCGCCTGCGGCGCGCGCGTGGGAGAGTGCGCGCATGGTCTCCGACGGCGCCGGCGTTCAGATCGAGGTGGTGACCTCCTCATCGCCGGAGATCGTCGCGGCGGTCGGGGCGCTGGTCGGTCAGCTCTCCTCCTCGGCACCGGCCCCGAGCGCCGCCCAGATCGAGGCGCTGGTGGCCTCGACGGCGACGCGGCTGCTGCTCGCCCGCGACGCGCAGGGGCGCATCGCCGGCATGCTCACGCTCGCGGTGTTCCCGATCCCGACCGGCGTGCGCGCCTGGATCGAGGATGTCGTCGTCGATCGGGGTGCGCGCGGGCAGGGGATCGGCGCGCTGCTCACACGGGAGGCGCTCGCGCTCGCGCAGGCGGACGGCGCGCGCACCGTCGACCTCACGTCGCGCCCCAGCCGCGAGGCCGCGAACCGCCTCTACGCGAGGCTCGGCTTCCATCCGCGCGAGACCAACGTCTACCGCTACGACGACCGCTCGGGCGCCTCCACATGAAAGTTCGGGGAGCCCCGTTCATCGTCACCGGCGCGGCCTCCGGGCTCGGCGCCGCCACCGCGCTGGCGCTCACCGCCGGCGGCGCGCGCGTGCTGCTCGTCGACCGCGACGGCGAACGCGGCGAGGCGCTCGCCGCGAGGCTCGGCGCGGACGCCGCCTTCTGCGCCATAGATGTGACCTCCGAGGCCGACGCGGCCACGGCCGTGCAGACCGCGTGCGAGCGCTTCGGCGGACTCCGCGGCCTCGCCAACTGCGCCGGCGTCGCCGTGTCCGAGCGCGTGCTCGGCCGCACCGGCGTGCATGAACTCGAGACCTTCATGCGTGTGCTGCGCGTGAACCTCGGCGGCACCTTCAACATGACGCGCCTGGCCGCCGCGGCGATGGCGCAGGGCGAGCCCGACGCCGGGGGCGAGCGGGGGGTCGTGGTGTGCACGGCGTCGGTGGCCGCCTTCGACGGCCAGATCGGCCAGGCCGCCTATGCGGCTTCGAAGGGCGGCGTGGCGGCGATGACGCTGCCGCTCGCGCGCGAGCTGGCCGCGCAGGGCATCCGCGTGGTGTCGATCGCACCGGGGGTCTTCGACACGCCGATGCTCGCGGGGATGCGCCCGGAGGTCCGCGAGTCGCTGGCCGCCGCGGTTCCGTTCCCGCCACGCCTCGGACGTCCCGAGGAGTACGCCGCGCTGGTGGTCGCGATCGTCGAGAACTCGATGATCAACGGCGAAACGATCCGCCTCGACGGCGCCCTGCGGATGGCGCCACGCTAGGGCGCGGCCGGCTCGTGTCGGCGGCCGCCTGCGGGCGCTGCGGCGAAGACCTGCGACGATGCGTAGAGCAGCGCCGTTGTGCCGGCGCTGCTCTACGGGTCATCGCTCTCGCTCCCGTCTCGGCGGACGATAACCGCTGGCAGCGGGGATTGCGAGCCGGAACCGACACCGTCCGATGAAAGCTCTCAACACCGTCACGCCGCTCGTTCTCGCCGTCGCCCTCGCGGCCACGCTCGCCGCCTGCGGCTCCGGCACGCCGGCAACCGTCACGGTCACGCGGACGGTGCCGGCGAGCACGACTTCGAGCACCACCGCGGCGGCGCCCTCGCACACCTCCAGCTCCTCCTCCGGCTCCTCGACGACGGCCGCCTCGACCACCTCATCGAGCTCCACCAGCACGACGAGCACCACCACTTCGACGAGCTCGACGCAAACGACGCGCACGCAGACGGGACCCGCCTTCGTCGGCACCAACCCGTCGAGCGGCGCGGCGATCGGCCACGACCTGGCGGCGGCGATCGCGGTCCTCGCGCGCCACGGCTACGTGCCGATCGGCACGGCGAGCTACGGCTCCGACGACACGCTCCGTGTGCTGATCGGCCGCGAGCCGGGGACGGCGGTCGAGCACGCCTTCTTCTTCGACCAGACGATCTACCTTGGCACCGACGCCTCGGCGCCGAGCGAGCAGATCAGCCTCGTCAGTCACGGCGACACCGAGGCGGTCCTCGCCTACGGGATCTACCAGCCGGGCGCCTCGGCTCCCAGCGCGGAGAGCACGGTTGACTTCGCGCTCGACATGGGCCAGCTCAGCGCGCTCGACCCGTTGCCGAGCGTGGCTAAGCGCCGCTGACTACGGAGCCGCGACGCCGCCGGTGGCGCCCACGGCTCCGGTCGCACCGGTTGCCCCGGTCGCGCCCGTCGCCCCGGTCGCGCCCGTCGCGCCGGTCGCGCCGGTCGCCCCGGTCGGGCCGGTCGGGCCGGTGCCGCCGTTGGGCTGTGTCGCCCACTGGACGGGGATCGGCGTCAGCGCGAGCAGCGCCGGCCATGTCGCCGCGTCGGCGATGCCGGTCGCCGGCAGGCCGCGCGAGAGCTGGAAGGCCTCCAGCGCCGACTGCGTGCTAGCGGCGAAGATCCCGCTCGTGGGCGTCTGCGGCTCGGCGGCCGCGAGGTGCTCCTGCAGCCAGACGACCTGGTCGCCGCG
>CAZABN010000064.1:0-11776 GCA_964483345.1 uncultured Solirubrobacteraceae bacterium
AGCTTGATCGCCGACTCGACCGCCTCCGAGCCGCCCGAGGTGAAGAAGACGCGGTTGAGGTCCCCCGGGGCAAGCTCGGCGATCCGCGTGGCCAGCTCGATCGCGCGCGGGTGCGCATAGCTCCAGGTCGTGAAGAAATCCAGCTCGCGCATCTGCGCCGCCGCGGCCTCGCCGAACTCCGGCCGGCCGTGACCGGCGTTCACGCAGTAGAGCGCCGAGAGCCCGTCGAGATAGCGCTTGCCGTCGGCGTCGTAGACGTAGCAGCCCTCGCCTGAGACGATGATCGGCAGCGGCGCGCGCGGGTCGTCGCCGATTCGCGTGAAATGCATCCAGAGGTGCCGGCGCGCCTGCTCCGAGAGCGCCGCAGCCGAGTATGGACCGCCGTGGACGACCGCCCTGTTCACCATCGAAACCTCTCCGTTCCCAGTGGATATTACTCCGGTTCGTCCACGCTAGCGCCCCCTCAGGTGCTCCGCAAGCGGCAGAACGGACGATGAACCCGTCGCGGTATGTACATCATGGACAACCGCGACCGGATCTTTGGTCACATCCGCACATTGCAGCGGGCCCACCGCCGCTCTAGGTTTGCGCTTCCGCACCATCCGAGGGAGGCTCAGGTTGGAAAGCGCAGCGATACCGGCTCCGTCAGCGACGCCGAGGGACACGAGCGCCCCGGGCGAGAAGGGACTGAAGGCCGGCGCGATCGGCTACATGTCCAACCTCGTGATCGCGGTCGCCTCGACCGCGCCCGCGTACAGCCTCGCGACCACACTCGGGTTCGTCGCCCTGGTCGGCGGCATCGGCGTGCACGCGCCGGCCGTTCTGCTCGTCTCCTTCGTGCCGATCCTCTTCATTTCGGCGGCCTACCGCTACCTGAACCTCGCCGACCCCGACGCGGGCACCACCTTCGCCTGGACGACGCGCGCGATGGGCCCCCAGATGGGTTGGATCAACGGCTGGGCGATCGTCCTGGCGGACGTGATCGTGATGGCTTCGCTTTCGGACATCGCGTCCGTCTACACGTTCGAGCTGGTCGGCTGGAACTCCGCCTCCACCTCGACGCCGGCGATCATCATCGGCTCCGTCGTCTGGATCGTGCTGATGACGTGGATCTGCTACCGCGGCATCGAGCTCTCAGCGCGCATTCAGGCGCTGCTGCTCTCCACCGAGTGCCTGATCCTCGCGATCTTCTCTGTTGTCGCACTGGTCAACGTCTACCAGGGCGGCCTGCACAACGCGATCAAGCCGGAGTTCGGATGGTTCAACCCATTCGCGCTCAGCGGCACCTCATTGGTCGGCGGCATCCTGCTCGGGATCTTCATCTACTGGGGCTGGGACTCCGGCGTCGCTGTGAACGAGGAATCGGAGAACCCGGCCGAGGGACCGGGGCGCGCGGCTGTGCTCTCGACGGTCCTGCTTGTGCTGATCTATCTGCTGGTCGCGACCGCTGCACAGGCTGACGCCGGGACGAAGTTCCTCGGCGCCAACGCCAACGACATCCTCAGTCCGCTCGGCACCAGGGTGTTCGGATCCGGTGTCCTGCAGAAATTCCTGCTCTTCTCGGTCCTGACGTCAGCCTCGGCGTCGACGCAGACGACGATCCTGCCGACCGCGCGCACGACGATCTCGATGGCGAACTGGGGTGCGCTGCCGAAGGCCTTTGCGCGCGTGCACCCCCGCTTCCAGACGCCGAGTGTGTCGACACTCGCGATGGGGGGCGTCTCGATCGTCTGGACCGTCGGCCTACTGCTCACGTCCTCGCCGGCGCACATCCTCGGGGACTCGATCACAGGCCTCGGCTTCGCGATCCTCTTCTATTACGGCTTCACCGGCCTCGCGTGCGCAATCTATTTCCGTCGCGAGCTGTTCAAGAGCTGGCACCGCGCACTGCTGGTCGGCATCGTGCCGTTCGCGGGGTTCGGCGGCATGGCCTACATCTTCGTGAAGTCGTACATCACCGTCAGCACGCCGGGTTACAACTACTCACCGCCGATCCTCGGCATTCAGGTGCCGATCGTGATCGGCATCGGCGGCCTGCTGCTCGGCCTCGTCTTCCTGGCGGCGCAATGGATCTTCATGCCGGACTTCTTCAAGCGCAAACCTCAGACCGCCGACCCGAAGATCCTCGAAGAGCACCTCGCGCACACCGCGCCGTGATCACGCGCGTAACGCGCGGCGACCTGGACGACCTGCTGCCGCTGATGCGCGGCTACTGCGACTTCTACGAGGTCGCTCCGAGTGACGCGGCGCTGCGCGCGCTCTCGCTGAACCTGCTCGCGAACCCCGACACCGCCGGCGTGCAGCTGATCGCGCGCGCCGACGACGCGGACGCCGCCGCGGTCGGCTTCGCCACGCTCTACTGGAGCTTCTCGACGCTGACCGCGGGCGCGATCGGCGTGATGAACGACCTCTACGTCGACCCGGGCGCCCGGAGCAGCGGGGTCGGGGCGGCGCTGATCGAGGCCTGCGAAGCCGAATGCGACGCGCACGGCGTGACGGTCATGGAGTGGGAGACGGCGCCGGACAACGCCCGCGCCCAAGCGCTCTACGACCGCTTCGACGCGGAGCGCTCGGAGTGGGTCGCCTACACGCTCGCGGTCAGGCGACGCTGATCACGGTGTAGCGGCGCGTGCCGCGCGGCAGCGTGATCTGCGCGTGCTCACCGACCGCGAGCCCGAGCAGCCCGCGCGCGACGGGCGACTCGATCGAGATCTTTCCCTGCGCCGGCGCCGCGGTCTGCGAGCTGACGATCTCGAAGCGCTGCTCGCGTCCCTCCTCGTCGCGGACCACGACGGTCGAGCCGAAGCCGATCACGCCGCCGTCGCCGCCGCCGCCCTCGACGACCTTCGCCCGGGAGAGCCGCTCGCGCAGCTGCTTGATCTTGGTCTCGAGGTGCGCCTGATCGTTCTTGGCGTCGTGGTACTCGGAGTTCTCCTTCAGATCCCCCCACTCGCGCGCCGTCTTGATCCGCGCCGCCATCGCGCGGCGGCCGTCGCCCTCGAGCGCGGCCAGCTCGGCGCTCAGCGCCTCGTGGTCGGCGGCCGTCATCAGCGTGTCGTCGTCCATCGGCGCCACCAGCCTACCGGGCTGTGGGCCTTCTCGGAACGTTCCACCGGTTACGACGGCGTCTGGATGCCGTCTGGCGGCGTCCTCCGTCGCGGCAAGGCAACCAGCCTTGCCTGCTCCCTGCCTGTGCCCAGAGGGTGCGTCCTGGCCAGCCGACCCCAGCCACTCGCCGCTTCCCGTTCAACGTTCCGAGAAGACCCACCGGGCTCCCTCGCCCCCCGCGCACGCCCGGCGTTCCGTATCCTCCGCGGGCGTGCAGCCGCCGGCGATAGCGATCCGCGGCGCCCACAAGCGCTACGGCGAGATCACGGCGGTCAACGGCCTCGACCTGGAGGTGGCGGCCGGCGTGTGCTTCGGCCTGCTCGGCCCCAACGGCGCGGGCAAGTCGACGACGATGCGGCTGCTGACCGCGCAGAGCCTCGCCGACGCCGGCGAGATCAGCGTGCTCGGCTATCCGCTTCCCGCCCAGTCCAAGCAGGCGCGGATGCAGATGGGCGTCGTGCCGCAGCTCGACAACCTCGACATCGAGCTGACCTGCCGCCAGATCCTCAGCGTGTTCGCGCGGCTTTACCGAGTCGCGCGTCACGAGCGCCACGCGGCGGTCGCTCGGGCGCTGCAGATCGCCAACCTCGGCGCCCGCGCCGACACCAGGGTCTCGGACCTGTCCGGCGGGATGCGCCGCCGGCTGCTGGTCGCGCGCGGGCTGATCCACCGGCCGCGGCTGGTGCTGCTGGACGAGCCGACGGTCGGCCTCGACCCGCAGATCCGCCAGGAGCTGTGGTCGCTGATCGACGGCCTGCGCAGCGAGGGCGTGACGATGCTGATGTCGACGCACTACATCGAGGAGGCCGAGCGCCTCGCCGACGTCGTCGCGGTGATGTCGGCCGGCCGCGTCATCGCCCAGGGCACACCGGCGGAGCTGGTCCGCGCGCACGCCGGCGAGCGCGTCGTCGAGGTCTACGGCACGCCGGAGCGGCTCACGCAGGTCAGCGAGCTCGCCGCGCAGCGCGGCTGGAGCAGCCGCCGCAGCGGACCTGCGGTCGCGATCATGCGCGCCGAGACGCTCGGCGAGGAGGTTCCGGACGGCACCTCGCGCCCGGCGAACCTGGAGGACGCGTTCGTCGCGCTGACCGGGGAGGAGATCGAGTGAGCGCCGGCGAGAGCGCTCCCGTAGAGGTGCGCCGCGTGCGCCGCCTCGAGCCGGCCGCGCTGGCCGGCGTGATGACGCGCGACGTCGTCCTCTTCGGCCGCTACTGGAAGGCCACGACCTTCTCCTCGATCGTGCAGCCGACGATCTATCTGCTGGCGTTCGCGGCGGGGATCGGCGCGCTGGTCAACAGGGTCGGCCATCACAGCTACCTCGACTACGTCGCGACCGGCGTCGTGGCGACCGCCGTGCTGTTCTCCTCGGCCTTCCCCGGCATGTTCAACACGTTCGTGCGCTGGCGCTTCCAGCGCACCTACGACGCCCTGCTCGCCGCCCCCGTCGACGTCGAGGAGCTGGTCACGGCGGAGATCCTCTGGATCGCCCTGCGCGCCGGCGTCTACGGGCTCGCGCCGCTCGTCGTGGGGATCGTGTTCGGCCTGCACCCGACCGCCGGCATGCTGCTGGTCGTGCCGATCGGCTTCCTCACCGGCTTCGGCTTCGCCGGCTTCGGCGTGCTGCTCGCCGCGATCGCGAAGACGATCGACAACTTCAACTACGTCACGAGCGCCGTGCTGACGCCGATGTTCCTGGTCGCCGGAACGTTCTTCCCGATCACGTCGCTACCCGCCGGGATCCGCGTCGCGGCGAAGTTCAACCCGCTCTACCACTGCGTGCAGCTGGTCCGCGACGCCTCGCTCGGCGGCCTCGGCGTCGCCGATCTGGCCCACGCCGGCGTGCTGTTGCTGTTCGCGCTCGTGATGTGGCGTCTCGCGATCTGGCGGCTCGGCACGCGCCTGATCGACTGAGCGAGGATCGAGCTGTTCGGGTGGGTGCATGCACCCACCCGCGGGAGCGCGCATGCGCGCTCCCGGGAGTCGGCGCATGCGCCGACTCCAAACTGCCTCCCCGGCTACAGCCCGGCCGGGTGGCGCAGCATGAAGCCCGGATTCGCCGGGCGCAGCGGCCGCCAGCGGGGGCCCTGCTCGTTCGACGGGTCGTCCGCGGTGCTGGTGTCCAGGCGCAGGCCGGCGATGTCGAGGTAGGCGTGACCGGGGTTGGTGAGGATCGTCATCCACTGGCCCTGTCCGGGCTTGCCCCAGCTCTCGAACTGGCCGGAGTCGAGCGGTGCGCGCAGCAGCGAGCCGCCGTGCAGCGCGAAGGAGACGGTGCCGGAGCAGTCGTAGCCGAAGGAGTGGAAGGAGCGATGGCCGCCGCCGTAGACGTAGGGGCGCCCGATGATGTTGTTCGCGGCCCAGATGATGTCCGCCACAACGGCTGGAGCCTCCTCGGGGGCGGCGGCGAGCCCGTGCACGATCTCGGCGGTCGCGCCCGGCACCACCAGGTGCGGGAGGCCGTCGGACGGCGTGCCGGCGATCGTGCCGCCGCTGACGTCCGCGACCTCGGTCTGGGGGGCGTAGGGGACGAGCGTGCCGGTGGCGGTCTCAATGTAGACCGGCCCGTTGTAGACGGCGGTCGGCGACTGGCCCTTCGGGAGCACGATCGGCGCGAGCGGGGCGGTGAGCGTCAGCGGGGGTGTCGCGACGCCGGGTGTGGCGGCGCCGATGAAGCCGGGCGCACCCGTGGCGCCGGTCGCTCCGGTCACTCCGACCGGGCCGATGTTCGTCGGTGCGGTCGCGCCGCCGACCGCCGTCCCGCTGGGCGTCGAGTCTGCAAGCGCCTCCGAGGCGACCCCCCCGAAAGCAAGCAACGCAGTCCCCACGATGCAGGCGTGACGCAGACGCACAGATACCTCTCTCTGAAGCCTGCCGGGTTAGCTGACGGGCTCGCGCTGAAAGAGCAGCGCGTCTCGCGGGATCACCGCGAAATTCGCCCCAACAACTTGGTTCCCCGGCTCCACGGCTTCTGACCGTGGATTCGGCGTGTGGCCGCAATCTAGCAGCCTGGACCGATGGGTGGGGAAAAATGGGCCCGCCCGCGCGAAATATCCGCAAATTGCACGAACGCGACCCGGGAAAGCCCGCAGCGCGGCCGCCGAGCCGCGGGCTCTACGATGCGGGGCGCCAGCCCGAACCGACGACAGGAGCCCGAGATGTGCCACGAACTGGATTCCGAGCCGCCCATTCCGGTGATCGCAGGCGCCGCGATCTCGCACGACGATCTGGTGCTGGAGGCAGCCGACGGCAACCGCTTCGCCGCCTTTCTCGCCACGCCCGATGAGCCCTCGGCGGTCGGTGTCGTGATCCTGCCGGACGTCCGCGGGCTCTACCACTTCTACGAGGAGCTGGCGCTGCGCTTCGCCGAGCGCGGCTACGGCGCCCTGGCGATCGACTACTTCGGCCGCACCGCGGGCGTCGCCAAGCGCGACGAGAGCTTCGAGGCGATGGAGCACACGATGGCGACCACGCCCGAGGGCGTGCAGGCCGACATCGCGGCCGCCGTCGCGTACCTGCGCTCGCCCGCCGGCGGTTCGCGCACGGCGATCTTCACCGTCGGCTTCTGCTTCGGCGGCGCCAACTCGTGGCTCGCGGCCGCGGGCGGTCACGGCCTGGCCGGCGCGGTCGGCTTCTACGGCATGCCCGGGCCGCGCGGCGAGCGGCCCGGCCCGATCGACGCCGCCGCGCGGATGGCGGCGCCGATCCTGGCGCTGCAGGGCGGCGCCGACGGGCACATCACGGCGGAGCACAACGACGCCTTCGACGCCGCGCTCGCCGCCGCCGGGGTCGAGCACGAGGTGGTCACGCTCGCCGGCGCGCCGCACAGCTTCTTCGACCGCCACCAGCCCGAGTTCCAGGCCCAATCCGAGGAGGCGTGGACGCGGACGCTCGCCTTCATCGACGCCCACAGCGGGGCGTGAGGGCGGCCGCCGCTTCGAGTCCTGCTCACTGTCTCGCCGGATCGTGCCGATAGTCACAGGAGATGTCCGGCCCAGAAGACGCCCGAGCGGCCAACGACCGCGGTCCGGCGGGCGCCCGCAGGCGGGGGCAGGCAAGCCTCAACCGCGCCGAGCTGCTCCAGGCGCTCGCGGACGCGGAAACGGACCAGCTGACCGGGGCGCGCGCGCGTGCGGCCGGCCTGGCGGACCTCGAACACGAGATCGAGCGTGCCCGAGCCACCAGGAGGCTGCTGACGCTCGCCTATGTCGACGTCGTCGGCCTGAAGGCCGTCAACGACACCCTCGGCCACGGCGCCGGGGACGCCCTGCTCGCGCGAACGGCCGCCGCGATCCGCGGTCACCTGCGTACGTATGACCTGATCGTCCGCCACGGCGGCGACGAGTTCCTGTGCGTGCTGTCCGGCGCGACGCTGCGGCAGGCGCGCAAGCGCTTCAGCGCAATCCGAACGGACCTGGCGGCCGACCCCGAGCCGTGTCAGATCAAGATCGGCTTCGCCGAGCTCGGCCCGCACGACAGCGCCCCCGAGCTGATCGCTCGCGCCGACGCCCAGCTGCCGATCAGCCGCGGACGCGACCACGGCACCTCAAGGGCGCCCGCTGAGCTGCCGATGGGTGGTGGACCCCCCGATCCCCGCGGGCCATCTTCGCCAGGAGGAGCACGGAACGCCATGGACCCGGACCCGGTCGCTCAAACCGCTCGTCAGCGAGTCCTGATCGCCGACGACGACCCGGTGGTCCAGTCCGCGCTCCGGGCATCCCTCGCCGTCGACTTCGAGGTCGTCGGCGTCGCCGGGGACAGCGAGCAGGCGATCGACCTCGCCGCGGTCAGTCAACCCGACGCCGCGATCGTCGACGTCGACATGCCGGGCGGCGGCCTGGCGGCGGTCCGAGGAATCCTGAAGGTCTCGCCGGCCACCGCCATCGTCGTCCTCTCGAGCGACGAGTTGAGCGGCGTCGTTCGCGAGCTGCTGCTGGCGGGCGCGACCGCGTACTGTCGCAAGGGCGTCGCACCGCAGGTGCTCGCCGAGTGGCTCGCGCGGTCGATCCAGGCGCGGGCCGCCGAGCGCGCGGCGCAGACACCCGTCCATGCGTGAGCCCGCTCCGCTCTGAGCAGCCGTCGCGGCCGGGCGCTGCGACGCAGGTGGATGACGTTGGTCGCGGCCCGGTGCGCGGCGAGGACCGCGTCGAGGACGTGCTGTCGGCGCAGACCATCGCCAGCTGGCGCGAAACGCTCAGCGTGGAGACGCGACGGGACCTCCACAGGATCTTCGACGAGCTGCTGCCGGCCCGCGTGAGCGCGATCGAGAACGCGGCCCGCAGCGGTGACAGGGCCGAGCTCAAACGCGCCGCGCATCTGCTGAGCGGCAGCGCCACGATGATCGGGGCGACGCGCCTCGGCCAAGCCTGCCGGCAGTTCGAAAAGGCAAGCGAGAGCGGTGAGCCGGTCGGCGGCGAGACACGGCTCGCTCGCCTGGCTGCCGTCGCAGCCGAAGCTCGCCAGGCTCTAAGCGACAGCCTGGCGTGAGCGTACGGCGCCCCGGCCGCCGCCACGCGGATCGGTAGGCGCGAGCAGCTCAGCCACCAGCGCGCGCAACTCCTCCGGACTGAACGGCTTGACCACGTAGGCGTCGGCGCCCGCGTCGAAGCCGCGGTCCGAGTCGGCCGCCTGGGCCTGCGCCGTCAGCAGGATGATCGGCAACGCCCGCGTCGCCTCGTCGCCGCGCAGGCGGCGGGTGAGCTCGTAGCCGTCGATCCGCGGCATCATCACGTCGATCACCGCGAGCGCGGGGTGCTCGACGAGCGCGAGGCGCAGAGCCTCCTGGCCGTCGAGCGCGGCGGCCACCCGGTAGCCGGAGTGCTCGAGCCGGTAGCTGATCAGGCCGACGATCACCTCGTCGTCGTCTGCGACCAGCACCAGTGGCGCCTGCGACGCGGGCGGGCGCCACGGCGCGGTGCGGACCGCCCCGGGCATCACGCGGCCTCGGCGATCGGCAGCTCGATTCGCACGGAGGTGCCCGAGCCCAGCCTGCTCTCGAGCGAGATGCTGCCGCCGTGAGCCTCGATGATCTCCTTGGCGACGCTGAGCCCGAGCCCGGTCCCGGGGATCGCCTGCCGCGTGGCGGTCGAGGCCCGGTAGAACGGCATGAACAGGTGCTCGACCTCGTTCGCCGGCACGCCGGCCCCGTTGTCGACAACCTCGATCACGGCGCGGTCCGCCTCCGCGTACAGCCGGACGTCGACCGCTCCGTCGGTGGTGAACTTGATCGCGTTCGAAATGATGTTGCCGAGAGCCTGGCGAAGGCGGCCGAGGTCGCCCGCGACCTGCGTTGCCGGCGTCTGCGTCAGGCGCAGCTCGACGCGCCTGGCATCCGCGATCGGCTGTGCCGCGAGGATGCAGGCGGCCAGCATCGAGGCGAGGTCGACCGCACCGATCTCGAGCGTTAGGTGGCCCGCCTCGACCTTTCCGATCAGCAGCAGGTCGCCGACCACGCGCAGCAGCTGGTCCGAGCTGGCCGCGACGATCGCGAGGCAGCGCGTCTGCTCCTCGGTCAGCGGCCCGGGCTCGCCGCCGAGCACGATCTCGAGGTAGCCGCTGATCGCGGTCAGCGGCGTGCGCAGCTCGTGTGAGACGACCGAGACGAACTGGTCCTTCAGCGCGTCGAGCACGCGCAGCTGCTCGATCTGGTTCGCCAGCTCGGCACTCGCGTCGTGCTCCACCTTCTCACGTGCAGCGTCCGCGACGTTGCGCGCCGTCACGTTGTTGCAGACGGCGACGCGGCAGTCGCGGCCCTCCATCACCAGGTTCTCGCTCGTGACCTCGACATCGATCACCGTGCCGTCCTTGTAACGATGGTGCCACGACCTGAAGCGAACGGGCGCATCGCTGGGACTGGCGGCGAGGACGCTGCGGAGCAGCTCCGCGTCGTCGGCGGGATGGAGATCCTCGATGCTCAGCGCGAGAAACTCATCGCGGGTGTAGCCGTAGTCCGACACGAGCGCCTTGTTGACCGCGATGACCCGGTGCGACGCCCGCTCGTAGACGACCATCGGCAGCGGGCTCAGCTCGAACAGCAGACGATAGTGCGACTCGCTCGCACGCAGTTCCCTGTTGAGCTGCGCGAGCTGCGCCTCCAGTCCGGCGCGTTCGCGCTCGGAATGCTTCTGGGCGCGCCGGCCCCTGGCGTCGCTGAGCTCGCGATCCACGATCGGGCCGAGGCGGCTGAGCCGCTGCTTGAGCACGACATCGCGAGCGCCCCGCTTCAGCGCCTCGACCGTCGCCTCCTCGCCGATGGCTCCCGAAAGGATCACGAGCGGGATGTCCTCGCCGGTCTCGTGGACGACGCGGAGCACCTCCGTCGAGTTGAGGCTCGCCAGCGCGTGGTCACAGAGGATGATCTCCCAGGGCCTCGCCGCCAGCGCGGTTCGCAGTTCCCTCTCGCCGTCGACGCGGTCGGACGTCGGGTCGAAGCCGAAGCGCCCGAGCTCGGCCAGCGCGAGCTCACTGTCGGCCTCCGAGGCCGCGACGAGCAACAGGTTCAGCGGGCGCTTCATGCGGTGCAGCCGCAGTTGAGGCGCGTGAAGCCGCCGACCGCAGTGGCACTGGCGAGAGGCCGGCGCGCGCGGTGCAAGGGACGTCCCGTCTCGTCAAAGACAGCAGTCGCGGCGCGACGCTGAGCGGTTTCGGGCATGAGGACAAATGTCTCTTTAATCACATGATCGACAGAACGCGGCGAATCCTGGAGCCGCGCTGCTTCGAACGGCGTCCGGCCTGACCGCGTCAGCCCCGCACGCGCGGCTGCCGGGGCCCTTCGCACACTCGCGCGCGACGCGTCCGACACGACTCCCACAGCGGCCCGATCCCGGGCCGGCCGCGAGCGGTCAGTCGAGCGTGAACGCCACCTCGTCGACGTAGCACCACAGCCACGACTCCCCCGGCTCGATCGAGCGCATCACCGGATGCCCGCTCGCCTGGAAGTGCTTGGTCGCGTGCCGGTTCGGGCTCGAGTCGCAGCAGGCGACATGCCCGCAGATCATGCACTCGCGCAGGTGCACCCAGCTCGAGCCGATCGCCAGGCAGTCGCTGCAGCCGATCTCGCTGTCGCGCTGCACGCCGGCGTCGATCTGGTCGAGGTGACTGCAGGTCTCGGTCATCGGCTGGAGCGTAACGCGCGAGACCGGCGGGAGGTTTGATGCGCGTTTGCCGACCCGCGGGAGGGGGATCGTCCGCGCAGCCGGCGGGTGCGCGATCGCCCGCGAGACCCGCGGGCGCGGGATCGCCCGCGAGACCCGATCCACCCCCGCGCCGCTCTCAGCGTTTCCCCAGGCTCCGTGCAGCCCCCGCCAAGGGTCGCGCCGGAGGATTCACGGTGCAGCCGTAACGAGCCCCAAGCGAGAATGGAGCCCCGATGAGCACGATCCAGTCAGTCGACGCCGCACCGGCAATCGCCGCCTCGTCGCGCAGCCGGCCGCGTGAGGCGGCCGCCGAGGCACGCTGGGTGCGCCCGGCGCTGATCGCGCTGCTCGCGCTGACGGCCGTCGCCTACCTCTGGGGCCTCGGCGCGTCGGGCGACGCGAACAGCTTCTATGCCGCGGCCGTGCAGGCCGGGACGCGCAGCTGGAAGGCGTTCTTCTTCGGCTCACTCGACTCCTCGAGCTTCATCACGACCGACAAGCCGCCCGCCTCGATCTGGGTGATGGCGCTGTCGGGG
>CAZABN010000065.1:0-11429 GCA_964483345.1 uncultured Solirubrobacteraceae bacterium
GTCGGGCACGCGTCGGCGGCGCGCCGCGCGTGCGCCTCGAGCTCGCTCGGGATCACGTCGCGGTCGACGATCGGATAACCCCACTCGTCGAGCTCGATCCGTTCGGGCAGGATCTCCGCGCACAGGCCGTGGGCAACACAGCCGATCGGGTTGACACGAATGCGAGTCACGCGCGTGCCGCGCTCACCTGCGGGATCGGCAGGACCGCGTCGGCGCCGCAGGCCGCGCACGGGCCACGGCGCGCGTGATCGGCGAACTCGCTCGTGAACGTTCGCAGCGCGGTCGAGACGAAGTGGGCGAGCCCGTTCGGGTGATGGCAGGCGCCGCGGCCGGGCAGCTCGGCCACCCAGCGCTCCAGGTCGGTGAACGCCGTCGCGGAGGCCTTGCCCTCCGCGATGCCGTGCAGCGTTCGGGCGATCGCCGCGGTCCCGTGAACGCACGGCCCGCACTGGCCGGCGGTCTCGGTCGCGAGGTAGACGGCGACGCGCACGGTCTCGGCGACCGGACACGAGCTTGCCGGGAGCGCGACGAGCGCCCCGCAGCCGAGCGCGGCTCCGTGGCGGGCGAGCGCCTCATTCGAGAGCTCGAGCTCGCCGATTCCCGCCGCCGGCAACCAGGAGCCGAAGTAACCGCCCACCAGGACGCCGGCCAGCTCGCCGCGCAGACCGCCCGCGGCCCCGAACAGAGCTCCCACCGGTGTCCCGCACTCGATCTCGTAGACGCCGGGATGCTCGACGGCGCCGGCCAGCGTCACCAGGCGCGAGCCCGTCTCCGAGGCCGTTCCGAGCTCGCGGTACCAGTCGGCGCCGTAGCGCGCGATCAGCGCCAGGTTCGCGAGCGTCTCGACGTTCTGGATCAGTGTCGGGCGTCGGCCCACGCCGCGGTCGGTGGGTCTGGGCGGCACGAACGTCGGCCGCGCCGGTCCGCCGTTGATCTGCGACACCAGCGCCGTCTCCTGGCCGCTGAGGAAACGCTCCTCCGCGGCGAACAGCGAGAAGCTCGGCGCATCGATCCGTTCGGCGCGCCGCTCGCTGAGCGCGCTCTCGAGGCTGGCACGCGCTTCCAGGTTGGGCGTTTCGAAGGCGACGATCGCCTCGCCGGCTCCGACCGCCCTTGCTGCGAGCTCGGCGCCGTCGAGCACCAGGTGCGGCAACTCGTGCAGAAGCAGTGCATCCTTGACGCTGATCGGCTCGCTCTCGCAGCCGTTGGCGACGACGATCGCCGAGCCGCGCGCCGCGCGGACCGCCCGCAGCTTGGTGGCCATGGGGAACGCCGCGCCACCTCGCCCGCGCAGTCCGGAGCGCTCGACGAGCTCGACAAGCGCCCTGGCGTCGAGCTCGCGGCGCGAGGGCAGCAGGCCATGCGCATCGATGTGGCGGTCGAGGTCGACCATCTCGCCGTCGGTAAGCGAGCCGAGCAGGCGAGGGAGCCCGACTGTCGTCGCAAGCGTCGACATCAGACCGGTGTCACCTGGACCGTGCCGCTTGCCGCGCCTGAGGCTGAGTCGACTCGCAGGGCGAGTCCAAGCTGGAGCTTGCGGCCGTCCGCCGAGCTCACGCGAGCGGCGATCTGCGTGCCGTCGAGCGAGGTGATCGCGCCCTGGAAGAGCGCCGGGCTCGACGGCGTGCCGATCGTCACCGAGCTGGCGGTCATGTGCACGCCGCCGCCGGCCACGGCGTTGCCCTCGATCCGCACGTGCACGGCGCCGAGCGTCGGGTTGGCGACCGCCAGCGACAGGTCCACCTCGACGCCCCCGCCGGCGATCTGGCGCTGGACGACGCTGCCGTTGACCGCGGCGGAGAACGCGGCGATGACCGCCGGCGCCGTGGCCGCGACCCGCGCCGCGGTGGCGGAGCCGCTCGCGACCGTCGGCGTGCCCGCCCGCCTGGCCCAGCTGGATGCCAGCGGACCGCCCGGCAGCCAGGCGACGAGCGCGACCGGAAGCGCGATCGACGCGGCGACCGCGCTCCCGCGCAGCCCGCGCCGCGTGGGCCAGCCGAAGCCCACCCTGGCCCAGATGGCGACGACCACCGCGACCAGGCACCCGGCCAGCAGCGCCTGCATCCACAGTTGCTTGATGTCGCTGCCGGTGCCCACCGCGTGCAGCAGTGCGATCGGCCAGCAGGCGTACGCGAACCAGTGCGTCGCGCGCCACGCCCGGTGGCCGAGACGGCGCCGCGCCATGCTCGTGAGCGCGATCGCGAGCAGCAGGTCTGAGGCGAACG
Source organism: uncultured Solirubrobacteraceae bacterium (assembly GCA_964483345.1). GTDB lineage: Bacteria > Actinomycetota > Thermoleophilia > Solirubrobacterales > Solirubrobacteraceae > Palsa-513. Next base: position 2,226 of record CAZABN010000065.1, read on the forward strand.
CTCCCAGCCCGAGCCAGAAGGGCCGGTAGGTCGAGATGAAAGGGATCACAGCGTCGAGCAGGTGGATCGAGGCGAACGGGTCAAGCACCGTCGTCACGATGTGTACGGCGAGCACCACGATCGCGAGCAGCGAGACGTTGCGGTGCAGTCCCTCGACGACGAATCGCGGCCAGCGTGCGCTCTGTAGGCGGCCGACGTTCGCGACGCCGAGCGCGACGCTCGCGGTCAGCAGCACGAGCGTGACCGCCCCGGTGGCGCGCGTCAAATACCACAGCGCGCTGGGCCCGGCCGTCGCGAGCACCATCACGATCCTCCCGACACGGCAACCGGAGCGGCGGGCGTCGGCGCGGGCGCCTGGCTCGGCGGCGCGACGCTCGGCGATGAGGTCGCGGGGGCGGTCGTCTGGGCCGGCGTCGTCTGAGTCGGGGTCGTCGTCTGGGTGGGGGTCGTCGCCTGGGTCGGGGTCGAGCTCGCCGGCGTCGTCGTCTGCGCCGGCGTGGCCGCTGCGGGCGTCGTCTGGCTCTGGGTCGTCTGTGTCGGCGTCTGTGTCGTCGCGCCGCCTGTCGACGCCGCCGCTGGCAGCGGCGTCCGCGCCGACGGCGAGCGCCGAGCGAAGGATGCGTTTCGCGAGCGCGTGCGTGCCGTCGGGCCGCTCAGCGCCGGCCGGGCGCTCCGCGGCTGCACGGTCCGGCTCGCGAGTGTGTGTCCGTGGAAGCCATTGGCTGCAAGCACGGCGAGCGCGCCGGACAGGGCCACAACGGCCGCGACGATCCCGCGCGTGATCGCCCGGATCCGTCGCAGCCCGGCGTCGCGAGCTCTGATCGCGCGACGCGTCGCGACTTCCGCGGGACTCCGCCCGGGTGTCCGATGCAGGCGTCCGCTCAACGCAGGAGTCCCTGAGCGCAGCGGCGCCCGTCGTGGAAGATGGTCACCATCGTGTTCGATTGTCGGCGCGCTATCCCAAATCCTGCTAAGCCGCGCATGAGAAGCCGCTCATGACGCGGCCGCGATCAGCTGCTTCTCAGCCGCGTTTGAGCCGTCACAACGCGCGCATCCGAGACGCCCGCGCGGCGACGCGCACACCGGCTCGGCTGCGCCGTCAGTGCAGATGCAGGTGATGGAAGTTCGCCCACACTGCGAACTGCGACTCCACCGCCAGCGCCAGCACCAGACCGCCGACCAGGGCGCCGGCGAGCGCCAGCGCACGCGCTCCGCGGCCGCCACCGAGGTCATCCCAGGGAAGCTCCCTGCTGCGCTCGCGTCGCAACGCGGCAGGCAGCTCGCCCAGGTGACCGAGCACGTGCAGGGCGGTGAAGACGAGCCAGACGATGAAGCTGGCCTTGTGCAGCGGCAGGAGCGTCGAGCGTGATCCCGGTCCGGCGAACAGCAGCGCGACGCCGCTGGCGAAGACGACGACGGTCGAGATCACGACGATCGGCGCCGACACCCGCATCGCCGCCGGTGGCGGCCCCTTCTCGCGGTAGCGCGGGTCCGCGGTGTAGTAGCGGGCGAACCGGTAGCCGGTGCTCGCGAGCTTCAGCGCGACAGGCCCGATCAGCAGCATGCCGAGGAACATGTGCGGGTCCAGCAGCCCGCCGATGCGCACGATCGTCACGCCGAGCGCGGCTAGCAGGACCAACAGCACAACCGCCGTGGCGGCCGTGAGCTGCTCGTTGCCCGCAGTGCCACCCGCCAGAAGCCGCGCCGCCAGCCGGCGGAGCCCGGTTGGCGCAGAAGCGACGCCGCTGCGGCGAGGGTTCGCACGCGAAGCCACGACGCCGAGTGTCTGTATTCCGCGTAAGCGACCGGTTAGCGAACCGTGAGAGTCCCCACAGACCGCGGGCTGCCACAGCTTCGCCCGTCCACCGCCGCCCTGCGACGGCGCGCGCGAAAGCCCTGCGGGCTCGCTACCCTGCCGTCCCCCACGCCGAGGACTCAGCGCGTCCCGACAGCCAGTCGGGCGGACGCGTCCTCGCGGCTGCGAGATCGAGCGCGGCTTCCATCAGCCTGCCCGACGAGAGCACATGCTCGCGGGCCAGGGTTCGGGCGCCGTCGGCGCTGCCCGCGGCCAGCGCTTCACGGATCGCGCGGTGCTGCAGGTCGTTGCGGGCGAACAGCTCGTCGAGCTCGCCGCGTGCGCTCCAGACGTGCTCGCCGATGAACGTGCGCCGCGCGCTCTTCGCCAGCTGCTCGACGCGCGGGAGTGCCGCGACGTCGTAGATCACGTCGTGGAAGGCGTGGTTGGCGGCCATCCAGACGACGACCAGCGACGCGTTGCGCAGGTCGCCGCTGCGCATCTGCGCTCGCAGCTCGAGCGTCAGCTCGGCGAACCGCTCCTCGGCGCCGTCCAGCCGCGCGAGATCCTCCGGCGTCATGCGCGGCGCCGCGTGAGCCGTCGCCAGGCCCTCGAGCTCGGCGCGGATCAGGAACGCCTCGCGCAGCTCGGCCGAGGAGATCGAGCGCACTCGCGCCCCCCGGTTCGGCAGTGCCGTTACCAGGCCGAGCGCTTCGAGGCGCTGCAGAGCCTCGCGCACGGGCGTGCGACTGACGCCGAAGCGCTCGCACACGTGCTCCTGCCGCAACACCTGGCCCTGCGGGATGGCGCCCGAGACGATCTCGTCCTCGAGCGTTCGGGCGACCTCGTCGGCCTTCGTCGTGAGGGTCGGCACGGAGCAAAGATAGCATCCGCCTCATCACAAGCAAGGATCCAAGATCGAGACTATTACAACCAACCATTCGCGGGTATACGCCGACAGTACAGGTTTGACAGCAATGTGACGAATCGTTTAGGATCCAATCCACCGTTTCTTGGATCCAAAAAGGAGGACCGCATGACCCCCACCGAACCCGCCATCCAGCGCCCCTACTCCGACGAGGACGTCGAGCGTCTGCGCGGCTCGGTGAGCGTCGAGCACACGCTGGCACGCCGTGGCGCGCTGCGCCTGCGCGCACAGCTCGCGGATGAGCCATGCGTCACGGCGCTGGGGGCCGTCACCGGCGGACAGGCGGTGCAGATGGTCAAGGCCGGCCTGAGTGCGATCTACCTCTCGGGCTGGCAGGTCGCGGCCGACGCGAACCTCGCCGGCCAGACCTACCCCGATCAGAGCCTCTACCCCGCCACGAGCGCGCCGGCGCTCGTCAAGCGGATCAACAACGCGCTGCTGCGCGCCGACCAGATCGCCCATGCCGAGGGCGACGACTCGATCGACTGGCTCGCGCCGATCGTCGCCGACGCCGAGGCCGGCTTCGGCGGCCCACTCAACGCCTTCGAGCTGATGAAGGCGTTCATCGAAGCAGGTGCCGCCGCGGTCCACTTCGAGGACCAGCTCTCCTCGGAGAAGAAGTGCGGTCATCTCGGCGGCAAGGTGCTCGTGCCCAGCTCCCAGTTCGTGCGAACGCTGATCGCGGCACGCCTCGCGGCCGATGTCCTGGATGTGCCGACGCTGCTGATCGCGCGCACGGACGCGCTGTCGGCAACGCTGCTCACCAGCGACATCGACGAGGCGGACAGAGCCTTCACGACCGGCGAGCGCACCCCTGAGGGCTTCTTCCACGTCCGCGCCGGGATCGACGCCGCGATCGCCCGTGGTCTTGCCTACGCGCCCTACGCCGATCTGCTGTGGTTCGAAACCTCAACCCCGGACCTCGAGCAGGCCACCGCGTTCGCGAATGCGATCCATGCGGCGTTCCCCGGCAAGCTGCTCGCCTACAACTGCTCGCCGTCGTTCAACTGGAGCCGGCACCTCACGGAGAGCCAGATCGCCACGTTCCAGAGCGATCTGGCCGCCCTCGGCTACCGCTTCCAGTTCGTCACGCTCGCCGGCTTCCACGCGCTGAACGCCTCGATGTTCGAGCTCGCGCGCGGTTATGCGACGCGGGCGATGAGCGCCTACGTCGAGTTGCAGGAGAGCGAGTTCGCGATGGAGCACGACGGCTACACGGCCACGCGCCACCAGCGCGAGGTCGGCTCGGGCTACTTCGACCAGGTGCTGGAGACGGTCACCGGCGGCACGGCATCGACGATGGCGCTCCGCGGGTCCACCGAGGCGGAGCAGTTCGAAGTGCAGGGGGCGCGTGCGTGACGATCCCCGCGCGGCGCGCCCGCGCCTGAAGGCCCGCGTGCCGGGCGCCCCAGCGTGACGATCCCGCGCGGGGGCGCCGGCGCGCGGCGCAGCTCGCCCGCACGACCGGCCGGGGCGCGGCCGCATCGGCCAGAATGAGCGTGATGAGCGCCGCCCCACTCTCGCCGGCCAGCGGCCGATGAAGCCGCGCGACGTTCGCCTTGAGCCCGAGCTGGCGCAGCGCCTGATGCGCCGCGCCGCGGCGCTCGCACCGCTCGGATCGCTGTGGAGCGAGCGCGTGACGCTGGAGCCCGAGCAGGCGGCGGCGCTGGAACACCTCGCCGAGCGGCTCGCCAACACCTATCCCTACGGCGACGTCCATTACGTCGGCCAGATGCTGAAGCCGCCGCACCCGCTGGCCTGGGCGGCCTACGCGACGGCGATGCTGCTCAACCCCAACAACCACGCGCTCGACGGCGGACCCGCCACCGCGGAGATGGAGGAGCAGGCGGTCGCCGCAATCGCCGCGATGTTCGGCTACGACGAACAGATCGGACACCTCACCTCCTCGGGCACGATCGCCAACCTGGAGGCGCTGTGGGTGGCGCGCGAACGCCGCCCGGACGCCACGATCTTGTTCGGCGAGAACGCGCACTACACCCACGCCCGCATGTGCCAGGTGCTCGGCGTCCGTGCCGAACAGGTCGGGCAGGATGCGCGCGGGCGGATCGACCTCGACGCGCTCGAAGCGCGCCTGCGGGCGGGCGGGGTCGGCACCGTCGTCGCGACGCTCGGAACGACCAGCCTCGGCGCGCTCGACCCGATCGAGCAGATCGTCGCCCTGTGCTCGCGCCACGGCGCCCGCCTGCACGTCGACGCGGCCTACGGAGGCTTCTTCGCCACGCTCGCCGACGGCGCCGAGCCCGGCGTCGAGCGTGCGCCGTTCGCCGCGCTGCAGGCGGCCGACTCGATCGTCGTCGACCCGCACAAGCACGGCCTGCAGCCCTACGGCTGCGGCTGCGTGCTGTTCTCCGATCCGGCCGTCGCCGCGCTCTACACACACGACTCCCCCTACACCTACTTCACCTCGCGCGAGCGCCACCTCGGCGAGATCAGCCTCGAGTGCAGCCGCGCCGGCGCCGCCGCCGCCGCGCTGTGGACGACGCTGGAGGCGCTGCCGGCGACACGCTCAGGGCTCGGTTCCCAGCTCGCGGGCTCGCGCGCCGCGGCGCAGCAGCTCGCGACGGCGCTGAGCGACGGCGGTCTGGAGCTGGTCGTGGCGCCCGAGCTCGACATCGTCTGCCCGTTCCCGCCTCTGGTGCGCGCCTCACAGATCAGCGAGCGCTGCGAGGCGGCGTTCGACTCGCTCGCACGGGCCGGCTGGCACGCCGCGAAGCTGCGCGTGCAGACCGACTGGCTGAGGCGAACGCATCCGCGGATCGAGCCGGACGCCGAACAGCTGACGACACTGCGGCTGGTGCTGATGAAGCCGGCTCACGCCGGGGTCGTCGATCAGCTGAGCGGCGTGCTGCGCGAGCACCTCACCGGCCGCTGAGCGCGGGCGGTCTAGATGTCCGGTTCGGTGACAGTGCAGGGGTTGAACGTCGCGTTGTTCGGCGTCGCCAGCGCGGCTGAGCCGCCGGCGCTCAGCGTGTTGGTGCCCCCCAGCAGCGCGGTGACGCCCGAGTAGCTGCCGAGGTTCTGAAGGCCGAAGGTGCTGCCCGTCAGGTCGGGCTCCTCCACCTCGATGCCGTTGCCGGCCCCGGCCGCCGTCACGGTGTTTCCGGCCGCGTCGGTACACACGGTGCCTGGATCGGAGCTGTTCAAGCCCGCGCTGATGGTCACGCCGTTGCCCGGGCTCGTCGAGTCGGTGTCGACGATGTTGCCGGTGAACGGCAGCTCGAGCGTGCCGCTGTCGGAGGCGTCGGCGTCGATTCCGGTGCCCTCGGCCACGCCGAAGACGTTGTTGTTGTAGATGTCGGCAAAGAGCGTGGTGGTGGATCCGCCATCGGCGGTGACGTCGATCCCGTCGCCGGTCGCGGACCCCGACCCCGCCGTGCCGGTGGCGCCGATCGTATTGTCGTGGATGTGGCCGTTGGCGTTGCCGGCGTAGCTCAGCGCGATTGCCGCGCCGTGCGTCTCGGTGATCGTGTTGTCCGCCAGCTCGAAGTCCACGTACTGCTGCGAAAGACCCGCCTGATCGACGGAGATGCCGTCGGCGCCACTCCCGGTGATCGTCGAGCCCGCCACCGTCAGGCTGGTGTTCCCCGTTGCGCTGATCGCGTCGCCGGTGGCGCCGGTGATGGTCACGTTCTCGATCACGAACACCCCGGCGCCGAGGTCGACGCCGTCGGCGCCCGGGTCCTTGATGCTGATGCCGTCCAGCTCGTCGCCGCCGGACAGTGTCAGGCCGGCGCCGGAGCTCGTGATCTGGGCGGAGGGCGCGCCTGCCGAGGCGTCGAGCAGGTCCTCGCCGTTGACGTTCAGTCCGGCCGGCTGGCCGAACAGCGTCACGTCGCTCTGGAGCGTCTCGCCGCCGCTGTACGGCGTGTTCGCGTTGCCGAAGAGGAAGATCACGTCGCCCGGCTGGGCGGCCGCGACCGCGGTGGCGAGTGAGTCGAATGGCGCCACCGAGCTGCCGTCGCCCGGGGAGTCCGAGTTGTCGACGTACCACACGCGCGCACCGTCGCCGAAGTAAATCGTGGCGTTCGCCAGGGCGCTTGTCTTCTCGCTGGTGTTCACCTGGTAGCTGAAGCTGTCGCTGGATCCGTCGAAGCCGGTCGGAGGCTGGTAGGTGAACGTGCCGTCGGCGGCCATCGTCACGGTGGCGCCGTCGGCCGTCGTGATCGGTCCGGTCGTCGTGCTCAGCGTGCCGCCGTTGGGGTCGCTGTCGGGCGCCAGCAGGCTCGTGCCGGAGTAGTAGACCTCGGGGCCGTCGCCGCGCGACCCGCCGACCTGCAGCTCGGTGTTGCCAACCGCCGAGAAGCTTTCCGCGGTCACCGTCGGCGGCTGGGTGCCGATTTCGATCATGACCGTCTCCACGCCGGAGGTCTGGCCGGAGGAGTCGACGGCTTCGAAGGTGAAGCTGTCGGAGCCGTCGAAGGTCGGCGTCGGCGTGTACGTGAACGAGCCGTTCGCGTTGAGCGTGAGCGACCCGGCACTCGCGCCGGACACGAGCTTGGCTGTCAGGCCGCTGCCGATGCCGCCGGCCAGCACGCCGGGAGCGCCGACGCTCAGCGTGCCCGAGGGCGGCAGGTAGTAGGCGCCGACCGATACCGCGACCGGCGTGACGTGAATGTGCACCACGGCCGGAGTCGAGCTCTCGCCGGAGGAGCTGACCGTCCGGTACGTGAACGAGTCGATGCCCGAGTACGAGGGCGCCGGGACATAGTGGAAGGTGCCGTCACGGTTGAGCGTGAGCGTCCCGTGGACGGTGCTCGACACGACCGAGGCGCTCAGGCCGCTGGCGTCGTTGCCGGTCAGCACGCCGGCGCCGCCGACGGCCAGCGCCTCACCGGCTGCGATCGTGTAACTCGCGTCGCCCGCCGAGGGGATCACCGTGACGGTGATCGCGGCGGTGGGGAGGTTCGTCGGGAAGCTGACCGTCGCCCCGTTCGCACCTCTGTTGCCGTTGTAGACGCAGCGCGTCTGGTGCATCCGGACGGTGCGCCGGTGCTTGTGGACGGTGATCGTGATCGCCTCTTTGGTGTAGTGCGCCCGGCACTTCTGCTGCTTGCCCTTCAGCGTGTAATAGGCCGGCGTGGGCGCAACCGGATGCTTCTTCGCCTTCTTCGCGGCGGCGTCGCTCACGCCGAGCGCGCCCGCGAGCACGATGATCACGGCGATCACGCCTCCGCGCCGCCACCAGCGAGATGCAGCCGCCAAACCCATACAGCAGGCATCGTCCATTGCGGGCCGGGACTGGACAAACTGGACGACTAGACGAGTGTATGACCGCCGCAGCTGGACGCTGCGTGGATGGCGGGAACTACTCGGCCGCGCCGGCCGCAGCCAGGTTCTGCGCGGCGGCGAAGCTCGCCGCACCGATTTCGCGCGCCGGCACCTCGCCCCACAGCCGCTCGAGCGCGTAGAACTCGCGCAGTTCGGGAGCGAAGACGTGCACGACGACGTCGAGGTAGTCCATCAGCACCCATTGGGAGCCCGGCAACCCCTCGACGCGCCGGGGAAGGATCCCGAGCTCGGCCTTGCAGCCGGCGTGGATGCCGTCGACGATCGCCTTGACCTGCCGCTGCGTGCCGCCCGAGCAGATCACGAAGAAGTCGGTGTAGTCGATCACGCCGCGCAGGTCGAGCGCGATGATCGACTGCGCCTTCTTGTCGTCCGCCTGCCCTGCGATCACGTCCGCCAGCCGCTCCGAGTTCACCGGTAGAGCCTCCACTGCTCGATGTAGTCGGCAACCGCGTCGGCGACGAGATAGTCGAGCGGCCGCCCCTCGCGCACCCGCCGGCGCAGTGCCGACGATGAGATGTCCAGTCTCGGCACGTCGATGTAGCTGATCCGATCCGCGCCCGCCATCGCCGCCAGCCGGGAGCGGACCTCCTCACGCCTGGCCCCAACCCGCTCCGCCACCGCCACCGACGCGAGCTCGAGGATCGCCTCCGGCTCGTGCCAACTCGGCAACGACCAGGCCATGTCGCCTCCGACGATGAACGTCAGCTCGTCACCTGGCTGCGTCGCATGGATCTCTCTAAGCGTATCGACCGTGTACGACGGGCCGTCGCGGTCGACCTCGATCGAGCTGACCTCGAGCCAGTCATGGTGCCCCCGCGCCGCGAGCCGGCACATCTGGAGGCGATGCATGCGACCCGGCTCCTGCTCCATCGGCTTGTGCGGCGGCACCCCGGTCGGCACCAGCACGACCCGGGCGAGCGAGAGCTGCGACCGCGCCTCGCTCGCGCAGACCATGTGCGCGAGATGGGGCGGGTTGAATGTCCCGCCGAGGATGCCGACGGCCGTCAACGACGGATGTGCCCGTCGCCCTCGACCAGGTACTTGCATGCGCACAGTTCGCGCAGCCCGATCGGGCCGCGAGCATGCAGCTTCTGCGTCGAGTTGCCGATCTCAGCACCCATCCCGAACTCGGCGCCGTCGGTGAACCGCGTCGAGGCGTTCACGTAGACGC
>CAZABN010000066.1:0-11397 GCA_964483345.1 uncultured Solirubrobacteraceae bacterium
CGCCGCGGGCGCCTGCAGCCGGTCCTCGAGGAGCAGCATCGAGCTTCCCTACGGCATGCTCTCGATGATCGCGACGAGCTCGTCGCGGCGGTAGCCGTGACTGCGCGCCAGATCGATCAGGGCGCGGGCCTGCTCCAGGACGGCGGTGCGCTCCGGGGTGCCGGCGACCGTGACGCCGCGTCCGCGCCGGAACTCGAGCAGGCCCTCGTCGCGGAGCAGGCGCAGCGAGCGCAGCACCGTGTTCGTGTTCACGCCGAGCTCAGCGGCGAGGTCCTTCGCAGGGGGCAGGCGCCCGCCCGGCCTGGCCTCCCCGTCGAGGATCGCCCGGCGGATCTCCGCGGCGACCTGCTCGAACACCGATGTCGAGTCGGTGCGGTCGATTCTCATCGACGGCTGTCCGTGACGCCCAGCATGAAACCAATATAGCTATCACCATATCGGGAGTCAAGCGGCGGGCGCGCGACGCCCGGCCGGGCCGCGGCGCGCCTCGCCGGCGCCGTCAGAGGTCGAGGTTGTCGATGATCTCGTTCGCGCGCGACCACTGCTCCGGCGGGACGACGAGGTAGATATCGCCGTGGCCGAAGCGATCGAGCGGTTGATCGGCGGTGCAGGCCGCATCGACGCCCATGCCGCGCAGCTCATCGCGCCAGGCGAGCGCCGTCATCTGGTCCTCGAACGTGCTGACCGTCTCCCAGTCCTCGAAGCGAGGGTCGGCGACCGACACCGGCTGGCTCTTCGCGGCGCGGGGCTTGCGGGACCACGGCATCGGCACGCGTGCAGCCTACGCCGGCGAGCGCGGCGGGGTCAGCCCGCTGATGCACGCGGGCGACTCACGGCGAGGTCGCTCACGCGGCGTCATGCGCGCCGCGCGAAATCCTCCGGGCGCCGTGAGGCGACCTAAAGCAGTCGAGGTTGTTGGCGACGCGCGGCTAGAGCTTGGCGCACACCGCGCTCGCGACCCCACGGTCGGCGGCCGGCACGGTGTCGCCGACGATCTCCTTGCAGAGCGTCTTCTCGGCGGCCTTGATCTGCGACGGGCTGTCGTTGGTCAGCGACGCGCAGTAGGCCGAGAACTGGCTCTTCTCGCTCGCTGTGAGCTTCGACCCCGCGGCAGCCAGGGCGTTCTGGCAGTACGCGGCGATGGCGGCGCCACCGGCCGGGATCGCCGGGGTCGTGGAGTTCGTCGAGGTGGTGGTGGAGGTTCTGGAGGACGTGCTGGAGGACGTCTTGGCGACGGCGGCCTTCGTGCTGCTGGTGCTGGTGGTCGTGGTCGAGGAATTGTTGCTGCTGCCGCAGCCGGCGACGAGCGCGGCGCTTGCGGCAGCGGCGAGGAAGAACGAAGCGGTGCCGCGAGTCATCTCGAAACCCCCTGTGTCGATCGCCTGGCGATGGCCGAGTGTAGTCGGTGGGGGTGTCGGCAAGATGGGCTGTAGACGCGAATCCGAGGCGTGGGCGTGGGCGGCGCCGCGGGGTCGGGCGCGGGCAAAGTGCTTGCGGGGGCAAGTACTTTGATAGGGTGGGGCGATGGAGCTGGGAGTTGCCACCTTCGCGGATCTCGCCTCGGGCGTCAGCCCACGCCAGCGCATGCGCGAGCTGATCGAGGAAGCGGAGCTGGCTGACCAGCTGGGGTTGGACGTGTTCGCCGTTGGCGAGCACCACCGGCCCGATTTCCTCGTCTCCTCTCCGGCGACGGTGCTCGCGGCGGTTGCCGTGCGCACGGAGCGCATCCGCCTCTCCAGCGCCGTCACGGTGCTCAGCTCCGATGACCCCGTGCGGGTCTTCCAGCAGTTCGCCCACGTCGACCTGCTCTCCGGTGGGCGGGCCGAGATCATGGCCGGGCGGGGCTCGTTCATCGAGTCGTTCCCGCTCTTCGGTTACGACCTCGACGACTACGACGAGCTGTTCGCCGAGAAGCTCGAGCTGCTGCTGAAGATCCGAGAGAGCGAGCGGGTGACCTGGTCTGGTCGCCACCGCGCCCCGCTGACCGACGCCGGGGTCTGGCCGCGACCGCTCCAGACTCCGCTGCCAGTGTGGGTCGCGGTCGGTGGTTCGCCGCAGTCGGTGGTCCGTGCCGGCACGCTGGGCTTGCCGCTCACGATCGCCATCATTGGCGGCCCCTACGCCCGCTTCGCGCCGCTGGTTGATCTGTACCGCGAGGCCTTCGCCGCGGGCGGGCATGACGCGGCGGAGGCGAGGGTGGCGATCAACACCCATGCCTTCGTCGGGCGGACATCGGCGCAGGCCGACAGCGCGTTTGCCGCCGCGTATCTGGCGATGATGAATCGCATCGGGCGTGAGCGTGGCTGGCCGCCATCGGGCCGGCGCGAGTACGAGGCGCTGCGATCGCCGAGCGGCGCGCTGGCCGTCGGCTCCCCCGATCAGGTCGCGGAGAAGATCCTGGCCGAGCACGCCCTGTTCGGCCATCAGCGCTACGTCGCGCAGATGAGCGTCGGCGCGGTCACGCACCGCGACGTGCTGGCGTCGATGGAGCTGTTCGGCACCGAAATTGCGCCGCTCGTGCGCGCCGGCGTGGCACAGTCCGGCGCCGGCGCTGCGGCTGCCGCGACGACGTAGCGCAGACTCAGGTTGGCGTCTGGCTATCGCCGGCAGGCGCGCCCGTCGGATCTGCGACGCGCGGGCGCGCGAGATGCTCGGTGACGACCGCGTCGGCGAGGTGGCTGGCATCGCCGTGCTCGGACATGGCCCCGATGAAGGCGGCGCGCGTGAGCGCGAGCAGGCTGACGTCAGTTGCGGCGCGCACCGTCGCCGTCCTCGGCACGTCGCGAAGCAGCGCGATCTCGCCAAAGCCGCTCCCCGGTCCCTGGCGCCGGCCGTACTCGACGATGTCGACCGTCCCGTCGGCGACCACGAAGAACTCGTCGCCGCTCTCACCGGCCCGTATGACAGTCGCTCCCGCCGGCACCTTCAGCGGACGCGCCGCGCGGACGAGCCTTTCCAGGCGGGGGAGGGGCAGCGGCGCCAGGAAGCTCACTCCGCGCAGCAACTCGCGCACACGCCCGGCCTCATCCTGGCCCTGATCGAGACGCGCGAAAGTGCGCTGCGCGACGATCGCCCCAGCGCCGAACGCTACGCCGACGGCGGCGAGGCTCCCGTCCACGCCGAGCGCGGAGATCAGCGCCGGGGCGATCAGCGCACCGACGCCTGCAGCCCCGGCGTAGAGGACCTCCGAGAGCGCGTAGACCCGGCCGACGATCGCATCGTCGGCGAGGCGCGGGACGAGCGCCATGACGGCGATCTCGACGAGCGCGAAGCCGATGCCGGCCGGGATCATCGCCCCGATCGCCATCGGGATCACGTTGATGGCGGCGAGGGCCAGTCCGGCGGCGAAGACGATCGAGCCGGCCGCGAGCGCCAGCCCGTAGCCACGGCGACGCACCAGGAAGAGGATCAGGGCGCTGCCGAGCAGGCCTCCGACGCCCCACACGGCGGTGAGCACGCCGGGGCCGCTGTTGCCCAGGTGCAGCTTGCCGAGCGAGAGCGCCACGAGCTGCACGTCGGTCGTGCCCTCGAGCAGGAGCAGGCCGGCGAACACCGCGAACGGACCGCGGAGCATCGGCGAGGAGGCGACGGCTCGCAGTCCCGCGAGCAGGCTCGAGAGCCCCTCGGCGTCATCCTCGGGCTCGTCGGCGGCCGTGGCGCTCACCGATGGCAGGGTGACAGCGAGCGCACCGGCCATTGCGACGAGCACGGCCGAAGCGACGACGACGGACCCCGAACCGACCAGGGCAATCGCCGTGCCGCCGGCACCCGCACCGAGCAGGAAACCGCCGTTGTCGATCACACTCCAGGCGGCGGTCGCCCGCGTGAGCTCCTCCGGGCTACCCGCGAGCGCCGGCATCGACGCCTGCAGCGCGGGCCGAAGCGCCGTCGCGGCCGCGCTCCCGATCGCCGCCAGGACCACGATCAGGACCAGCGACGCGCGGGCAAAGACGAGAGTCGCCACGACCCCGAGGCACGCCGCCTGCACGAGGCAGGCCCAGGCGACGACCCTGCCGCGTTCGCCGCGGTCGACGAAGCCGCCGATCACCGGCGCGGCGAGCATCGCCGGCAGCAGCCGCGCCGCCGTCACGGCCGCAACGGCTCCCGCGCCCGAGCGGTCGAACGCGTACACGGCCACGGCGATCGTGAACGCCCAGCTGCCGGTGTATGCCAGCAGCCAAGCGCCGAGAAGAGAGGCAAGCGGACCGCTCGGCAGCCGCGAACGCAGCGCGCCCATGCGGCACTCTCGCTGCTCGATGCGCGCATTACAAGGCCCCGCGGCGAGTGCGCGGGCGTGCGCGCGAGGGATCGCAGCGGGCGGGCGTGCAGCGCGAGGGCGCGCGAGGGCGCGCAACGAGGGTGCGCGCCAGGCAGAAGGCCGTCCAGTCGTCTGCCGCAGCGGCGCCGCCACCGCACATGCGTCCGTTTTGGCCCACGCGAGTCGCGCGGCGCAGCCGCGATGCCGAGTGGCTTGGTGAGGGCTGCTCGTCCTGCAGCCGCCGGCGCGCTCGGCGCGCCGAGACAGGAGTTCGATTCCGTGTTTCGCTCATCGTCACGCTCTGGCACGCTCAGCCGGCGCGCAGCATGCGCTCTGGCCGCGCTCGCCAGCGTCGCGTTGTGCGCCGGGGGGGGCGTGCAGGCCAACGCCGCCGTCACCGTGCCCAAGCCCGGGGTCATTCTCGTCACCGGCCTGCCGACGAACATCCGCAGCGGGCACGTCCTCACCCTGCGGGAGCTGCTTCCGTTCGCGGTCGTTCCCTACGGGAACGTGCAGTTTCAGCAGCGGCTCGCGTCGGGTGCCTGGCAGACATTGACGGTGACGCGCGTGACCCCGCGCGTCTTCTGGCTGCACTGGATGGTGCCCGCGCAGCTGAAGGGGACAACGCTCAGCGTCAGGTTTGTCCTGCGCAGCAACGCACGGCAGTTCCTGGCATCCTCGCCCGCCTACGAAGTGAGCGTCACCTCATGACGCTCCAGCGTTCATGGTGGACGCTCTGTCGCCGTCACTGGTGGCTCTGCAGTCTCCTGGTGCTCGTGGCGGGGGGAGCGCTCGGCGGTTGGCAGCTCACCTCCGGCGTCGCGGCCGCCGATGTCAGCCATGTCGGCTGGCCACACACGGTTGTCGTTGAGTTCGCCGGAAACGCCGGCGCCACCCTCGTCGGAACCGACGGCAACAACATGCTGCTCGGCGGACCGGGTTCGGACACGATAATCGCGGGTCCCGGCAACGACATCCTCTGGGGTGACCGCTACCCCGTGCCGCGCAACTCGACCAACCAGACCGACAGGATCTATGGCGGCGGCGGCAACGACTGGATCTATGCGAGCCACGGACTCAACTACATCTACGGCGGGTCGGGCAACGACCACATTTTCGCGTACTTCGGTCATGGCGTGATCGACTGCGGCCACGGCTACAACGTCGTGACACTGGACAGGACGACGGAGCACGCCTACAGCGTCAGCACGCAGTGCGCGGTCGTTCGCATCGGTTACCCGTAGCTCTGGCGAAGCCGGCGGTTGTGCTCGCGGCGGACCGCTCGGTCGCTTTCACAGGATCGACTGCGACCGGGTGAGCGCCAAGGATCGCGCGCGCGCCGTGGCGAGTGTGATTGGCTTCGCGTGTGGACTGTGACGCGGTGCTCGCGGCGTTTGACGCACAGGTGCGCCGTCGGCCGGAGGCGGTTGAGCCGCGGGATCGCGTTGAGTGCGAAGGCCCGGTGGTGCGGTGTGTTTCGGCCGCGGGTGGGTGGAGCGGGGTGATCTGGTCTGGCCTTGACGATCGCAACGCCGATACCGTGATCGCTGAGCAGATCGGCCGGTTTGCGGAGCTGTCGCTGGCCTGGGAGTGGAAGTACTACTCGTACGATCGACCGGCGGATCTCCCGCGACGGTTGATCGCGGCGGGGCTGCGCCCCGAGCCGACGGAGGCGCTGCTCGTCGCCGAGGTCGCGAACCTCGCGCTGGACACGCCGGCGCCAGCGGGCGTGAGGCTGCACGAGGTCGTCGACGAGGGCGGTGTCGCGGCGCTCGTGCACGTGCACGACGAGGTCTTTGGCGCCGAACACGCGGCGCCCAACGCCGCCCTGGGCCGGTCACTGATGGCTGGTCTCGAACGGGAGCCTGCCACAGCCGCCGCCGTGATCGCAACGGCTGGGGAGCTGCCGGTTGCGGCGGGGCGTGTGGAGTTCCATCTCGGCACGGATTTCGCCAGCCTGTGGGGTGGCGGCACGCTGCCCGCATGGCGCCACCGTGGCGTGTTTCACTCGCTGGTGGCCCACCGCGCGGCGCTCGCCGCGGCGAAAGGGTTTCGCTATCTCCAGGTTGACGCGTCCGCCGAGAGCCGCCCGATCCTCGAGTCTCTCGGCTTCGTCGAGCTAGCCACCACGACCCCGTTCACGCACCCGGGCGCCGGCGAGTGAGAGCGGAGCGGGACGCTCCGGGGGCGCTACCCGGGATCGCTCACCGTGGGCAGGGGCGAGGTGCGCACGCCGCGCAGGCGCGAGGGTCCGCTTGCCCCAATGCAGTCGGGCAGGTAGGGGTATGGAGCTGTAGCCGTCTGAGCTCCGAGGGCACCCCGGACACGGAAGGGGCCGCTTCGGCTTCCGCACCAGTTCTCCCACCAGGCGTCGAAGAGCATCGTGGTGCCGTGGCCGATCGTCTGGTTGACGCGGTAGCTGACCGGATTGCCGCGAATGGCCGGCACCCGGACTCCTTTGTGCATGACCGTCAGCGAAGCCGCCGTGATCAGCTGGCACGCGACACCACGGTTTAGGACCGATAGGAAAGCCACCATCTGCGTGGCGGTGCCCTCCGTCTTGCCGAGGACGAGCCGCACCGAACCGTTGGGGCAGCGCGCCGGAGCGTTCGCAGCGTCCGCGTGCTGACCAGCGACCACGATTGCGACCACGATCGCGAAAGGAACGCCCAGCCGCCAGCGCCGGCGTGCAACCGCAACGAACACGCGAGGAGCATCCCACGAACCGGGTCGTGGGAGGGTTGCTCCGCGTGAGGACGAGCCACGCCGCAATTCGGTGGATCCCGGATCGTCGCGGTGGTGCCCCTACGATGCGTCGATGACTGTGAGGCAGAGCGCCGGGATCCTCCTCTTCCGCCTACCCGCGGACCTGGCCCGCGAGCCGGAGATCCTGCTCGGTCACCCGGGCGGCCCGTTCTTTGCGCGCAGGGACGAGGGCTGCTGGTCGATCCCGAAGGGTGAGCCGGATCGAGTCGAGGAGGATCTGCTGGCGGTGGCCCGGCGCGAGTTTGCCGAGGAGGTCGGCCGTCCGGCACCGACGTGTCAACCGGACGGGTCACCGCCGATCCCGCTCGGCACGATCGTCCAGAAGGGTGGAAAGGTCGTCCATGCCTGGGCGATCGAGGGCGATCTCGATCCGGCCACGGCTCAGTCGAACACGTTCGAGTTGGAGTGGCCGCCACGGAGCGGGCGGCGCGAGAGCTTCCCGGAACTTGACCGCGTGGCGTGGTTCGAACCGGAGGAGGCTCGCCGACGGGTGAAGCCAACCCAGATCCCGTTCATCGACCGGCTGATCGCCGCCGTCGCCGGTGAGTCCTGGACGTCCGAAACGGCTCGCTAGTCTTCGCGCCGTGTCAGGGTGGCGCTATTCTCCTCGCGCCGCTCGTGGTGAAGCGGTGGCCGCTACGACGAATGGGAGGTGTGACGGAGCCGTCGAAGCACGATGAAGAGGTCCACGAACACGACGCGCTGCTGTCGGAGGATCTCGAGCAGGACCTCGAACTCCAAGACGAGGCGGCAGAGAATGTGCGCGGTGGTGCGAGTGCGAACGTCGACGACATCGTCATCACGAAGCGGACCGACGTGTCCAGCCCAAAGTTGCTCTGATAAGGCGGGTAGTCGGTCGTAGCTGCCGTACCGCCAGCGACCAGGCGGTGGGAGCGGCCAACGCCTCGGTCGGGGGCGAGTTCGCGCGCGGGCAGTCGGGTCGCTCGAGCGGACTTGACGCTGCCGCCGTACGCCGCCGGCTCATACTGGGGTCGTAATGCGTCGCATCGCCGCCCTCTGCGTGGCAGCAGCCGTCGTGTCAACGCTGACGGTTGGCGGACTCGCGAGCGCGTCCGGCCTCGCGCTGAAACGCGACTCGCCGCCCGGCGGCGGCTACAGCGTCCTCCTGCCCGCCACGTGGCGGTTCGCGAACGCGAGCTACACGTCCGACCACGCCACGCACTTGTGGTTTGACCCCGCGAACGCGCTTCGCAAGATGCTCGTCGTGCTGAGCGGATGCGTTTGCGCGGGTCCCAACGGTCAACCGGATCCTGCCGTTGGCGTACCTCCCAACCCGCTGCACCTCGTGCGGCTCAGCCGAACGGAGGACGCCTTCCAAGCTTTCACCGTCGACGACCCGTGGGTTGCCAACGGTATCTCGATCGACATCGTCAGCCACGGCCGGCCAGCCGGCTACGCGAGCGTCGAACTCTGGCTGCCGCCCAACCAGCACGCTCTCGCGACCACGATCCTCAACAGCTTTCGCCTCACCGGCTGAGACGCGCAGCGGCGGATTGGCAGCGAATTTGCCGCTCGACGGCTCGCATGGCGGCGACGGCTGCTCTGGCGGGATCCGCGCGATGCGCTGAGAGCGCTGCGGCCGAGTGCTCGTCGGGCTCTTCAGGAGTGGGCCGCTCGCGGTGAGCGCCGAGGCGTCGGCCATTCGCTGAGTGTGCTTGGCACGCGGCTCGCGGTGGCCGATTCCCGTTCCGATGGGGGTACCTTCGCGAGCGGTGCGAGCCGTGATCATCGCGTGTGCGCTGCTGGCCGTCATCTCGCCAGGACGTGCGGCGGCGGCGCTGACGGCCGGCGAGCTGATCGTTGCCGACGCTCGCGCGCAGGGTGGCGGCGCGCTGTTCGAGGTCGACCCGTCGACCGGAGCGGAGACCCTGCTGTCCTCCAACCAGATGGCGATCAACGCCTCCAACCAGCTCTTCAACTATCCATTCACACTCGCGCTCGCTCCCAACGGCGACATCCTGGTGGCCAACACGGGCAACATGGGCGGGAGCTGCAGCGGGGGTTGTGGCGGGGTGATCGAGGTCGATCCGTCGACGGGCGCCGAGACCGTGCTGTCCTCGAACGCCATGGCGGTCAACGCGTCGAGCCAGTACTTCAACCAGCCGGTCGGGATCGCCGTCGCCCCCGACGGGGCGATCTACGTGTCGGACTGGGGTGACTGCGACGGCTGCGGCAGGATCATCGAGGTCGACCCCACGACGGGCAAGGAGACGCTCATCTCGTCCAACTCGATGCCCGTCAATGCCTCGAGCGGGTATTTCGCCTATCTCCAGGGGATCGCGATCGACGCTGCCGGTGACATCGTGGCCGCCGACCCGATGGCTTTCGGCTCGGGCGGCGGGATCATCGAGGTCGACCCGAGCACGGGGAAGGAGACCGAGCTCTCCGCCAACGAGCTTCCGGTCAACGCGTCGACCCAGTACTTCCACAACCCAAGTCAGCTGACGGTCGCCGCTGACGGCGACATCTACGTGGCCGATTGGTGCGAGACGACGAGCTGTGGCGGCATCGTCGAGGTCGACCCGACGACCGGGCGCGAGACGCTCGTGTCGTCGAACTCGATGGCGGTCAACGCTTCGAGTCAGTACTTCGACCAGCCGACCGCCGTCGCGTTCGACGGCAGCGGGCGTATCGTCGCGGTCCAGGAGGCCGGCCTGGGCGGTTCCTGCAGCGGCGGCTGCGGTGGTGTGCTCTACGTCGATCCGGTCTCCGGCGCGGAGACCGAGCTCTCGTCGAACGCGCTGGCGGTCAACGCCTCGAGCCAGGACTACGTGGAGCCCTTCGACGTGCTCGTCGTGCCCGGCAGCTCCTCGGGACCGGGCGGGGGCGGCGCGTCCGGGTCGGGGCCGAGTTCGCCGGCGGCGGTGTCCCCGGTGGCGTCGGGCTCGGCCACAAACGACCGCGCTACCGCGCCGGTCGCCCTCGGAGCACTCGCCCAGTCGCGCCCGCGCTGGCTGGAGCGCGGCCGCGGAACGGTGTTCTCGTTCACCCTGAACCAGCCGGCACAGATCACGCTGACCTTCTCACGGGTGCGAACGGGTCGCCTCGTGCATGGCGCGTGCCGTGCTCCGACGCCCCGCTCCCGGCGCCGTCCGGCGTGCGTCGAGGCCACCCCCGTCGGCACCGTGATCGTCGACGGTCACGCCGGCACCAACACGGTCGCCTTCAGGGGCCGGGTCGCGGGCGGCGAGCTTCTGCGCAGCGGGGGCTACGAGGTCAGCGCCTCGGCGGACGGAGCGCGGGCCGGGGCAGCGCAACGCTTCACGATTCTGCGCTGAGCGCGGCGGGCCGGCGTGGGGAGGTGTCCGAAAGAGGCGCACGGACGCGGAGGGGTGCGACGGACCTACGGCGGCGCCGATCGCGCCACCGTAGGAGTTCTCCGCCGCGACTCAGCCAGTGACCGCCCAGGTACCCGCGTCTACGAAGCCGCCCGACCCGCTCGAGTCAGCCACCACCGTGACGCCGAAACGGCTCGTCGCGTCCGTTGGGCCCGAGGAGTTGGCTGGATCTCCGATCTTGCCCGTCGTGATCGCAGCCACGTTCAACGCGACTGCCTCATACACGCACAGGTTGCCGGATGTCGCCTGCGGGTTCGCGTATGTGCCCGGGCAGGCCGCGGTCGATCCCCCACCGCTGGCGATCACGTTTGGGGTTGGCGCGGAAGCGAGCGGGAAAGGAAACGAGATCTGTGTGACCGCCACGTCACCGGACGCGGCAGCCTGACCGCCCGCCACCCAGGTGCCCGTGAGCGTCTGACCCGCCGCGAGCGAACTCGGGAACGGCCCGGCCGGGCCCGTCGCCCCCTGCACCCCCTGAATGCCCTGCGCACCGGCCGCCCCCGCCGAGCCGGCTGACCCCGGCAGGCCGGCCGGCCCGCGGTCCCCGCGCAATTGCTCGAGCACACTCGGCTTGATCTGACGCGTCGAGGTGATCAGGTAGGTGTGAGCGGCCCAGGCGGTCCCGCCGCCGAGCGCGATCATCAACGCCAACGTCGCCGTCACGTTCGCATACGACAACCGCCTGCCCGGCACCCGCCCACCCCGACGAAACGCCTCGCTCATCTCACACTCCCCTGGCTTTGAATGAACTGCGGACGGCGAAAACGTACGCGACGCCCCGGCGGGAGCCGCCAACGCACCGCGCCAGTGCTGCCGGCCCGCGCGACCCTGACGGCGCCGAGTGTGTGAGATCGTCTCCAGGTCGATGAAGCGAGTCGAGCCTGATGCGACGATGACGCTTACCGAGAAGCCCGCCGCCTGGGCCCTGCTGCTCACTTCAGAGGGGTGCACCTCGGGACTGGAGCTAGTCGGGCTCGAACCGACGACCTCTTGCATGCCATGCAAGCGCTCTCC
>CAZABN010000067.1:0-1655 GCA_964483345.1 uncultured Solirubrobacteraceae bacterium
CGGCATCGAGCCGGAGTCGAACCAGACGTCGATCACCTCCGCCACGCGGTGCATCTGCGCGCCGCACTGCTCGCAGGGAAAGGTCAGCTCGTCGACGAACGGGCGGTGCGGGTCGGTCACCGGGGCGCCGCAGAGCGCTTCGAGCTGCGCGAAGGAGCCGATGCAGACGCGGTGCTCCGGCGCGGCGCTGCAACGCCAGACGGGCAGCGGCGTGCCCCAGTAGCGCTCGCGCGAGAGCGCCCAGTCGACGTTGCCGGCGAGCCAGTCGCCGAAGCGCCCGTGCTTGATGTGCGGCGGATGCCAGTTGACGGTCTCGTTGGCCGCGAGCAGGCGGTCGCGCAGGCGCGAGGTCGCGATGTACCAGGAGAGCTTCGCGTAGTAGAGCAGCCGCGTGCCGCAGCGCCAGCAGTGCGGGTAGGAGTGCTCATGCTGTTCCTCGCGCAGCAGCAGCCCGCGTGCGCGGAGGTCCTCGAGCAGCTCGGCGGCGAGCGCTGGATCGACGACGGAGCGTCCCTCGTAGCCCTGCACGCGCGAGTCGTAGGTGCCGTCGGGGCGCACCGGGTTGTAGAGCGCGTGCGGGTTGGCCGGGTCGAACAGCTCGTGCTCGACGCCGGCGCGAAAGTCGTCCTCGCCGAACGCGGGAGCGACGTGCACGATGCCGGTGCCGTCCTCGGTGCTGACGAAGTCGCCGCTGATCACCGGGAAGCCGTGCGGCGGGACGTCGCTGAGCGCAAAGACCGGCCCCTGGTAGTGGCGGCCGACGAGCTCCCAGCCCTCGAGCGTGCCCAGCACCTGCGCTCCCTCGCCGAAGATCCGCTCGACCAGCGCCGCCGCGACGATCAGCGTCTCCTCGCCGACGCGCACCCGTGCGTAGGTGATATCGGCTCCGACGGCCGCCGCCAGGTTGCCCGGCAGCGTCCACGGCGTGGTCGTCCAGACCACCAGCGCCTCGTCGTGGCCGATCAGCCAGAGCTTGACGTAGGCGCTCGTGTCGACGACGTCCTGGTAGCCCTGCGAGACCTCGTGCGAGGAGAGCGCCGTGCCGCAGCGCGGGCAGTAGGGGACGACCCGGTGGCTCTCGTACAGCAGGCCCTTCTCGTGGATCTGCGCGAGCGCCCACCAGACCGATTCGATGTAGCTTCGGTCGAGCGTGCGGTAGGCGCCGTCGAGGTCGAGCCAGAAGCCGATCCGCTCGGTCAGCGCATCCCAGTCCTCGAGGAACTCGAACACCGATTCGCGGCAGCGGGCGTTGAAGCGCTCGATCCCGTACTCCTCGATCTGGGTCTTGTTGGTCAGGCCGAGCTGCTGCTCGACGGCGATCTCGACCCCCAGCCCGTGGCAGTCCCAGCCGCCCTTGCGATCGACGCGGTAGCCGCGCATCGTCTTGTAGCGCGGGAAGATGTCCTTGAACACGCGCGCCAGCACGTGGTGGGAGCCCGGCGGGCCGTTGGCGGTCGGAGGGCCTTCGTAGAAGACGTATGTCGGGGCGCCCTCGCGGTGGCGCAGCGACTCGGCGAAGACGTCGCGCTCGCGCCAGCGTTCCAGCACCTCGAGCTCGAGCTCCGGGAAGGAGCGCTTGGGGTCGACGGCGCGATACACGCCGGGGATTCTAGGTGCGGGCCGCCGGCGGGCCGTGCGGGCGGGTGTCGGGCGGG
>CAZABN010000067.1:1755-11002 GCA_964483345.1 uncultured Solirubrobacteraceae bacterium
CGCTCGTGAAGGATCTTCACGGGCCGGGGTGGGCGCCTCTCTATCATCGGTCGAGAGGGGATTGGAGGTGAAGGGTCCGCAGCACGGGGAGCAGAGGCGAAAACCAACGCCACCCAAGGAGACCCGATGCCCAATTCACTTGTTCCGACCCGCCTGCGTCCGGGCGCGATACGCCGCGGCGTGGTCCGCGTGTACCAGGACCACGCCGCGCAGACCCGCGCCCGCCGCGAGCACGATCAGGCGATCGCGCGCTACCCGAGCTTCGAGCTCGAACACGGCCTGCAGGTGGCCCGCTCGATCGAGCGCGGCCAGGGCGGCTGCCCGTACTGCGGCGACTGACCGCGCGCGCGGCGCCGCCTGAGCGCGCGCTCCCCCTCGCGGCCCGGGCTGACGCCGGTCGTGGGGCGCGACCGTCACGACACGGCGTCGCGGCTCGCACGCGCTGCGCTGCCCGCTGTGGGGGCGCCTGCGCGCGCGGTTGCGTCGGCGGCGTACGATGGCCCGGTGTGAAGCTTCGTCTCTACCATCACCGCGACGGGGCACGCGTCGCATACCGCGAGGCGGGGATCGGCCCGCCGCTGGCGCTGCTGCATTCGGCGACGCTCTCCCACAAGGAGTTCGAGCCGATCGTCGACGGTCTCGCCGACCGCTTCCGCGTCGTGCTGCCGGACCTGCCGCTGCACGGCGATTCTGAGGACCGTCCACGCCACCCATACACGCCGGACTGGTTCGCCGAGGTCCTGGCCGGCTTCTCTGCGGAGGTGCTCGGGCCGCGGCCGCTGATCGGCGGTCACGGGCTCGGCGCCGAGATCCTGCTGCACGCGCTCGCACGCGAGCAGATCGCGCCGGCGCGCCTGATCCTGCTGCCGAACCGGCTGCATCGTCGCGCCGAACACCCGCAGCTGCGACGCGGGTTTCGCATCGCCGCGCGGGCCGGCGCGGTTCCCGGCCTCGACTACGTGCTCTCCCACAGCGCGCGGCTCGTCTTCCGGCCCGACCTGGGGCTGCGACTCTCGTCGCGCGCCGAGCCGGGTGCGCGCGACCTCGTGCGCCACGCCTTCGCCGACGTCGGCGGCAACGCGAAGCGTGCCCGCTCGTGGGCGCGCTTCGCCGCCCGCTGGCCGTCCGGAGCCCAGCACGACCTGCTCGACCTCTACCCGCGGCTCGAGATGCCTGTGCTGCTGCTGTGGGCGGACGGGGACGGCATGCACCCGCTGGCGGTGGCCGAGGAGGCGCTCGAGCTGATCGACCGCGCGGTGCTGCGGGTGCTGCCGGGCACCGGCTACCTGATTGCCTACGACGATCCGGTCGGAGTGGCGCGCGAGCTCGCCGCCTTCTGCGGATAGGGTTGGGGAGAACCCACCGGCTGACAAAGGACGAACTGATGAGCCCACAACCTCTCTACGGTGGCGAGACCCGCAAGGCGGTCGAGAACTTCCCGATCTCGGGCGAGCCGGTCCCCGCCACGGTGATCCACTGGCTCGGCGCGATCAAGGGCGCCGCCGCCGTCGTCAACGGCGAACTGGGCCTGCTCAAGCCGGCGCTCGCCAGGCGCATCGCCAAGGCCGCGGCGAGCGTCGCCGCGGGCGAGCACGACGAGCAGTTCCCGATCGACGTCTTCCAAACCGGTTCGGGCACCTCGTCGAACATGAACGCCAACGAGGTGATCGCGAAGCTCGCCGGTGAGGGCGTCCACGCCAACGACCACGTCAACCTCGGGCAGTCCTCCAACGACGTCTTCCCGTCGGCGGTCCATCTCGCGGCGCTCGAGCTGACCACGCGGCGCCTGCTGCCGTCGCTCGCCGCACTCGAGCGCGCGCTGACGCTCAAGAGCCGGCGTTTCAACACGATCGTCAAGGCGGGCCGGACTCACCTGATGGACGCCGTGCCCGTCACGCTCGGACAGGAGTTCGCCGGTTACGCCGCCCAGATCCGCCTGGCGCGTGCGCGGATCTCCGACACCCTGCCACGCGTCGCCCAGATCCCGCTGGGGGGCACGGCCACCGGCACCGGTCTGAACACCCACCCCAAGTTCGCCGCGATGGTCCGCCGCCGCCTCAGCGCCGAGACGAAGCTGAAGATCTCGCCGCCGGAGGACCCGTTCGAAGCGCAGGCCAACCGCGACGCGCTGGTCGAGCTGTCGGGCGCGCTGAAGGTGCTCGCCGTGTCGCTGACGAAGATCGCCCAGGACCTCGCGCTGATGGGCTCGGGTCCGCGAGCCGGCATCGGCGAGCTGTTCCTGCCGGAACTGCAGAAGGGCTCCTCGATCATGCCGGGCAAGGTCAACCCGGTGATCCCCGAGGTCGTGCTGCAGGTCGCCGCGCAGGTGATCGGCAACGACACCGCAATCACGATCGGCGGCATGCAGGGCAACTTCGAGCTGAACGTCCGCATCCCGCTGATCGCGCGCAACCTGCTGTCGTCGATCGCGCTGCTGACCAGCGCCACCACCGTGCTGAACGAGAAATGCGTCAGCGGGATCGAAGCCAACCGCGCCGGCTGCACGCGCAGCGCCGAGTCGACACTCGCCGTGGCGACGGCGCTCAACCCCTACATCGGCTACGACCGCGCGACGCTGATCGTGCAGGAGGCCACGCGCTCCGGTCGCCCGCTGCGCGAGGTCGCCCGCGAGCAGGGCGTCAGTGAGGCCGTGCTCGACGAGGCGCTCGACCTGCGCAAGATGGCGCTGGGGGGGTAGCGGGCGGAGGGGCCGAGAGGGACTCGCCGGCTTCGGCGATTGCCGCACGCAGCGCGTGCTCGAAGGATTGCGGGACGAAGTCAAAGAGCGCCATTCCCGATGGATCGCTGACGGTCGTCTCGGTTGACAGGCCCTCGATCAGCGGTCGGGCAACACCGGTGTCGACCGGTGTGACGAGGCCGATCCAGTGAGACGACAGCCACGGGCTCAGGAGCGGCACGGGGATGCGCGGGCGGCGGCGCAGTCCCAGCGCATCGGACATGCCGTCGAGCATCTGGCCGTAGGTGAGGATCTCGGCTGATCCGATCTGAATCTCGCGCGAACCCGCCTGTGCAATCCGCGGAGCCTCGGTGAGATAGCGCAGCACGTCGTCGATCCCGATCGCCTGGGTGGGGGTGGAAAGCCAAGCCGGTGCGAGCATCACCGGCAGGCGCTCCACGAGCGAGCGCAGGGTTCGGTAGCTCTCGGAGCCGGCGCCAACAACCATCCCCGCGCGAAACCATGTCAGCGGCGGTCCTTCGTCGCGCAACACCTCGCCGACGCGCTGACGCGAGCGCAGGTGCTTGGATCCGGGGTGATCTCCAAGCCCACCGAGATAGACAACGCGCTCGATGCCGGCAGCCGTCGCGAACCGCGCAAAATTCGAGGCGGCGGTCACGTCGCGCTGCTCGTAGCCCGAATCGCCGCCGCGACCCATTGAGTGCACGAGGTAGTAGGCCGTCGAAAAGTCGCCATCGATCGTCCGCAGCGATTCCGCGTCGAGCATGTCGGCGCGGTACACGGTCACCGCCGGATCAAAGCTGACGCGGCTCGGATCGCGCACCACCGCGCCGACCGGTTCGCCTAGCTCAAGGAGCTCGCACACCAGCCGGTTGCCGATGTAGCCGGACGCTCCGGTGACGAGCGCCGTCACGTGCGCACGCTCGCTTGCGCGCGAGGACGCACCGGCCGGGCGGCGCGCGGGGCATGCGCCAAACCCGGTCCCGCGTC
The DNA here is from genome assembly GCA_964483345.1 of uncultured Solirubrobacteraceae bacterium. Taxonomy (GTDB): domain Bacteria; phylum Actinomycetota; class Thermoleophilia; order Solirubrobacterales; family Solirubrobacteraceae; genus Palsa-513. Next base: position 5,444 of record CAZABN010000067.1, read on the forward strand.
AGGCCGGTCGTCTCCGGCCCCCGCCGGCGCAGCCGTTCTGGGCGCCCTCGGCAGACGGGGCGTCAACCGCACGGGCCGCGACATCACGAAGGCCAGTGCGAAGGCGGTCGTGGCGGCGAACGCCACGTTCACAACAATGAGGATTGTCAATGTCACGGTCGTTCTCCAGGATCTCCTCAGGGACGCCGGGACCGGGGCGAGCGCAAGGGCGGGTGGTGGGGGGTCTGATGACGCGAACACAGGTCCGCGGAGAGCTTCGCCAGTCGGCGCGAAGGAGGTCAGCGGCGCTGCGAGTCCGGCAAACCGGACGAGAAGCCTCACCGTTCTGAGCCGCCATCGCAACCATCGACACGGGCGCCGGCCAGGTTGAGCTGATTGGCGAGCCCTCAGCACATGGCTGTGAGCCACGCCGAGATCACGGCTCGGACCGTTCGGCAGGCTGCCGGGCGCCACCGCCGAGTCGGCGCCGAACTCCCCCGACCCCGCGGGCGACCTTGACACGGAGCATGATGCTAGCCATAGTAGTTTCAAAATGCCCGCGCGTCTGCCTCGATGAGCGTCCTGGTTCCCCCGAGCGTGCCCCCGGTCGTACCGCCAACCGTGCCCCCGGCCGTGCCGGTCGCCGACGGCCCGGCGGCGCTGATCAAGGAAGCCCGGCGGCGCACTCGGCGCCGGCGCCTGCGCGCGGCCGCCGGCGCGGCGGTGCTGGCGGCTGCGGCCGGCCTCGCCTTCGTCGCGGGCTCGGGCGGGAGTTCCGGCGTCGTCGCCGAAACCGCCGGCCGGCCCTTTGTCGACGTCACGGCATTCAGCCGTGAGGGCGAGCTGGCGTTCATCTCGCGCGGCGCCCTGTGGGTTCTCGACGGGGCGGCGGGCTCGCTGCGGAAGGTCGCCTCGACGACCTACACGGCGCAGCCGGTCGCGGACGCCAGCTGGAACACGCAGGTCTCGCTGTCGACGCCCGTGAGCCCCAGCGCGCCCAGGTTCTCGCGCGACGGCCGCTGGCTTGCGTATCTGGTGACCGTGCAGAGCGACGGCGATGGGAGCCCCTCACAGCTGTGGCTTGCGAACGCCGATGGCAGCGGGGCGCACGAGGTGGCGGGCGTTGGCGTCGACGGGCTGGTCGGCTGGAGCCCGACGGCGGACGTGCTGGCCGTGATCGCCGACGCGAAGGGCCGGCCGCAGGCGGTGGATCTCGTATCCGCGCACGGCGCCGTCAGGCGCCTGTTCGCGCTGCCGCCGTCCGCGACCGCGCCAACCTCGCTCGAGGGCGCCGTCTGGTCGCCAAGCGGCGGCGAGCTCGCGGTCTCCGTTGACAACCCGCGGCCCGGCGTTTCGGGCACGGTGACCGCATATCCGGTGGGCGCCGGCAGGCCGACCACGTGGTTCTCGATCCACAGCGACCAGCATCTCCCCGGCATCTACGGCGGCGGCTGCGACGACGTGATCGCCCCGCTCGCGGGCTGGTGGCCGCGCTGGGGGATCGCGTTCTGGGCGATCGCCTGCGGCGCCTCGCGCAACCTCGACAACACGCCGCTCGAGGTGCTCACCGCACCCGGGGCGCCCCCTCGCCTGATCGCGCAGACGCTGTCCGACGGCGGCACCGACCCGGTTGCCGCGGGGCGCGGAGGCGAGCTGTCGCTCGTCGCGACCACCAGCAGCGCCGGGCGCGTCTACTCGCAGGGCAAGGCCGTCGAGACGTGCACGCGCAGCACGCTTCGCTGCGCCGCGCTGCCCGGCGACACGGTCTGGCTCGGCAGGGCGCCCAAGCTGCCGTGCCTCGGCGGAGCCTGCGCGGCGGTCCGCCCTCCGCCGCCGGGCACGCCCGGCTCCGCCGTCTCGGTCGAGCCTGCCTGGTCCCCCGACGGCAGCCGGCTCGCCTACGTGCTGGCCCCGACCACCCCCGGCGATCTCGCGACCCCCGCCTGGTACGCGGCGCACGAGCTGCTCGTGTGGAACCCGCGTAGCGGCACGAGCACGAAGCTCGCGAGCGTCTCCGGCGCGTCCGTGCCGACCTGGTCGCGCGACGGCCGCGATCTGCTCTACGTCAGCGGCGACGGCCTCTGGCTGGCGCCGGCCGCCGGCGGCAAGCCGGTCGAGATCGAACGACCCCTGTTCCCCGAGCGCGTCTGGAGGGCACCACCGATGTCGATCTCCTTCAACGGCCAGATCGACTGGAACGGCCAGTTCAGCTGGTGGTCGCCGTAGGGCGGTGACGTTGGCGCGCGCGAAACCGCTCGCGCGCGGCGATGATCCGCTCGAAGGGCACGCGGCCCGCGGTCCGCCGTGGCCGCTCGGACGCCGGATCGGGGGCGCCGGCGACGAGCGTCGGCGCGCCGGCGCGGCTGCCCCGAGCGGACTCGCCCGGGCGCACTCGGGAGGTCGAGCCTCGTCGTGGCGACCGCCGCCAACGCGGCCCGGCCGGCGCGGGTCAGAGCTCTGCCAGGCGGCGCTGGAGGAAGCGCCGCTCGGGCTCCGTGGTCGCCTGCTCGAGCGCGCGAGCGTATGCCGCTCGGGCATCGTCGGTTCGGCCGAGGCGCCGCAGCAGCTCGGCTCGTGTCGAATGCAGGTAGCGGTAGTCGTCGAGGTCGAGCCGCTCGACAATCTCGAGCGCTCGCGCCGGCGCTCCTGATTCGCTGACAGCGACCGCCCGATTGAGCTCGACGACCGGCGAGTCGGTGAGCTCGCCCAATCGCTCGTAGAGCTCCGCGATCTGTGGCCAGTCGATCGGTTCCTCGATCTGCAGCGACGCAATCGCCGCCTGGAGCACGTACCTTCCGCCGCCGCGCATGGCGATCGCGCGATCTAGCAGCGAGCGGCCCGCGACGATCGCCTCCTCGTCCCACAGCGCGCGATCCTGGTCGGCGAGCAGCACCAGATCGCCGGTGTCGAACCGCGCGTCTCGCCGGGCATGATGGATCAGCATCAACGCAACCAGGCCATGGACCTCCGACTCGTCGGGCATCAGCTCGCTGAGCACGCCGCCGAGCCGGATCGCCTCGCCGGCGAGGTCGATGCGGCCGCTGTAGCCCTCGTTGTAGATGAGGTAGATGACCGCCAGCACCGCGTCCAGACGGTCAGACAGCGCGGGATCGACTGGAATCTCGAACGGGATGCCGGTCTCCTTGATCTTCGCCTTGGCGCGCGAAAGCCGCCGCTTCATCGTCTCCTCGGAGACGAGGAACGCACGGGCGATCTCTTCCGTCGTCAGGCCGCCCAGGGCTCGCAGGATCAGCGCCACCTGCGCCTCGAGCGCGAGCGCCGGGTGGCAGCAGGTGAAGACCATCTCCAGCCGCTCGTCGCCGATCACGGTTTCGTCCAGTTCGTCCACGGTGACCTCCCGCACGTCGAGCAGATGCAGCTTCCGGGCGAGCGTGCGCTCCCGGCGAATCAGGTCGATCGCGCGGTTGCGCGCAGTGACGACCAGCCAGCCGGCCGGGTTGGCCGGGGTGCCGTCGCGCTGCCAGCGCTCGGCTGCGATTGCGAACGCCTCCTGGACGGCTTCCTCGGCGAGGTCGAAGTCGCCGAGGAAGCCGATCGTGGAGGCCAGCACCCGGCCCCACTGCTCTCGGAAGAGATCCTCGAGCAGCGCTACCGCTCCATCACGGGGCGCACCTCGACCGATCCGCCGAGTCGCGCCGCAGGGACCCGTGACGCGATCTCGAGGGCCTCATCGAGGCTTGCCGCGTCGAAGATGTAGTAGCCCCCGAACACCTCCTTGGTGTCCGCAAACGGACCGTCGGTGACCAGCGTCCTGCCGTCCGCCACGCGAACCGTGGTCGCGGTCTCCACCGGCTTGAGCTGGCCACTGGTCACACAGCGAGGATCGCCGGCCAACGCCATGTACTCGCCGACGACGGCGCCCCGCTCCTCCTCGGCGAGCTCCTCGTGCGATCCGGGCTTGGCGTAGATCAAAAGTGCGTACTGCATTTCGGTGCCTCCTTCGAGCGGATTGAACTGATGTCCCTGAAACGAACGAGCAGCATCCGAGGGGACAACGGTTCAGGCGCTCGCCGCGCAGGGTCCGTGCGGGCGCTCGCCGCCGGCCGAACGATAGTTGCAGCGCGGCGCACCGCCCGGCGCGCAAACCGAGGTCGGCGTCGCGCAGGTCCTGTGGACGCGACGTCGCGGCAGCCTCGCACGGCCGCCCCCACGCTCACGCCGCGGCCAGCATCCGCTCCAGCAGTTCGCCGGCGCCGCCCTTCGAGAGCGGCTCGTTGAGGTTGCCGCACTTCGGCGACTGCACGCACGAAGGGCAGCCGTTGCGGCAAACGCATTCGCTGATCAGCCGGTGGGCGTCCGCGACCAGCTCCTCGAAGTGCGCGAAGGCGATGCGCGTGATGCCGACGCCGCCGGGGTGGCCGTCGTGGATGAAGATCGTCGGTCCGCCGGTCTGGGGGTGGGCGTTTGTGGAGAGGCCGCCGATGTCCCAGCGGTCGCACATCGCCAGCAGCGGCAGGACCGCGATCTGAGCGTGCTCGGTGGCATGCAGCGAGCCGAGCAGCAGCTCCAGTGGGAAGCGCTCGAGCATGCCGGCGCTCAGCTCGAACCACATCGCCTGGGTCGCGAAGCGTGTCGGCGGCAGCTCGAGCGCCGTCAGGTCGATCTCGGTGTGGTCGGAGAGCCGCCGGCGCTGGTAGGCGAGCACCGTCTCGGTCACGATCACGCGGCCGAAGGAGAGCGTCACACCGAGCGTCTCGCGGCGGTCCAGCAGCCGCTCGATCAGCGTGTCGGTCTCGCGCTTCGGCTGGGTGTACCAGTCGCCGTCGAACGGCTCGACCAGCGCCCGGCGCGCCTGCACGTCGAGCTCGCGCACGTGGAACGAGCGACCGAGGTGCAGGTAGATCGCGCCCGGGTGAAGCGTCGAGAACGCGCGCGCGAACTCGGCCGTACCGAGGGCCTCGCCGGTTCCGAGCTCGACGATTTCGAACGAGTCGCGCGACGCCGATCGCAGCGAGACCTCACCGGCCGGGTAGCGCTCGCGGCGGCGCAGGACGAACTGGCCGTCCTTCGCTCGCAGCTCGCCGAGCCCCTCGAGGCGCTCGAGGTGGGCGAGCGTGCGCGGCCCGAAGAACTCGCTGTCACGTTCGCTGAGCGGGCCCTCGTGGGCGGCGCAGAGCAGATGCGCGAGGTGGATCTCCTCGGACTCGTGGTCGAGGATCGCCGACTCCACGGGCCGGTCCAGGAAGTCCTCGGTGTGACGGGCGAAGAACTGATCGAGCGCGTCCTCGCCGGCGACGTAGCACGCAAATCCGCGGCGCCGGCGCCCGGCGCGTCCCCACATCTGCCGCAGGCTCGCGATCGTGCCGGGGAAGGTGACCACCACCGCGGCGTCCAGCGCCCCGACGTCGATTCCCAGCTCGAGCGCGTCGGTCGTCACGACGGCGCGCACCTCCCCGGCCATCAGGCGCGCCTCGATCTCGCGCCGTTGCGCCGGCGTGTAGCCGGCGCGGTACGGCGTCACCAGTTCACCCAGCTCCCCGGCGCCGAGCCGCTCCAGCTCGTCACGGGTGATTCGGCTGAGCAGCTCGACGCCCTTGCGCGAGCGCACGAAGCAGATCG
>CAZABN010000068.1:0-10698 GCA_964483345.1 uncultured Solirubrobacteraceae bacterium
CGCTCGAGCACTGCGTGCTCTGCCACCACGGCGCCGACGCCGCGCCGGGCGGGCGCTTCGGCAGCGTCGAGGCGCTCGCGCTGTACCGCCTGAACGCGCTCGACGCCACCGTCAAGGGCGCGCTCGAGCACGGGCTGGACGCGCGCGCCGCGCGCTAGCCGGCGGGTCAGCGCTACAGGTTGAACTCGCCGCGCGCGACGATCACGGCGGCGCCGCCGACCTCGATCAGCTCGACCTGCTCGCGCGAGCCATCGACGCGCGCGTGCAGCCTCGAGGGGCGGCCGATCTCGGCGCCCTGCGCGATCTCGATCTCCTGACCGAACTCGATCGCGCCGTGGCGCGCCAGGTGCAGCGCGAGCGGACCGGCGGCCGAGCCGGTCGCGGGGTCCTCGTTGACGCCGATCGCGGGCGCGAACATGCGCGTCTTCCAGCTCGCGCCGGCGCCGGCGAAGCAGCTCACGTTGAAGCGCCCGAGCGCGGCCAGGGCTCGGTGGTCGGGGGTGAGCGCCGCCACCGCGGCCTCGTCCTCGAGCGCCACGTAGACGTTGTGCGGCCCGTTGACGTAGCCCTCGATCGGCAGCTGGGAGCCGGCGACGCCGAGCGCGGCCAGCAGCGCCTGCTGTTGCTCGAAGGGCTCGATCGTCGGCAGCGGCTGGCGCATGCGGCCGAACACGACGGCGCCGCCGGGCGCGCGTTCGAGCGTGACCGGGACGGTGCCGAGACCGGTCTCGAGCGCGACCACGTCGCGGTCGCCCGCCAGCACGAAGGCCGAGCCGAGCACCGGGTGACCGGCGAACGGCAGCTCGCTCCCGGGCGTGAAGATGCGGATCCAGGCGTCGCCGCCGTCCCGCGGCGCCAGCGCGAAGACCGTCTCCGAGAGGTTCATCTCCCGCGCCAGGCGCTGCATCGTGGCGTCGTCGAAGGGGGTCCCGTCCGTGAACACGGCGAGGCCGTTGCCCGCGAGCGGGGTGTCGGTGAAGACGTCGGCGATCACGTAGGGGTGGGTCACTGGTGCGCCTCCTTTTCGGCGAGCGCCTCGCGTTCGGCCCGCAGGCCGCCGAGGATCGTTTCGAGTCCGTTGCGGAAGTTGGCCTCGGTCGGCTCGCTCGCGAGGCGCCGGCTCAGCGAGCGGATCGTCGGCAGCGGCTGCTCCGGCCCGACCTCGATCGCGAAGCCCGCCAGCTCGGCCAGCGCGTAGCCGCGCGCGTAGGTGAGGACTAGCCGGAAGGCGAAGATCGCGCGCGCCGGCGTGAAGCCGCCGCCTCGCAGGCTCGCGAGCACGTCCTCGATCGGCGCCAGCACGTTCGGCGTGCTCAGCACGCGCGAGGCGAGCAGCGTGAAGGCCGCCGGGTGGCGGCGCGCGACCGCCCGCACGTCGCCGGCCAGCCCGCGCAGCGCGTCCGCCCAGTCCTCGTCGCGCCCGCGCCGCTCGAACTCCCCGGCGAGGCGGTCGGCCAGGCCGTCGAGCAGCGCGGCGCGGTCCGCGATATGGCGGTAGAGCGACATCGCCTCGACGCCCAGCTCGCCGCCGAGCCGGCGCATCGTCAGCGCCTCGGCGCCCTCGCGGTCGAGCAGCGTCAGCGCGGCGGCCAGGATCGCCTCGCGCGAGAGCTTCGCCGGGCGCCCGCGGCGGCGGCGCGGCGCGCTCGTGGCGATGCGTCTGGGAGCGGTCTCGTTCATCGTGGCGGCCGGGCCGGCGCTGGCGGACACCGTACCGTCCGACGCGTGTTGGAAGCTGAACGGTCCTATGTCGATCGTCATGCTGATAACCGGAGCGATCATCGGCGGCGCGCTCGCCGGCGCCCTGCTGATCGGGCGCGTGCGCACCGAGCGCGCGCTGCGCGAGGCGGCGCAGGCCTCCGGGGCCAGCCAGCGCGAGCTGCTCGAGGCCAGTCGCGCGCAGCTGCGCGACGAGATGGCGGGGATCTCCTCCGCGGTGCTGGAGAAGACGGCGGAGTCGCTGACGCGGGAGCTCACGGCGCAGCACCGGCTCGAGAACGAGCGCGCGGCCGGTGAGATGGGCAAGCGCGCGGCCGAGCTGCGCGGCCTGGTCGAGCCGATGAAGGACAAGCTCGGGAAGGTGGAGAGCCAGATCGAGCTGCTCGAACGCGAGCGCCGCGAGGCGCAGGGACAGCTCAGCGAGATGTTCAAGCAGCTCAACGAGGGGATCTCGGGGCTGCGCTCGGAGACCGGCAGCCTGGTCGGGGCGCTGCGGCGGCCGGCCACGCGCGGTTCCTGGGGCGAGATCCAGCTGCGCAACGTGATCGAGATGGCGGGCATGGTCGCCCACTGCGACTTCACCGAGCAGACGACGATCGAGAGCGACTCGGGCCGGCTGCGCCCCGACGTGCTGGTGCGCCTGCCGGGCGGCAAGCTGATCGTCGTGGACTCGAAGGTGCCGCTCGACGCGTACCTCTCCGCGATGGAGGCGACGACCGACGAGGAGCGCGGCGTGCACCTCGCGCGCCACGCGCGCCAGACGCGCGACCACATCACGAAGCTGGCGTCGAAGGCCTACCAGTCGCAGCTCGAGACGAGCCCGGAGCTGGTCGTGATGTTCGTGCCCTCCGACGGCATCTATCACGCGGCGCTGAGCGAGGATCCGGCGCTGATCGAGTACGGCGTCGACCAGCAGGTCCTGCTGGCGACGCCGACCACGCTGATCGGCCTGCTGCGCGCCGTCCACTACGGCTGGAAGCAGGAGCTGATCGCCGCCTCGGCGCGCGAGATCGCCGAAACCGGTCGTGAGCTGCACAAGCGGATCGCCCGGTTCGTCGAGCCGCTCGCGCGCGTCGGGCGCCAGCTCGGCTCCGCGGTGAGCGCCTACAACGAGGCGGTCGGCTCGTTCGAGTCACGCGTCGTGCCGCAGCTGCGGCGGATCGAGGAGGCCGGCGCGACGTCCGGCCGCCCGGTCGAGCTGGGCGGGATCGAGGACTCGCCGCGGACGCTCACGGCGACGCTCGGCGAGCCGGAGGAGCGCCGGCCGACAGCGCTGCCGGAGCTTGTCGCGCCCGAAAACGGCGCGGACAACGTCCGCGCCGCGTAGTCCTCGCTTCCGCTCTCAGTCGCTCGCGCTCAGGACGCCGAAGCGTCCTCGTGCGGCGCAACCCCGGCGGTCACAGGCGCGGCCGGGGGGGCCGCGACCGGTGCGGGCGCCGGAGCGGCGACCGGTGCGGCGGCCATCGCCGAAGCGGCGGGCGGCGCAGCGGGCGGAGCTGACGTCAGCGAGTGCTGGTTGTTGTCACCGCTCAGCGAGTCCTTGAACCCGCGCATGCCTTCGCCGAGCGAGCGCCCGATCTCCGGCAGGCGCTTGGCGCCAAAGACCAACAGGATGACCACCAGCAGCAGGAGGATATGAAGAGGATTCTCGAGGCCCATACGCGTACGATAGCGCAGGCCGCAGGTGGCGGGTCGCGTTTGCGGAGCGCGGGGGCGCGCGATACTTGGAGGATGCGCGCCAGTCCAGCGATCGCCGAGCTCCTCGCGCCGCTGCGCGCCGACCCGGCGGCCGCGGCGGTGCTGCTCGACATCGACGGAACGCTCGCACCGATCGTGCGCCACGCCTCTGACGCGGCGGTGCCAGAACAGACGCGGATGACCCTGATCGAGCTGGCCCGGCGCTACCGCACCGTCGCCTGCGTGAGCGGCCGCTCGGCCGCCGTCGCGCGCCAGATGGTCGCGATCGGCTCGATCGCCTACATCGGCAACCACGGCAGCGAGCTGCTGGCGCCCTGATCGCGCGAGGCGATCGTCGACGCGGCGGTCGCGAGCTGGGCCGCGCGCGTGCACCGGTTCGCGGACCGCGCCGACACGCCGTCGCTGCAGCAGCTGCGGATCCGCCGCGAGGACAAGGGCGCGATCGTCGCCTTCCACTGGCGCGGTGCGCCGGATGAGCCGGCCGCGCTGGTGGCCGTCGCGGCGCTCGAGCTGGCCGCGCAGGATGCGGGCCTGCACACCCACCGCGGCCGCAAGGTGCTGGAGATCCGCCCGCCGGTGGCGATCGACAAGGGGCGCGGCATCCGCCGGCTGCTCGCCGAGCATCCGCCCGCCACGGCCCTCTACGTCGGCGACGACCACACCGACGTCGACGCCTTCGCCGGCCTGCGCGAGCTGCTCGGCGAGCGCGCCGTGTGCGTCGGCGTGCGCTCCGAGGAGACCCCCGCGGAGCTCGAGGCGGCCGCCGACGCGATGGTCGACGGCCCGCCCGGCGTCCGTGAGCTGCTCGGACTGCTGCTGGCATAGCGCGATGCCGTTCGCCGACTTCGTCAAGGCCACCGTCGTGCTCTGCGCGGCCGCGGCGACGACGCTTGCCGCGATCACGCTGCTGAGCGCGCGCGGGGCCGGCGAGCCGGGCACCGCGACCGTCGCGATCATCTGGTGGGCGCTCGCCTGCCTGATCGGCCTCGCGATGGGGCGCCGCGCCGCCGCCTCGCCGCCGATCACGCGGCTGCTCGGCGGCGCCAAGGTGGTCGGCGTGCTGCCGCCGCAGCGTCCCGGGCGGATCCTGCTCGCCCGTCTGTGGCCGCTGCTGCTCTCGACGCTGGTCGCCGGCGCCCTGGCGCTGCTGTGGCCGCAGATCCCGGCGATCGCGACCGGCTTCGCGCTGATCTGGGCGCTCGCATGGCGCCAGCAGAACGGGGCGGTGATCGCGATCGAGCGTCGCGACGGCGTGCGCTTCTACGTCGAGGAGACCTCACCGCTCCGGCCGATCACGCTCACCCGCACGCCCGGGTTCAAGGCCTACCTGCCGACCGAGGAACGCAGCCCGGCGTGACCGCGATCGTGCTCGTCTCGCTCGGCTCGACCGCCGGGCTGCGCGCCTCCGACGCCGAGCTCGCCGCGAGCCTCGAGCGCGCGGGGGCCACGGTCACGCTCGCGGCGGCGGCGCCGCCACGCTCGGTGCGCACGCTCGCCCTGACCGACCTGGTGTGGGCGCGCGCCGCGCGCGTCGCGGCGACCGGCGCGATCTCGCGTGAGCGACCGGACGCCGTCATCTACTCGACGATCACCGCGGCGCTGCTGGCGCCGGTGGCGGGCGCGATCCGGCTCGACGCGCTCAGCGCCGCCAACCGGCCCGGGCGCCACGGCATCTGGCAGCGCCCGCGCGAGCGCCGCGTGCTGGCACGCGCGCCGCTGCTACTGCCGGTCAGCGACGGCGCGATGGTGGGAGCCCCCGCCGCGATCGGCCCGGTCGTCGTCGTGCCGATCGTCGTCGAACGCTCCGGGCCGCTGCTCGCGGGTCCGCAGCGCGACATCGCGGCGATCACCTACGCCACCGACCGCGTCAAGAAGGGCCTCGACGTCGTGCTCGAAGCGTGGGCCGCCGCGCGCCGCGACGGCGAGGAGCTGCTGATCGCCGGGACCTCGCAGCTGCCGGCGGTCGAGGGTGTGCGGGCGCTGGGGACGCTCGAGCGCGGCGCCTACCGCGCGCTGCTGCGCCGTTCGCGGCTCTACATCGCCGCGTCGCGGCGAGAGGAGTACGGGATCGCGCAGCTCGAGGCGCTCGCCGACGGCGCGATGCTCGTCAGCACCGAGACGGCGTTCTCCTACCCGGCGCTCGACATCGCGCGCGAGATCGACCACCGTCTCGTCGGTCCCGATCTCGCCGGCGCGATCCGCATCGCGCTCGACGATCCGCGCGCCGGCTACGCCGAGGCCGCGGCGCCGGCGCTCGAGGCTTTCAGCGCCGCGAGCGTCGATGCGATCGTCGCCGAGCGGGTGCTGCCACTGCTCAGCGCGCGCGCCTGAGCCTCGCCTGCAGCGCCGGCCAGGGCAGCGTGTTGACGACATCCTCGGCGCGCAGCCACGCCCGCCTCCCCGTCCAGATGCCGTAGCGCAGCACGTCGAAGCCGCCCGGCGAATGCGCGTCCGAGTTGATCACGATGCCCACGCCGGCGGCGACCGCGGCGCGCGCGTGCACCTCGCCGAGGTCGCGGCGGTCCGGGCTGGCGTTGATCTCGATCAGCGTGCCCGCCTGCGCGCAGGCCGCGAACACGGCGTCGGTGTCGATCGCGTAGGGCGGTCGGCGCTCGATCAGCCGGCCGGTGAGATGCCCGATCGCGTCAACCAGCGGGTGGCGGGCGGCGTTGATCACGCGCTCCGTCATCGCGGCCGAGTCGAGTCCGAAGGCGGTGTGGACGCTGGCGATCACCCAGTCGAGCTGCGCGAGCAGCTCGTCGTCGTAGTCGAGCGAACCGTCGGGCAGGATGTTGACCTCGCTGCCCGCCAGCAGCTTGATCCCCTCGATCCGCGCCTCGGCCGCACGGACCAGCTCGATCTGGCGCAGCAGCTGGTCGGGCGAGACCTCGTCGCCGAAGCCGTGGGTCGCCGAATGGTCGGTGATCGCGAGGTACTCGTAGCCGCGCTCGCGCGCCGCGAGCGCCATCTCATCGATGCCGGCGCGGCCGTCCGACGCCGTCGTGTGGCAGTGCAGGTCGCCGCGGATGTCGCCGAGCGTGACGAGCGCCGGCAGCGTCCCGGCGAGCGCGGCCTCCAGCTCGCCGCGGTTCTCGCGCAGCTCCGGCTCGATGTAGGGGAGCCCCAGCAGCTCGTAGAGCTCCGCCTCCTGCGCGCACACGCGGGTCTCCCCGGTCGCGTCGTCGAGCACGCCGTACTCGGAGACGTGCAGGCCGCCCCGCACCGCTCGCTCGCGCAGCGCGGCGTTGTGCGCGGCGGAGCCGGTGAGGTGCTGGAGCAGGTTGCCGAAGGCCTCGGGGGCGACGGCGCGCAGCTCGACGAGCATGCCGTTGTGCGTGCGCGCCCGGGCGGCGCTCGCGCTGGTGCGCGAGGCGCTCTCGATCAGCTCGAGCGACTCGACCGCGTGCAGCAGCTCGGGGCGGTCGAGCACGATGTCGAGATCCTTGACGCTCTCGGCGCGACGGCGCGCCGAGCCGGCCAGCTCGACGCGGGCGGAGCGGTCGAGCGCGCGCAGCGCGTCGCACAGCAGCTCGCCGACGGCCAGCGCGCGGTCCAGCACCACGCGATGCGACGGACGCTCGGCGGCGCCGGCGTCGAGCGCCGCGAGCACCGACTCCTCGAACTTCGCGCCGAAGCCCCTCAGTGTCCGCAGCCGGTGCTCCTGCGCCGCCGTGCGCAGCGCCTGCGGCGAGTCGATGCCGAGCTCGTCGAAGAGCCGGCGCGCGCGCTTGGGCCCCAGCCCGGGGAGACCGGTGATCGCGAGCAGCCCCGGGGGGAAACGCTCGCGGAGCTTGACCGCGGCGGGGATCTCACCGGTCTCGATCAGGGCGAGGATCTTCTGCTCGAGCGTCGCGCCGATGCCGGCGAGCTCGGTCACCCGGCCCTCGAGCGTGAGCGCGGCGACCGAGGTCGGCGCGTCGCGCACGACCTTGGCGGCATTGCGGTAGGCGAGCACGCGGTGGATCACCGCGCCGTCCAGCTCGTAGAGGTCCCCGAGCTCGTCGAGCGCGTCGGCGATCGCACCGTTTGAGGGGGCGGTCATTCCATTAGGGTAGGCCGCCATGACGCCGACCGCGTGGCTCGTGATGCCGACATTCAACGAGGCGGAGAACATCGAGGCGGTGGTCTCCGCCGCGCTCGCCGAGCTCGAGACCTGCGCCCCCGGCGGCCACCACGTGCTGGTCGTCGACGACTCCTCGCCCGACGGGACCGGCGAGCTGGCGGACGCCCTGGCGGCGCGCAACCCGGCGGTCGAGGTGCTCCACCGCACGCAGCGCGAGGGACTCGGCCCCGCCTACCTCGCCGGCTTTCGCCGCGCGCTCGACGCCGGCGCGACCCACGTCTTCCAGATGGACGCCGACTTCTCGCACGACCCCGCCGACCTCGGCCGCCTGCTGGCGGCTGTGGTGGACGGGGCGGATCTCGCGCTCGGCTCCCGCTACGTCCCCGGCGGCGGCGTCGCCGACTGGGGGGTGCTGCGGCAGATCGTCAGCCGCGCGGGCTGCATGTACGCGCGCGGCGTGCTCGGCCTGCGCGTGCACGACCTCACCGGCGGCTTCAAGTGCTTCCGCCGCGAGGTGCTCGAGGCGATCGAGCTGGAGAGCGTGCGCTCGCACGGGTACTGCTTCCAGATCGAGATGACCCAGCGCGCGCTGCGGCGCGGCTTCAGCGTGCGCGAGGTGCCGATCGTGTTCCGCGAGCGCCGGCGGGGAGACAGCAAGATGTCGCCGCGGATCGCGGCCGAGGCGTTCGTCGTGCTGCCGCAGCTGCGCTTTCGCCGCGAGTTCCGCTGAGCGCGGCGCGGGGGCGCATTCACGCCGCGCCGCCGGAGCGCCGATGCCTCTCCAATGAGCGGGCCTTCGGTCGAAGGGCACCCTGTGTCGCGGTTCGCCCTCGTGGCGGGCGTTCGGCGAACCCGTGACACGCTCGGCAGCTGGCAGGACGATCCGTGGCCCGCACTGCGGCGCTGGTTCGCGGGCAGCCTGTTCGCGGCAACCATGCTGCTCGCGGCGACCTGGCTGATCGCCGGCGTCTCGGGCTCGGGCGGCTTCACCGTGCAGACGATCGCGCCGCCGTTCAAGGTCGGCAACTGGTCCTCGGTCGAGCAGATCCTGGTCAAGAACCTGCTCGTGCTGGCGCTGCACGCGATGGCCTGTGTCGCCGGCTTCATCGCCGGCTCCTCGCTGCCGCTGCAGGCCGAGCGGCACACCGGCATCTCGCGCCTGATCCACGAACGTGGCGGGCGCTTCGCGATCATCTTCGTGATCGCCGCCACCACCTTCTCGCTCTCCGCGCAGGCGGTCGTGCTGGGCGGCGAGACGGCGTCGGTCGCCGCCGCGCTGCACACCTCCCCCGGGGTTCTGCTGGTCGTGCTGCTGCCGCACGCCCTGATCGAGCTGACCGCGCTGTTCCTGCCGCTCGCGGCCTGGATCATCGCCAGCCGCCGCGGCGAGTGGGACCAGCTGCTTGCCGCGACCTTCGTGACGGTCGCGATCGCGGTGCCGATGCTGATGCTCGCGGCGCTGATCGAGGTCTACGTCTCACCGCACGTGCTGGCGCTGCTGATCTAATACTTCATTCTGTATAGTATTGGGCAGGAGTGCAGTCAAACGACCTTAGGAGCAGATCATGGCGGGCACGCTGGCGGACGTCACGGACAACAACTTCCAGGCCGAGGTGATCGAGTCGGAGACCCCGGTGCTGGTCGATTTCTGGGCGCCGTGGTGCGGTCCGTGCCGGGTCGTCGCACCGATACTCGAGGAGATCGCCGCCGAACACGCGGACCTGCGGATCGTCAAGCTGAACATCGACGACAACCAGCAGACCGCCGCCGCCTTCCAGGTTCTGTCGATCCCGACGATGATCCTCTTCCGCGGCGGCCAGCCGGTCAAGACGGTGGTCGGCGCCTACCCGAAGAAGAAGCTCGAGGCGCAGCTGTTCACCGAGGTTTAGGGTCGATCCCGGCCGGGATCGACCCTTAGGTCGGCGGCCGCGCGGCGGGCGCGCGCCACGCTCAGCTGCGCGCCAGCCAGATCCGCAGCGTCAGCGAGTCGATCTGGACCGACGCCAGCCAGTCGTCGCGCTCGTCGCAGGCGAAGCCGGTCGCGAGCGTCTCGCTGACGATGTAGCCCTCGTGCTCGCGCGCGGCGGCGAGCAGCGACTCGTCGCCGCCGAGGATCAGCGTGATGCGGTCGGTTATCTCGAGGCCGGCGTCGCGGCGGCACTGCTGGACGGCGTGGACGATCTCGCGGGCGTGGCCCGAGCGGATCAGCTCGTCGTCGAGGGCAAGCTCGAGCGCGACCGCGTGCGTTCCCTCGCGCTCCAGCCCGTAGCCCTCGAGCGGCGCGAGCGCGAGCGTGAGATCGCCGGCGCCGAGCTCGTGGTCCTCACCGGCGATCGAGACGACGACCGTCTCGCCGGCCCGCAGCGCCCGCGCGACCTCGGCCGCGTCGAGCGCCTCCACGGCCGAGACCAGTTGCGGCATCCGCCTGCCGAAACGCGGGCCGAGCGTGCGGAAGTTCGGCTTGACGGTGTAGGTGCCCAGCTCGTCGGCCGCGGCGACGAAGCGCAGGGCGGTGACGTTCAGCTCCTCGCGGACGACCTCCGCGAGCCGCTCGATCGCCTCGCGCTCGCGGCCGTCGGCGACGATGATCGCCTCGCGCAGCGGCTGGCGGACCTTCAGGTTGCCCTGGCTGCGGGCGGCGAGGCCGAGCCGCACCGTCTCGCGCGCGGTGCCCATCGCGAACTCGAGCTCGTGGTCGCGCTCGCCGGGCTCGGGGAAGTCGCACAGGTGGACGCTCGCCAGCGCGCCGTCGAGGTTGTCGTAGAGCTCGTCGGCGACGAACGGGGTGAACGGCGCGAGCAGCTTCGCGACCGTGACGAGCGCGGCGCGGAGCGTTTCCAGCGCCCCCGGGTCGCCGTCCCAGAAGCGCCGGCGCGAGCGGCGCACGTACCAGTTCGAGAGATCCTCGACGTACTCCGCGATCGCCCGCCCCGCGCTCGTCGCGTCATAGGCGTCGAGTCGTTCGCCCACCGTGGCGACGGTCGCCGACAGACGCGAACGCGCCCAGCGATCGAGGTCATGATCCGGGCCTGAAGGCCCGGCCTCAAAATCATCCGCCGGCGGCTCGGCGGCGTTGGCGTAGAGGACGAGGAAGGCGTACACGTTCCACAGCTGCAGCAGGAACTGGCGCACCGACTCGCCGACCGCGTCGATCGAGAAGCGATAGCCGTCCCACGGCTGCTTGGAGGTGAAGAAGTACCAGCGGAAGGCGTCGGCGC
>CAZABN010000069.1:0-5529 GCA_964483345.1 uncultured Solirubrobacteraceae bacterium
CCGCGCCTACGGGTTCGCGCCGGCAGCGCTCTGGGCGTCCTGGCTCGCGACGCTGACGGCGTTCCGCGCGGCCTGGATCGCGGAGCCGTAGCCGCCCTGCGACTGCTGTGCCGCGGGCGCGCTGGCCGGCGTCGATGTGGAGGTGCTACCGGCCGCGGGGCCACCACCGAGGGTCGACCCGCCGGTCGGGAGCCCGACCAGCGCCAGCGCCAGCACGGCGAGCATGGCGATCAGAATCGCGATGTAGCGCACGGATCGCTAATCGGCACCACGCTCACCGCGGTTGAGGACGTGCTGCCGAATTGGACACTTCACCGTGGTCGATCTCGATGGCTGGCTCGGGATCGAGGCGATTCGGCTGCGTCCTGCGCGAGACCCGGTCGTGCAGGCGGGTGATGCCGGTGCCCGCGACGACGACCGCGCCTGGCCAGCGTTTACGGGTGATTCGCACCGAGCGCGACTGACGATCTGCGATCATCGCGCGCATCTCCGGTCGCGGGTACAGGCTGCTCGGACGACTCGCGCGCGCGCAGCTGGTACCGCGCCGCAGCCAGCTTGCGCAGCTGCTCGTACGTCATCCGGCAACGCTCACGTATCGAGACACCCTGGGCTATACGCGTCGTACCAGCCTCGGCGATATCTACGATGCCTGCCTGTTCCTCGGGGTTGACCTGTTCCTGCTGCCACAGGCGGTCGTCGACCGGATTCGGCCTGGCTCAACGGCGGTTGATGCTGGTGCGCATACCGGCGTCGTAACCAGTCAGCTGTGTCGCGCGGTCGGCTCGGGCGGCAGCGTGCACGCGATCGAGCCCCTGCCGGCCAACGTCGGTCGACTGCGCGAGCTGAAGTCCGACAATGACCTTGACCAGCTCACCGTCTGGGAGTGCGCGCTCTCCGACAAGGACGGCGCGGCCATGCTCCAGACAACGGGCGCAGCGGATGGATCCCCACACTCGTCGCTGACCGCGTCGTCGTACACCGGTGCGGTGGTCCCGGTGGCGACCCGAGCACTGGACAGCATCGTGTCGCACACCACGCGCGTGGGATTCATCAAGATCGACATCGAGGGCGCCGAGTCCCTCATGCTTGACGGCGCGGAGCGCATCATGACCCGCGACCGCCCGCTGGTGTTCTGCGAGTTCAACGAAATCCATCTCCGGGACGCTGGATCCTCCTCGAAGGACCTGCTGCGCAGGTTCGAAGGTCTCGGCTACGAGACGGCGCACGAGTACCCGCAAGCCGATGCCATCACCGACCGCCTGCTCGTACCCGGCTAGGCGGACGCCTCACAGGTCTCCATGTGGGCGGCGCGTGGCGGGCGCGGACTAGGGCACGCTGGCGACGATGTCCTGGCGGACGGTCTTGCCGGCTGGGATCGTGACGGACGATGAGTTCGTCATCTCTGCGCCGTTGACGGTAGCGTCACCGAAGGCCCCTTCGACCGTGTAGGTCCCGGGTGTGAGGGGGATCGTGGCGAGCTGTCCCGTCGCGACCGTGGCGCTCGCGACGGTCGCGCCGGAAGCGGGGTCGATGACCACGATCGTGCCGGCCTCAGGAACGCCTTGCCGACACGGGCCAGGGAAGACCTCGAACGGGCCGCCTGCGACGTAGAGGCCGCTGATCAACTCGGTCGGTCCGGCCGTCACGAGCGGCTCGCCGGCCGGCGGACCCGGCGCTCCCATCTCGGCGCACTCCTGTACGAGCCACACGTCGATCGACGGTCCTCGCCCGCCCCGCCGAGGCGCCTGGCGGGCGATGCGCCGCTGACCCTCCCCGCCCGAGACGCGAACAACTTGCCCGCTTGGCCCGACGATCGGGGCGCCCGCCACCCGGATACGACAGCCGGAGCGCGCGGCTACAAGCCGGGCCCTGGCCAGCGTGAGGCCGGTCACCAGCGGCACCTGACGGCAACCGTTCCGCAGCCCGCTCACGACGCGGACCGCGCCGACCGGCCGTGGCGCTGCGCTCCCGGCGCTCACAACCGCCAACCCGAGCGAGACCACGATCGCAACCGCGAGTGCTGCGCACAAGCCGCCACGCCCGAAGCACCGCGCTACGACCACGGAGCCATCGTACTCTCACCGATGCCGCGTGCCCGCGCCGTCTGCGGCCGGCATTCCCGAGATCCGACGCGAAACAGTGCGTGGCGATGCCGAACGCGGGACACCCGACGAGGCTCGACGTCCACAGCGTCCACACACCGTAGAAGCGCCACGGCCGGCGTCGGGTGAGCACAGGCCCCCAACGCCGACCGGGTCGGTCCTGCGAGGGACGCGCGGGCAGCGGTGGCGGAGACCTCAGTCGGCGTAGGTGCGCCGCACCTCGTCGATGTGGTCGAAGGTGGCGCGCATCGCGTCGAGCAGCGCCGGTTCGAAGTGGCGGCCGCGCTCGGCTTCCATCATGTTGACGGCGAGGCCGACCGGGAACGCCGGCCGGTAGACGCGGTCGCTCGTGAGCGCGTCGAACACGTCGGCGACGGCTGCGATGCGCCCTTCGAGCGGGATGCTCTCGCCGGAGAGGCCGAGCGGGTAGCCCTGGCCGTCCCAGTGCTCGTGGTGGCTGAGGGCGACACTCGCCGCCAGCTTCATCAACTCGGCCGACGAGTCCGCGAGGAGCGCGTGCCCGATCTCGGCATGCGTCCTCATGATCCGGTACTCGGCGACGGTCAGCCTGCCCGGCTTCAGCAGGATGCGGTCGGCGATGCCCACCTTGCCGATGTCGTGGAGCTCGCCCGCCAGGCGCAACTGCTCGCAGCGCTCCTCCGCCAGCCCCAGCTGGAGCGCGAGCAGCTCGCAGTAGCGGCCCATGCGGAACATGTGCTGGCCGGTCTGGTCGTCGCGGAACTCCGCGAGGCGCAGCAGCCGGCGCATCGTGTCGCTCTGAAAGGCGAGCGCGATGTCGGGTGAGAGCTCGCTCGCCTCCAGTGCGTGGCGCAGCGCCTCGGCGGTGTCTTCGCCGGCGCCTTCGAGGCGCTCGAAGCGCCGGCGCAGTTCCGCCTCGCGGCGGCGCCGGTGCAGCGCGTTCGTGACGTTGATCAGCAGCTCGCCGGGGCGAACCGGCTTGACGAGGTAGCCGTAGGCGCCGAGTTCGATGGCGGCCGTGGCGAGCCCGAGGTCGTCCTCGCCGGTGACCATCAGAACCGCGACCGTCGGATACTCGACGCGCAGGTGGGCGAGCAGCTCGATGCCCGACTCGCCAGGCATGTTCACGTCGAGCAGGACGACCTCGAAGCGCTCGCTCGCGAGCGCCTCGCGGGCGCCGTCAGCGTCACCGGCCACCTCGCAGTCATAGCTCTGGTCCGTCAGGATGCGCTTGGCCCACGAGCGCAACGCGGGATCGTCGTCGACGATCAGAACGCCGGGCATCGGCTCGCGTCCATCACGGCTGGAGCGTCGCGATGCGCTCCAGCAGCCGCTCGCCGGTGAAGGGCTTCGCGATGAGCTCGGCGCCGGCCAGCTCCATCGCCGACCCCATGCCCGGTCCGGCGAAGCCGGACATGAAGAGGACGGGCAGCGACGGGCGCATCCGGCAGAGCTCCTCGGCGAGCTGGTCACCGCGCATGCCCGGCATCACGATGTCGGTCAGCAGGAGGTCGATCCGGCCGGCGTGGGCGTCGGCGGCCTCGAGCGCGGCCGCGGCGCTCTCGGCGGCGAGGACCGTGTACCCGGCGCGGGCCAGAATTCGCCGCGTCGCGTTGCGCAGGGCCAGCTCGTCCTCAACCAGCAGGATCGTCAGATCCGCGGCCGCGGTTGCCGTGGCCGTAGCCGCGGGCGGGGCGGGCTGAAGGGGTTCCGCCGTCGCGACCGGAAACAGCGCGGTGAAGGTCGTACCCGCACCGGGTTCGGAGCTGATCTCGGCACGGCCGTGCGCCCGTCGAACGGTGCCGAACACGGTTGTGAGGCCCAGCCCCGTGCCCTGACCCAGCGGCTTGGTGGTGAAGAAGGGGTCGAAGGCGTGTTCGAGGATCTCTGGTGCCATGCCGATCCCGGTGTCCGACACGCGAAGGCGAACGTGGCCCCCGGCCAGCAGCTCCAGTCGGGGGGCCGCGTAGTCCGGATCGATCTCGACGTTGGCGGTCTCGACCGTGACAGTGCCCCCGTCGGGCATCGCGTCCCGGCTGTTGATCGCGAGGTTGACGAGCAGGTGGTCGATCTCCGCCGGGTCCGCGCGGATCAACGCCAGCTGATCCGCGAGGGCGACGTCGAGCGTGATGCGCGGGCCGAGCGTGTGCCGCAAGAGCTCCTCCACCTCGCGAACGGAGTCGTTCAGATCGACCGGAACGGGATCGGTCTGGGTCTGGCGCGAGAAGCTCAGCAGCTGATGCGTCAGCCGTGCAGCGCGCTCGGCCGCCCGCACCACCTCGTCGAGGTCGGCCTTCATCGAACGCCAGCGTTGATCGTCATCCGGTGACTCGCGCGCGAGCGCCGTCAACTCGCCGGCAACCAGGCCGGCGTAGTTGATGACGACGGCCAGCATGTTGTTGAAGTCGTGCGCGACGCCACCGGCGATCTGGCCGACGCTCTCGAGGCGACGCAGATTGTGCAGACGGCTTTCGATCAGCTCGTGCTCGGCGGACGCCTTCAGCCGCTCACCCTCCCACTGATCCTCCAGCCGGGCGCTGATGTCGCGATCGACCGACATCGCGCTGTGGACCTGCCCGTGTTCGTCGAAGCGGGCGAGCCAGCGACTCTCGACGGTCAACTCGCGGCCGTCCTTCGTCGTCTGCACGAGACGGCCCGCCCAGCAGCCGCTGTCAGCCAGGGTCCTGATGACCTCGGTCAGCGGCATCGGGAACCGCGTGGACAGGAGCTCCGAGGGCCGGCGGCCAAGTGCCTCCGCGGCCGTGTAGCCGTAGATGCGCCTGGCGGCAAGGTTCCAGGCGACGATGCGGCGTTCCGAGTCCCATCCGAGGACGGCGTCCGGGAGACCGTCGAGCAGCCCGAGCGGGTGAAGCGCGCTCGAGGCACCCATCGCCTTGCGTGTCCTGCGCGCGCGGTGCTCGCTGCGGTTCGTGTGCATGTCCGGCCTCCCTGTCCAGCGGCCGGCTCGCAGCTCCCCCTGCTGCCGGATCGTCCATGGTAGCCACGCTGCGAAGCCGCACTTTAGCAGGAAGTTTGTGCGAAACAGTACGTGACGGCGGGCTCCGCGACCGCAGGGCCGGGAGCTCCCTGCTCGCCCGACACGGCAACCGTTCGGGCACGAGCCGGGCCGCGCGGCGACGCGGCCCGGGACGAACCCAGACGGTCACTCGTGCGCCCGCGTGCTACGCCTCCACGAGGATGACCATCGTCTCCGTCAGCACGCCGTCGTGGTCGATCGCGGCGGCCGCCTCCGGGGTCTCCAGGGAGGCCATCACGGCGTCCATGTCGGCGACGTCCATCAGCACGGCAACGTGCGTCGGGTTCTGCGGGTCGACGAAGGTTCGGATGTTGCTGACGCCGAGCGGTCCGAAGAACTCCTCGCGTTTGGGCGAGGCGAGCCAGTGATCGGTGTCCTTCACGTCGTGGTGGACGACTACTGTCGGCATGC
>CAZABN010000069.1:5629-10519 GCA_964483345.1 uncultured Solirubrobacteraceae bacterium
ATCTGGTCGGCCGCAACGAAGCGCCGGTCCTTGCCGGCGGCCATGACGATCCCGTGGAAGATGTCCTGTTCGGGCGCCGCCACGACGTGATCGACCGTGCCGAGCAGCTCACCGCCGGCCGCGTAGACCGGCACGTCACGCTCGAGCACCTGGTAGGCGATCGCGAAGCCCTCGTCCATCCGCGGAGCTTACGACCTCCCCCCGCAGGCTGTCGCACGCCCAGCGAGGGGTCCGGCGAGCGCGTCTCGACGAAGCGCTCGCGCCGGGCGCCGCTCCAGCCGTGTCCGGCGGCGCGCTCGACGCACTCGCTCGAAGGCGGGCGCGCCCGGTCGCGAACTCACCTAGCGGCCGAGGCGGCGGCCGCAGCGTGGAGGTTGGGGTCCCCCACCGGCGGAGGGGGCGGGGGCGCACCGTGTGTGCGCCCCCGATCCCCAGAAAGAACTGCGCCCGGCGGATCGCAGCCGCCGGGCTTGCGCGAATTGCACCACGCCGCACGCTTCATCGGCGGGTGAGGTTTCGCGCGTTCAGTTGGGCAGGTTTCTTCCGCCCGACCGCTTTGAAAATGGGACCCGGATGCGACCTCAATCGTCGAAGGACTCCGCCAGGCTTGCGATCGCCTCGATGCGGTTTCGCACCCCGAGACGCCGAAAGATCTCCGAGAGGTGGAACTTGACCGTATTCGGGCGCACGTCGAGGCACTGGGCGATCTCATCGTTGCTGTAGCCGCGGGAGACCAGCTTGAGCACCTCCACCTGGCGCGGCGTCAGTTCGATCGCCTCGCGCACCGCGCGCCAGCGGGCCGGCATCACGGCATGGCCGGTGACGATGTGGGCGACGGCCTCGCAGAGCTCGCCGATGGAGGATTCCGTCAGGACGACGCCGTCGACGCGCTGCGTGGTGGCGCAGAGCACGATCTCCTCGGTGATCTCGGTGCACAGCAGCACGAGCTTGCAGTCCAGTTCGAGCGCCAGCACGCGCTCCACCGCGCGCGCGCAACCGCCGCGGTGAGAGTCGACGTCGAGCAGCACGACGTCGCAGCGCGGTGAGAACTCGTCGAAGCTCTCCGCGAGCTCGTCGATCGAGGAGACCGAGCAGGCGATGCGCATGCCGGGCTGGGCGCCGATCAGCTCGCCCATCGCGGCGCGCAGCAGCTGCGGCCCGCCGACCAGCGCCAACGCCGTCTCGCGCCTACGCACATCGATCCGAGTCGCCGAGGTTCTCGTCATCCGTCCTCCGCTCTTCGCCATCATCAGCGTGCTGCTCATCGCCGCATCCAGGCAGCGCTTCCCGCTGTGCCCACGCCGCTGTGCCGCTCAGCCATTTGCGCCCTTTCCCTCGCGGATAACACCTCAGTGAACGTAAAGGTGCGGCTGTGCGACGCCAATCCCCCACAGGTGTCGAGTTCTGCACCCGGGTCGTCGCGTGGCGCACCGCTGCGGGGTGGCCGCGTGTGCCGACCGCCTGAGGGTCGGCGCGCCCTGATCGAGCGCCCGGAACCGAGGCTGCGGCGGCCTATACTCGACGCCTGCGATGGTGATGATCGGCCACTCCCAGCGTCTCGCGCAGCCGCTTTCGCGCGCGCAGAAGCGCGCGATCGCGGTCGTTCTCGCGCTCGTCGTCGGTCTCGCCGCCGCGGCGATCGTCAATTCGAGCGCGGCGCCGAAGTCGGCCAAGGGGTGTGTCAACGTCGTCGTCGCCAGCTCGACCGGCGGAGGTCTGCTGTCGCGCTGCGGAGCGGCGGCGAAGAGCTGGTGCCAGGCCGAGTTCAGGGCCAGCGACGCGCTCGCCCGGCTCGTTCAGGTTCAGTGCCGCCTCGCCGGCCTGGAGCCGCGCCGAAGCTGAGCACGGCCGGGCGCCGGGCGCGGGCGCCGCACGGCGTGCGGCGGCGTGAGCTGCCGGTGGTGGGCGCTGGGGCCGGTGCGGCCTCAGTGAGACTGCGCCAGCAGCGCGAACAGGCCGGTCGGCCCGATCACGTCGACCGGGCGGCCCGAGCCGTCGATCAGCTCGACCGAAACGCGGCCGTCGGGGCAGCGGCCGAAGCGCAGCTCCTTGCCCTGCGCGGCGAGTGTCTGGCAGGCGATCGCGGCCTCGGCCAGCTCGCGCTGCACCTCGGCCGGTGGGGCATACGACGCCGGCGGCGCCGGACGGCGCGCGCGCATCCGGCGAGCCGTGCGCCTGGCGCGCAGCAGCGTGTCGCCGAACGCGCTCGTGGCGCCCGGCGAGGGCGCGAGGCGTAGCCGGGGTGCGCCGGCGGTGAGGGCTGGAGTGTCGATCCGGGCTTCCATCTGCGAAGAGTGTCGAACCAGCAGGGTCCCAACTTGAGGCTCACAGGCCATCACCAACGATGGTTCGACGCCGCGCCACGGCGACGACCAGATGTCTAGCGGCAAACGCCCAGGCGGGACGGCGTCTCACGGGCGATCTCCAACGACCGTCCAGCCACGGCCGGACGCCGCTTCGGGGGCGGGGCGAGCGGGGCCTGGTCGACCGCGCGGCCCTAGAGGAAGAGGATCCGGCCCGGCACCAGCGAGTCCTCATGCGCGAGGAAGGAGGCGCAGGTGCGGTGGTAGCCGTCGGCGATCTGCATGACGACGTCGGCACGAAGCACGACCAGCAGGATCGGCGAGAGCGCCTCCTTCGCGCGCACCTTTGCCAGCTTCTCCGCGACCTCCTCGCTCTGCTTGGCGCTGAGCAGCGGAAGGTGCGCCGCTCGCAGGATGTCCTTCGCGCGCCAGCGGCCGCTCGGGGCGTTGCGCAGCCGCTCGATCAGCGGCTCGAGGTCGTCGGCGCCGACCAGCAGCGAGAGGTAGCTCTGGGCGGCGGCGTAGTCCTTGTCCTCCGGCTCGTCGAGCCAGCGCACCTTCAGCGCGTCAGCCACCGGCCACCGCGGGCAGGATCGTCAGTTCGGCTCCGTCGGGCACGCGTGTCGCGACGCCGTCGAGGAAACGGATGTCCTCGCCGGAGAGGTAGACGTTGACGAAGCGCCGCAGCCCGCCCTGTTCGTCGGAGATCCGCTCGCGCAGCTCGCCGAAACGCACGAACAGGCCGTCCAGCACCTCGGCGACCGTGGCGCCCTCGATGCTCGCGACGCTCTCGCCGCCAGTCGCCGAGCGCAGCTGCGTCGGAATCCTGACCGTGACCGCCATCAGCCGACCGCCGAGCCGACCGCCGCCTCGAAGGCCTCGAGCGTCGGTTCGATCTCATGCGCACGGAAGCTGCCGCGCACCGCGTCGAGCGTCTTCAGCCCGTCGCCGGTGATCACCAGCACGACGCGCTCGTCGGGATCGATCTCGCCGCGCCGCGCGAGCTCGCTGAGCACCGCGACGCTCACGCCGCCGGCCGTCTCGGTGAAGATTCCGGTCGTCTCCGCCAAGAGCCCGATGCCCTCGCGGATCTGGTCGTCGCTGACGGCGTCCACGCCGCCGCCGGTGCGCCGAGCGAGCTCGAGCACGTAGGGCCCGTCGGCGGGGTTGCCGATCGCCAGCGACTTGGCGATCGTGTTCGGCCTGACCGGCTGGCAGAAGTCCGCGCCGGCGGCAAACGCGTTCGCGACCGGCGCGCAACCCGCTGCCTGCGCCGCGTTCATCACCGGCTGGCGCCCCTCGACGAGGCCGAGCTCGAGCCACTCCGCGAAGCCGCGGTGCACCTTGGTGAAGAGCGATCCCGAGGCGACGGGAACGATGCAGCGGTCGGGAAGCTCCCAGCCGAGCTGTTCGACGATCTCGAAGGCGACCGTCTTCGAACCCTCCGAGTAGTAGGGCCGCATGTTGATGTTCACAAACGCCCAGTCGTCGTGCTCGGCCGACAGCTCGGTGCACAGGCGATTGACCTCGTCGTAGGTGCCGTTCACGGAAACCAGGTTGGTTCCGTAGATGCCGGTGCCGAGGATCTTCTGCTCCTCGAGGTCGGCTGGGATGAAGACGTAGGACGGCAGCCCGAGCGCGGCCGCCTGGGCGGCGACGGCGTTGCCGAGGTTCCCGGTCGAGGCGCAGGCGAGCGCACCGAAGCCCAGTTCGCGCGCGCGCGCCGAAGCCACGGCGACGACGCGGTCCTTGAACGAGTGGGTCGGGTTGGCGGCGTCGTTCTTGACCCAGACCTCGCGCAGGCCGAGGCGCTCGGCGAGGCGATCGGCGTTGATCAGCGGCGTCCAGCCGGCCGGCAGTCCGGCCCGCGAGGCGAGGTGATTCGACGGCCCCGGCGGACCGCCGGCGAGCGGAAGGAAGTCGGCGTAGCGCCAGACGTCCTGCGGTCCGCCCTGGATCCGCCTCCGCAGCGCCGCCACATCGTCGGCGAAGCTGTGGTCGTAGCTGACCTCGAGCGGTCCGAAACAGCGCTCGCACACATACAACGCCTCGAGCGGGTACTCGGTCCCGCATTCCTTGCATCTGAGATTCTCTGCCGCCATATGAAAAAACCTCCGCTGGTCATGTGGCGAAGGTTCCCGGGCAGAAGCTCCAACCACATCTCCCAGGCCGTTGTTGGAGCCTGATGGAATTGGCACCGTTTCTCGCTCGCGCGAGATGGTTGCCGGGGTTTCATAGGGCCAGTCCCTCCACCCCTCTGGATGCGTCCAGCTATGTGCGGGGGAGTATAGCGCCGCGCCGGCGGAAACACGATGGTTTCCTCCCCGACCTCGCGGCCCGATTCGTAACGCGCGCCGCGGCGCGGTGTAGCAGGTGTGTGAGCGACTCCTCCACCGAACGCGCCGTCGAGGACCTGATCGCGACGCTCGAGCCGATCGACGCCGCCGAGCGCCGGCGGGCCCTGGTCATCGTCAACCCGTTCGCGACGGCCGTGACGGAGCGCCTGCGCAATCTCGTGGTCTACGCGCTCGCGGCGCGCTACGAGGTCGAGGCGGTCGAGACCCGCGCGCGCGGCCACGCGACCGAG
>CAZABN010000070.1:0-10450 GCA_964483345.1 uncultured Solirubrobacteraceae bacterium
CCGCTGCGTGAGGAGCGAATCGCCGGCACCGACCTGCTGGTCGTCCGCGAGCTGACCGGCGGCATCTACTTCGGCGCCAAGACGCGCACCGCGCAGGCGGCAAGCGACCTGTGCGAATACACCGTCGCCGAGATCGAG
The DNA here is from genome assembly GCA_964483345.1 of uncultured Solirubrobacteraceae bacterium. Lineage (GTDB taxonomy): Bacteria > Actinomycetota > Thermoleophilia > Solirubrobacterales > Solirubrobacteraceae > Palsa-513. The sequence goes on from CAZABN010000070.1 coordinate 139, forward strand.
CGCATCGCCCGGGTCGCCTTCAGCGCGGCGCGCGCACATGTCACGAGCGTCGACAAGGCCAACGTGCTCGAGACCTCACGCCTGTGGCGCGAGGTCGTGACGCGTGTGCATGCCGAGGAGTTCCCGAGCGTCGAACTGCGACATCTGCTCGTCGACAACGCGGCGATGGCGCTCGTCAGCGCCCCCAACGGCTTTGACGTGATCGTCACCGAGAACATGTTCGGCGACATCCTCAGCGACGAGGCGGCGATGATCACCGGTTCGATCGGGATGCTGCCGAGCGCCTCGCTGGGGGAGGGGGGACCGGGCCTGTTCGAGCCCGTTCATGGCTCTGCGCCCGACATCGCCGGGCAGGGCGTCGCCAATCCACTCGCGATGTTCCTCTCGGTTGCGCTGATGCTGCGGCGCGGGCTGGGCTTGGAAGCGGAGGCGGGCGCTGTAGAATCGGCCGTCGATCGTGCGCTCGCGGATGGGCTGCGGACGCGCGATCTCGGCGGTTCGGCGAGCACGGCGCAGGCCACGGCGGCCGTGCTCGCATACCTATAACGGAGGAAGCCGGGACGCTTTGATCGAAACCGAGGTCATCTGGCACAACGGGGAGTTCGTCGCCTGGGCGGACGCGAAGGTCCACGTGCTGACGCACGGGCTGCACTACGGCACCGGCGTGTTCGAGGGCATCCGCTGCTACGACACCGAGCATGGACCGGCGATCTTCCGCCACCACGACCACCTGGACCGCCTCGAACGCTCCGCCAAGCTCTACTACATGGACCTTCCGTACTCGGTCGAGCAGCTGCGTGCGGCGACGCACGAGCTGGTGATCCGCAACGCGATGACATCGTGCTACATCCGGCCGATCGCCTACCGCGGCTACGGCCAGATGGGGCTCAACCCGCTCGAAGCGCCCGTCGATGTCTCGATCGCGCTGTGGCCATGGGGCACCTACCTCGGGGAGGAGGGCACGCGCAACGGGATCCGCGCGAAGGTCGCCTCCTGGGAGCGCATCAGCCCCCGCTCGCTGATCCCGGCCGCCAAGGCCTCCGGCCAGTACCTCAACAGCGTGCTCGCGAAGATCGAGTCGGTCAAGGCCGGCTACGACGAGGCGATCCTGCTCGACGCACACGGTCACGTCTGCGAAGGCTCCGGCGAGAACATCTACACGGTGCGCGACGGGGTCATCGTGACGCCTCCCCAGACGGCCTCGATCCTCGACGGGATCAACCGCCGGTCGGTCGTCCAGATCGCGCGCGACCTCGGCTACGCGGTGATCGAGCGCGACATCACGCGCGCCGAGCTCTACCTCGCCGACGAGGTGTTCCTCACCGGCACCGCGGCCGAGCTCGTGCCGGTGCGCGAGGTCGACGACCACGCGATCGGTTCCGGCGGGCCCGGCGAGGTGACCCGCGTGCTGCAGCAGGCCTTCCAGGACGTGCTCTACGGGCGCAACGAGCGCTACCGCGAGTGGCTCGACGTCGTCGCGCTCCCGCCGGCGGCGGCCGTCGCAGGCGCGGCGGTCCCGGAGCGGGCTGGAGCATAGCGATGGCTGTCCTTTCGATGTTCGTGGTGCGAATTACGCGGGCGGCCGACTAGCGCTCCTGCGCACGGCCGCTGCCCGCGCCTCGCCCCACGACCGCTTCGAAAGGAACCACCGTGAATGAGATTCAGCTATACGACGCCACCTTGCGCGACGGCATGCAGGGGGAGGGGATGTCCCTCTCGGCCGAGGAGAAGCTGCGTGTCGCGCACAAGCTCGACGAGCTGGGGATCGACCTGATCGAGGCCGGCTTCCCGGGCTCGAACCCCAAGGATCGCGAGCTGTTCGAACTGCTCGCGCACGAGCGCTTCGAGCATGCGGAGCTGGCGGCGTTCGGGATGACCCACCGCCGCGACGTCGACGCGTCCGAGGACCCGGCGCTGGTGGAGCTCGTGGCGTGCGTCGCGCCGGTCTGCACGCTGGTCGGCAAGACCTGGACGCTGCACCTGGAGAAGATCGTCAAGGTGGACCGCGAGGAGAACCTGCGAATGATCGCCTCGTCGGTCGCCTTCCTGCGCGGCGCGGGCAAGCGCGTCGTCTACGACGCCGAGCACTTCTTCGACGGGTACCGGGCCGAGCCGGAGTACGCGCTGCAATGCATCCGAGCCGCGGCGCAGGCGGGTGCGGAGACCGTCACGCTGTGCGACACGAACGGGTCCTCGCTGCCGTCGCAGGTCGCCGAAGCGACGGCGGCGGCGATCGCGGCGCTGGGCGAGGGCGTGCGGGTCGGCATCCACTGCCACAACGACGCCGAGTGCGGCGTCGCCAACACGCTGGCGGCGGTCGAGGCCGGCGCACGCCAGGTCCAGGGCACGATGAACGGTTGCGGCGAGCGCACGGGGAATGCCAACCTCGTCTCGATCATCGCGAACCTGCAGCTGAAGATGGGCTTCCGCTGCCTCTCCGACGAGCAGCTCGCGCGGCTGACCGAGACCGCGCATTTCGTCGACGAGCTGCTCAACATCACGCCCGATCCCAACCAGCCCTACGTTGGGCGCAACGCGTTCGCGCACAAGGGCGGCATGCATGTCGCGGGCGTCAGCGCCGACGCGAGCACCTTCGAGCACATCCCCCCGGCGTCGGTCGGCAACCAGCGCGAGCTGGTCGTCTCAGAGCTGGCGGGACGGGCCAGCGTGAACGAGAAGGCCGCCGCGCTCGGGATCGAACTGGACGAGCCGACGACGCGCAGGGTGCTCGAGCGGATCAAGGATCTCGAGCACCGCGGCTACCAGTTCGAGGCGGCGGACGGCTCGCTCGAGCTGCTGCTGCGGCGTGAGAGCGGCGGCTACACGCCGCTCTTCAGACTCGAATCCTGGCGCGTGATCGTCGAGCAGCTGGCGGACGGCGAGGCGCAGACGGAAGCGACGATCAAGATCTGGATCGACGGCGAGCGCCGCGTGCACACGGCCGAGGGCAACGGGCCCGTCAACGCCCTGGACGCCGCGCTGCGCGCCGCGATCGGCGAGGTGCACCCGCACCTCGCCGACATCGAGCTGGTGAACTTCAAGGTGCGCATCCTCGACGAGGACAAGGGCACCGGGGCGGTCACGCGCGTGTTGCTCGACTCCTCCGACGGGACCAGCGTGTGGGGCTCGATCGGCGTGTCGGAGAACGTCGTCGCCGCTTCGTGGGAGGCGCTCGTGGACTCGCTCGAGCGTGGCATGCTGGCCGGGCCGCCGGCGTGAGCGACGACGAGATCCCGCTCGCACGGCCGCTGCTCGGGGAAGCGGAGGAGCGCGCCGTGATCGAGGTGCTGCGCTCCGGGCGGCTGTCGCTCGGCCCGCTGCTCGGCGAGTTCGAGCGGCGCTTCGCCGCTCGCATCGGCTCGCCTTACGCAAGCGCGGTCTCGAGCGGCACGGCCGGACTGCATCTCGCACTGCGGGCGGCCGGGGTCAGTGACGGCGACGAGGTGATCACGAGCCCGTTCTCGTTTGTCGCTTCGGCGAACGTGATCGTCTACGAGCGCGCGACGCCGGTCTTCGTAGACATCGATCCGCGCACGCTCACGATCGATCCGGCAGCGGTCGCCGCCGCCGTCGGGCCGCGCACGAGCGCGCTTCTGCCGGTGCACATCTTCGGCTGGCCGGCCGACATCGAGGCGCTCGAGCGCCACGGATTGCCGATCGTCGAAGACGCCTGCGAGGCGCTCGGCGCCGTTCATGCGGATGGTGTCGCCGTCGGCGCACGCGGGCATCCGGCGGTCTTCGCGTTCTACGCCAACAAGCAGATGACGACCGGCGAGGGCGGGATGGTGACGCTCGCCGAGGCCGGCCAGAAGGAGCGCATCGACAGCGAGCGCAACCAGGGCCGGGCGCCCGACATGGACTGGCTCGACCATGACCGGCTCGGCTTCAACTACCGCCTCAGCGAGCTCGCCTGTGCGATCGGCCTTGCCCAGCTCGACCGCCTCGATGCCATGCTGGCCGCGCGGACCCGCGTCGCAGCCGCCTACGGCGAGGCGCTCGCGGGCATCGAGGGCCTCGAGCTGCCCTGCCCCGATGAGGGAGGCTGCGTGCGCGGCTGGTTCGTCTACACCGTTTCACTGCCGCGTGGCGTGGACCGCGACGAAACGGTTCGCGCGTTGCGCATGCGCGGTGTGCAGAGCAAGCCGTACCTGCCCGCGATCCATCTGATGAGCTACTACCGCGAGCGTTTCGGCCATCGGCCGGGTGAGTTCCCGGTCTGCGAGGACGTCGCTGCACGCTCGCTGGCGCTGCCGTTTCATCCGCAGCTGAGCGAGAGCGAAGTCGCGGCGGTCGCGGACGCGCTGACCGCTGTGCTCACGCGCGCATAGACTCAGCCACGGCGATGTCGCGCTTCTCGCAACCCCAGGATCCGGACTTCCAGGCGATCAACGCCTCGGTCGACTTCGACTGGCGCCTGTGGCGCCACGACGTCGCGCAGTCGCGCGCGCACGCGGCGATGCTCGCCTCGATCGGCGTGCTCTCGGAGGTCGAACGCGAGGAGCTGCTGGGCGGCCTGGACGCCGTCGCCGGCGAGCTGGAGGAGGGAAGCTTCGTCTTCGCGCCCGACGACGAGGACATTCACATGGCGATCGAGCGCCGCCTGACCGAACTGGCGGGGCGCGTCGGCGGCAAGCTGCACACCGCGCGCTCCCGCAACGATCAGGTCGCGACCGACGTGGTGCTGTTCGTGCGCGAAGCCTCCGCCGCCGCGCTGGCCGGAGTCGGCGCGTTGATCGAGGTCCTGCTCGCGCGGGCCGAGAGCCATCTCGACTGGCCGATGCCCGGCTACACCCACCTCCAGCGCGCGCAGCCCGTCTATCTCGGCCATCATCTGCTCGCCTACGTCTGGATGCTGCTGCGCGACCGTGGTCGCTTCGAGGCGGTCAGCACGGCATGCGGCGTGCTTCCGCTCGGCGCCGGTGCGCTGGCGGGCGTGAACTTCGCGAGCGACCGTTCGCAGGTCGCGGCCGAGCTGGGCTTCGACAGCGTCGCGGCGAACTCGATCGACGCCGTCTCCAACCGCGACTTCGCGCTCGACTACCTCGCCGCCGCGGCGACGCTCTCGACGCACCTCTCGCGCCTGGGCGCCGAGCTCGTGCTGTGGAGCACCGAGGAGTTCGGCTTCTGCACGCTCAGCGACTCGTGGAGCTCCGGCTCGTCGATCATGCCGCAGAAGAAGAACCCCGATGCGGCGGAGCTGCTGCGCGCCAAGGCGCCGCGCATCGTCGCCCATCACGCGGCGCTCCACGGCGTCCTCCACGGCCTGCCGCTGACCTACAACAAGGACATGCAGGAGGACAAGGAGCACCTCTTCGACACCGCCGACACGCTCGAGCTCACGCTCGCCGCCGCCCGCGGGATGCTCTCCACGATCAGCTTCAATCGCGAGCGTCTCGCGGCCGCGGCCTCCGACGAGCTGATCGCGGCAGTCGACATCGCCGATCTGCTCGTGCGTGGCGGACTGCCGTTTCGCGAGGCGCACGGCGCTGTCGCCGACCTCGTGCGCGCGGCCGTCGAGGAGGGTCGACCGCTCGCCAGCTTCGACGTGGACGAGCTGGCCGCGATCGCGCCGACGCTGGATCGTGAGGCGCTCGTCGCGCTGCTGCAGCAGGGCTCCTGGCTCGAGTCGAAGATCTCGGTCGGCGGCACCGCGCTCGTGCGGCTGCGCGAGCAGCTCGCCGCTGCGCGAAGCGCGCTCGCAGACGGGTGAGCGACCCGTACGGCGAACCCGTGTGCGCGGTTGCGCGCGCTCTGATCGGCGCCGTCGTGCGCCGCGGCGAGACGGCCGGCGTGATCGTCGAGACCGAGGCCTACCACGAGAGCGAACCGGCATGTCACGCCTACATCGGGCGCACGCCACGCACGCTGACCCTGTTCGGGCCGCCCGGGCGCGCCTACGTGTACCGCTCCTACGGCGTCCACGCGATGCTGAACGCGGTCTCCGAGCCCGATGGGATCGGAGCAGCGGTGCTGATCCGCGCGCTCGAGCCGCTCGACGGGATCGAGCTGATGCGTGCCCGCCGCGGGCGTGAAGCGCTCGAGGAGCTCTGCTCTGGACCGGGGAAGCTAACGCAGGCGCTCGGCATCGAGCTCGTGCACAACGGTGGCGATCTGGGCGTCGGCCCGGTGACCATCTCGCTGGCGGCCGGACTCTCGCCGGAGATCGCAGTCTCCCGGCGGATCGGGATCACCAAGGCGGTGGATCTACCGTGGCGCTTCAGCATGCGCGGCAGCCGCTTCGTCTCGCGCGGCGGCGCGGGGGCCGCGGCGGCGGTCAGCCGGGCGGCGCGCTAGTACCGCCCCCGGGGGCGGCAACCCCGCCGCCAGTGGTGGTCGGCGGCGGCGTGCCAGTGCCTGTGGTCGGCGTGGTTGCGCCGCCGGTTGGCGTCGTCGACCCGCCCGTGGGTGTCGTGGCTCCACCGGTGGGCGTTGTGGAACCGCCGGTCGCGGTTGTCGATCCGCCGGTCGGGGTCGTCGATCCGGCGGTTGGCCCGGTCGTCGCCGGCGCGCTGCTGCCGCCGCCGCTCGTCACCGTGCCCGTTGCCGGCGTCGTCGCGCCGGTGGCGGAGGTGCTGGTCGTGCCGGCGCCGGTGGCGCTCGTGGCCGAGGTCGGGCCGGTTGCGCTCGTGACGGCACCCGACGCGCCGGTGCTGGACCTCGGGATCGTTCGATGCGCGTGCTCGGCTGCGAGGTCGGCCGCCTCGGTCTTGTACTGCTGGATCGCCTGCAGCACATACGCGCGCCAGATCAGCGCCGGGTAGGTGCCGCCGTACACCGGCTTGCCGCCGAAGGCCTTCGACATCGACTTGTCGCTGTTGGGGTAGCCGACCCAGACGGCGACCGTCATCCCCGGCGCCGAGCCGGTCGCCGCCGTCGACCCGACGAACCACGCGTCGGCGTAGTCGGAGGTCGTCCCGGTCTTGCCCCATGCCGTGACGCCCGGGATCGCGGCCGCGTGGCCGGTGCCGACCGGGTTCAGCACGTCCTTCATCATCGCGATCTCCTGCATGTCGTACCCGTAGGGGAAGACCTGCTGGGTGCGGGTCTCGTTGCGGGCGACGACCGTGTGGTTCTGCGTGATCAGCTGGACGCCGACCGGCCCCGGGCAGCTGTCCGCGGGCGGCGGAGTCCCGAGCCAGCGCGGCATGCTGCCGCCGGCGCAGACGTCGGACGAGAGCGTGCCGTAGGTCAGTCTGCCGTCGTTGGCGATCGTGTCGTAGGCGTGGGCCATATCCAGCGGCGTGACGCCGATCTGCAGACCTCCGATCACCATCGAGGGGTTGACCGAGATCGTCGTGGAGATGCCGAACTGGTGGGCGAGCGCGGCGATGTTGGATTCGCCGTCCACCTGGAGGCCGACGTGCGAGAAGACCGTGTTGTCGGAAAGCTCGAGCGCCTCGTACAGCGGAATGTTCGCGTACTCGTAGCCGCCCTCGTCGTTGTGCACGGTGAAGTCGCCGAACGGCACCGCCTGGGCGGTCCACGTCCACGGGGCGGATCTGAACTCCGAGGTTGGTTTCACGCCCTTGTTCAGCGCCACGGCAAGGTCGAAGACCTTGAATGCCGATCCGGGCTGCCGCTCCGCCTGCGTGGCGAGGTTGAAGGCGTTGTTGGTGAAGTTGTAGCCGCCGACCATCGCCTTGACCTCGCCGGTCGCGTTGTCGATCGCGACGAGTGCGGCGGCCGGTCCGCCCTGGCCCTGCGGGAGGATCTGGTTGACGACGGTCTGCGCGTCCTCCTGCAGCTTCCAGTCCAGCGTCGTGTGGATCGTGTAGCCGGCGGAGTAGACGCTCTGCCCGAGGTAGAGCGGCTGGCCCTCGTCCAGCGTGAGCTGGTTCTGGATCCAGTTGACGAAGTAGCCGGCGCTCGGGTCGACGTCCTCCTCGGAGGGCGACTGGATGAAGCCGGCGGGCGGCAGCGAGACCGCCAGGTCCGCCTGGTACTCCGACTGTGTGAGGTAGCCCTGCTCGTACATGTCGTAGAGCACGAGGTTGCGGCGTTGGTAGACGGGCTTGACGTCGTTGAACAGGTCTTCGCCCAGCGTCGTGGGCGCATCCACCAAGCCGGCGAGCAGGGCCGCCTCGTCGGCGTTCAGGTAGGTCACGCAGAGGCTCGCCGGGTCGCTCAGGACCGGGACCTTGCCGCAGTTGTAGAGGTTCGAGGTCGGGTCGTTGCCGAAGTACGCTCGCGCCGCGGCCTCGATGCCGTGGGCGCCGTTGCCGAAGTAGGCGGTGTTCAGGTATTCGGCGAGGATCTTCGGTTTGGGCCACAGATGACTGAGCTGGAATGCGAGCGCCGCCTCCTTGAGCTTCTCGAAGATCGTGCGGTGGCCCTCCTGGCCAAGCGCGTTCTTGATGAACTGCTCCGTGATCGTCGAGGCGCCCTGGGTGCCGCTCCCGCCGAAAACGTCGGCGACGAAGGCGCGGGCGATGCCGCGCAAGTCGACGCCGGACTCGGTCCAGAACCGCTTGTCCTCGATCGCCACGATCGCGTTGTCCATCACGAGCGGGATGACCTTGGCAGTCAGGAAGAACTGGTTGTGATCGGTGAGGATCCCGATCTGCTTGTAGCCGGGCCCGGCGGCCAGGATGTCCGAGTTGCGGCCGGTGCTGTAGGTCGCGCGCAGCTCCCTCGTCAGCGGACCAAGTTGCGGCTCGAACGCGAGCACCACGCCGAAGACGAAGGAGATCAGCGCCAGGAAGCAGATCGGCACGAGGATCGCGAGCAACCGCAGCCAGCGGATGCGACGGTTGCGCCGGCGGCGTCCGAAGATGCCACGCCGACGGCGCGGGAGCGGTCCGACCGGGGACAGCACCGACGCCATCCGGTCGGCCGTGGCAGCGCTGGAGTATCCGGTTCGGTCGTCCTCAGTCATCTGCTCGGTGCCGCGAGGCACGCCCGGCCTGCCCTCGGAGTGCGGCAACACACGCGCCTCGGAGGTGGGACGTGGCGGCAACCAGCCCCGGCAACCCCGCGCAGTCTAGCATTGCGCCGATGACGGGATCCGGCGCCGACGAGCTTGCGCGCGGCGCCTTCGCGGTGCTGCCGGCGGGCGAACTGGAGCGCAAGCTGGCGCTCGGGCGGCCGCTGCGCGTCAAGCTCGGAATCGATCCGACCGCGCCGGACATCCACCTTGGACACACGGTCGTGCTGCGCAAGCTGCGCGACTTCCAGGATGCCGGACACCTGGTCGTGCTGATCATCGGCGACTTCACGGCGCGCCTCGGCGATCCAAGCGGGCGTTCCGAGCTGCGTCCGATGCTGAGCGTCGAACAGATCGAGGACAACGCGCGCACCTATCAGGACCAGGCGTTCAGGGTGCTCGACGCCGATCCGGCGCGCCTCGAGCTGCGCCGCAACAGCGAGTGGCTGGACATGAACATGTCCGACCTGCTCGCGCTGGTGCGCACGACCACCGTCGGGCAGCTGCTCGAGCGCGACGACTTCGCCAAACGCCGTGCCCGCGGCGAGCCGGTTTCGATGCTCGAGCTGCTCTACCCGCTGATGCAGGGCTACGACTCGGTGGCGGTGCGTGCCGACATCGAGCTGGGCGGGACCGACCAGACCTTCAACCTGCTGCTCGGCCGAGACATCCAGCGCGCCTACGGCCAGGCCGAACAGGCGGTGCTGACGATGCCGCTGCTGGTCGGCACCGACGGCCGGGAGAAGATGTCGAAGTCGCTGGGCAATCAGATCGGCGTGACCGACGAGGCGGGGGAGATCTACGGGCGCACGATGTCGATCCCCGACTCCGCACTCGCCCAGTGGTACGAGCTGCTGCTGGGACGGCCGCTGGCGCCCGGCGCCGACCCGCTGAGCGCGAAGCGCGCCCTCGCGCACGAGTTGGCCGCGCTCTACCATGGCGCCGACGTCGCCGCCCGCGAGAGCGCGGAATGGGACCGCGTGCAGCGGGCCGGCGGGCAGCCGAGCGAGATCGAGGAGGGAGAGTTCAGTGCGGCTGGCGGCACGGTCCACCTGCCGGCTCTGATCGGGGACCTGTTCGGGCTCTCGACCTCAGAGGCGCGGCGCTTGATCGAGCAGGGCGCCGTCTCGCTCGACGACGTCCGCGTCGACGCCCTCGACCTTGCCCCCGACGCGCTGGAGGGGCGCGTGCTGCGCGTGGGGAAGCGGCGGTTCAGGCGCCTGCGAGGCACCGGGGGCTGACGCCTGCTCCCGCCGGGCGCTATAGTTGCCCGTTCGTCCGGCGGGCGCCGCGTGCGCCTGCCTCGCGTGCTGCGCCGGGAGTCCCCCGGCGCCGGATGGCGCGGCGGTCTTTGAAAACTCAACAGCATGCGCACCGAGACCGGCTTCG
>CAZABN010000071.1:0-10273 GCA_964483345.1 uncultured Solirubrobacteraceae bacterium
GCGATCGCGGCGCAGAACGCCATGCCGATGCGAAGCCTCTTCGGGAACAACAGGCACCGGATGCTAGCGAATAACGCCGACGTCACGCGCGGGATTTATCTCACCTTTGGGATCCGCTCGCCGCCGCCACGGCGTCGGCGGCCGCGACGATGTCGGCGAACCGCTGCTTGTGGTCCTCGCTGACGCGCACCGAGACCAGCGTGCGTCCGGACTCATATACCGCGGTCGGCAGGCGCTCGCGCAGCTCCCGCACGCCCGCCGAGTCGAGCTCGATCGGGCTGACGGTCAGCCGGCCGGCCCGGACGGTGGCGACGCGCGCGCCCGCGGCGCCGAGCTTGATCCGGGCGCGCGCGATCGCCAGCAGGTTCTCGACCGGCTCGGGCGGCGCGCCGAAGCGGTCGTTGAGCTCCTTCCGCAGCAGCTCTATCGTCGCGACCTCGCGCGCCGAGGCGATCCGGCGGTGCAGATCGATCTTCGCCTGCTCGTAGCCGACGTATTCGGCGGGGACGTAGGCGTCGACATCGAGCTCCAGCCGCACCGGCTCCCACTCTCCCTCGCCAGTTTCGCCGCTCTCCTGCGCTGCGCTGAGCGCCTCATCCAGCATCTGCATGTAGAGCTCGAAGCCGAGCGCGGCGACATGGCCGGACTGCTCGTCGCCGAGCAGGTTGCCGGCGCCGCGCAGCTCCAGGTCGCGCATCGCGATCTGGAAGCCCGAGCCGAGCTCGGTGAAGTCCGACAGCGCGGCCAGCCGCTGCGCGCCCTCGGTGGTCAGCGACGCCGCGGCGTCGTAGAGCAGGTAGGCGTAGGCGCGCTCGCGGCTGCGCCCGACGCGGCCGCGGATCTGGTAGAGCTGGGCCAGGCCGAAGTGGTCGGCGCGCTCGACGATCAGCGTGTTGGCAGCCGGTATGTCGATGCCGGACTCGATGATCGACGTGCAGACGAGAACGTCGGCGTCGCCGCGCAGGAACGACATCATCCGCGACTCGAGCTCCGGGTCCGCGAGCTGTCCGTGGGCGACCGCGAAACGAAGCTCCGGACAGAGCCCGCGCAGGCGCTCGGCGACCTCGTCGATCGTCTCGACCCGGTTGTGCAGATAGAAGGCCTGCCCGTCGCGCTCATGTTCGCGTTGCAGTGCCTGGCGCACGAGCGTCTCGTCGAACTCGCCGACGTAGGTCCGCACCGGGCGCCGCCCCTCCGGCGCCGTCTCGATCACGGAGATGTCGCGCAGGCCGGCGAGCGACATCTGCAGCGAACGCGGGATCGGCGTGGCCGACATCGCGATCACGTCCACGCGCAGCCGCAGCTGGCGCAGGCGCTCCTTCTGCTTGACGCCGAAGCGCTGCTCCTCGTCGATGATCAGCAGGCCGAGATCCTTGGCGCGGACGTCACGCGAGAGCAGCCGGTGAGTGCCGATCAGGATGTCCAGGCGCCCGTCGTTGAAGCGCTCGAGCGCCTCGCGCTGATCGGCGGGGCTGCGAAAGCGCGAGACGTGATCGACCGTGAACGGGTAGTCCGCGAGGCGCTCGCGGAAGGTGCCGAAGTGCTGCTGGGTCAGGATCGTCGTCGGCGCCAGCAGCAGCACCTGCTTGCCGTCGGCCGCCGCCTTGAACGCCGCCCGCAGCGCAACCTCCGTCTTGCCGTAGCCGACGTCGCCGCAGATCAGGCGGTCCATCGGCCGCGGCTCCTCCATGTCCGCCTTGACCAGCTCGATCGCCTCGCGCTGGTCGGGCGTCTCGGTGTACGGGAAGCGCTGCTCGAATTCCCGCTGCCAGTCGCCGTCGGCGGCGAAGGCGTGGCCCGGCCGGCGCTTGCGTTCGACGTAGAGCGAGAGCAGCTCGCCGGCCATCTCCTGCGCGGCGTGGCGCGCACGCGCCTTCAGCGTGTCCCAGCGCGTGCCGCCGAGCCGCGAGAGCGGCGGATGCTCGCCGCCGGCCCCGACGTAGCGGGAGATCTTCGCGAACTGGTCGGTCGGGGTGTAGACGCGATCGTCGCCGTGATATTCGAGATAGAGGTAGTCGCGCGTGACCCCGGCGACGGTTCGCGTCTCGAAGCCGGCGAAGCGCGCGATCCCGTGATCCTCGTGCACGACGATGTCCCCGGCGCGCAGGTCCGAGAACGAGCGCAGCGCCCCGCGGCGACCGACGGCGGGGCGGGCCTGCGTGCGGCGGCGGTGAAAGAGCAGGTGGTCGGGAATCACCGCGAGGCGCAGTCCCGGGGCCACGAAGCCCTCGCGAAGCGATGCCTGCGCGAACGTCAGGCGATCCTGCGGCGGCGCGTCCTCGAGCCAGCCGGCGGTCAGGCGCGTCAGGTTGTGGGCGGCCCGCTCGCCGTCCCCGCGCCGCGCCCACGTGACGACCGTGCGGTAGCCCGAACGCAGGTCGCGCTGCAGCTCCGACTCGGCCTCGGCCAGCGATCGCGCGACGGCACCCGCGGCCTGCGCGTGAAACTCGAGCGGCGCGCTGCCCGCGAGCGAGTGCAGCCGGATCCGCGCGCGCTCGCGCAGCGCGGCCTCGATCTCCGCCGGCGCGACGTAGAGATTGTGGGCGTCGGCGTCATGGAAGGCGGCCGTCACGTCCGCCCAGTGATCGCGCAGCGTCGGTCCGATCTCCTCGGCTCCGACAACGAGCAGGGCGGCGTCGTCGCCGACCAGCTCGAGCAGCGGCCGGAAGCGGTCGAGCGGCAGGAGCTCCGCGATGTCCGCGCGCTCGCCCTCGAGCGCGATGCCGCGATGCTCGGCCGCGAGCTCCGCGGCGGGCGCCACCTCGATACGCTCGATCGGGTCGAGCGAGCGCTGCGTGAAGGTCGAGAAGGTGCGCAGCGATTCGATCTCGATGTCGAACAGCTCGACGCGAACCGCGCGATCGGAGGTGGCGGCGAAGATGTCGAGCAGCCCGCCGCGCAGCGCGAACTGGCCTCTGTCCTCGACCTGGGAGACGCGCTCGTAGCCCATCTCGACGAGGGCCTGGGCACATTCGTCGAGATCGAGCAGCTCGCCGACCGCCAACTCGAAGGAGTGCGCTCGCAGCGCTGGATCGGGCACCTTCTCCGACAGCGCCGGCGCGGAGGCGACCAGCACCGGCGCGCCCGCCGGAGCGTCGCCGCGCGCCGCGGCGGCGAGCGCGTCGAGTGCGGCGATCCGCAGGCCCACCAGATGCGGCGGCGGCGCCAGATGCGACTCGTAGGTGACGCCGCGCGAGGGGTAGAAGCGGACGCTGCGCGGCGCGAGCCAGGCGGCGAGGTCCGCGGCGAGCTCGCCGGCCGCGCGGTCGTCCGGCGCGACGACGATCGCCGGGCGCTGGTCCGCGTGGCTCAGCAGCGCGGCGACCAGGAACGGCCGCAGCGCCGAGGAGCAGAAGGCATCGCCGCCGTCGCGGGCGAGCGCCAGACCATCCTCGCTCTCGGCGAGGTGGTGCAGCAGCGGCGCGAGGATCGTCACGTTCTGCCGTTCGGGCCGGCCAGGCCCTCCTCGCCGCTGACGATCGCGGCGGCAGCGTCGCCGGCCCGGGCGACCAGGTCAGCGACCTGCGCCGGCGGCTCGCTGAAGCGGCCGAGCACGTAGGCGGCGACGATCTCGGGGTCGGTCGAGTCGGGACGTCCGACGCCGACACGCACGCGGGCGAAGTCGCTGCCCCCCAGCTCGGCGCGCAGCGATTTCAGCCCGTTGTGCCCGGCGAGGCCGCCGCCGAGGCGCCAGCGGATCTCGCCGAAGGGCAGATCGATCTCGTCGTGGATCACGAGCACGCGGTCGAGCGCCACGCGCAAGGCGCCGCGCGCCGGGCCGACGCTGCGCCCCGCGTCGTTCATGAAGGTCTGCGGCTCCAGCAGCGCCACCTGCGGCCCACCCGGGCCGGCGCGCCCTTCGCGCAGGCGCCCGCGGTAGCGCGTTCGCTCGCGGCCGAGGCCCCAGCGCCGGGCGAGATCCTCGGCGACGGCGAAGCCGATGTTGTGCCGCGTCTGCTGATACTCCCGGCCGGGGTTGCCGAGCCCGACGACGAGCCAGTCGATCGACGGACCGCGCGAGAGGCGCAGGAGCTACCCGCCGTCGTCGCCGGGGCCCGCGTCGCCCGCGGCCGGGGCCGACCCCTCTTGGTCCGCGCCCTCGGCCTCGCCGACCAGCTCCGTCTCCTGCTCGATCTCCTCCTCGTCCTCGAGGCGAAGGCGCGGCGGGACGAGCGTCGCGATCACGATCTCGTCGAGCTCGCCGAGCAGCGTCACACCCTCGGGCGCCTCGAACGCCGACAGCAGGAGCGTGTCGCCGATCGACATCTCCGAGACGTCGTGGCCGATCGACTCCGGGATCGCCGTCGGCAGAGCCTCGACCTGCACGCTGTGGGTGACCTGCTCGAGCACGCCACCGTCGCGGATGCCCGGGGACTCCTCGGTGCCGTGCAGTTCGACCGCGACCGTCGCCTGGATCGGCTGGTCGAGCCGCACGCGAACAAGGTCGACGTGCATCAGCTCGCCGCGCACCGGATGGCGCTGGCTCTGCTTGAGCACGGCAGGCGTCGGGCGGCCGCCGTCGAGCGCCACCTCGAGCACCGCGCCGGACGCGGCGAGCGCGGTCCGCAGGGTGCGGGCCTCGACCGCGAAGCTGACCGCATCGCCGTGGCCGCCGTAGAGCACCCCGGGGACGAGGCCCTCGCGACGCATGCGACGCGCCGAGCGCGAGCCATGCGGCGCGCGGCTTGCCACTTCGAGTCGGGTCAGTGCGCTGCGTTCCATACCGGCTGCGGATCGTAGCGAACAGTGGCGGGCAGCCGCTCGCGCGCCCGGCGGCGCACGGCTGTGGACGCACCCGGCCGGCGTCCGGGACCCGCCGTGTCCGGCGGAACGCCGCTAACCGAGCTGGTCCGTGTGCGCGAAGGCCCGCTGCACGATCGTCCAGGCCGGCTTGGGCGCGCCGTCGAAGTGCAGCAGGCCCTTGGCGAACAGCGGCGGCGTCGGTTCGGGGTTGCCTCCGGTCCAGCCGGGGCGGACGAGGAAGTCCTTCAGCGCCCAGTAGATTGCCCCGCTCAGCCACGGCGCGGCGGCGACCGCCGCCAGCTGCGCCCGGACGAAGCGGCTCTGGAAGGCGTAGGTGCCGCGCTCGTCGGCCGGTCCCGAGCGGTTGGCCTCGGCGCCGAATTCGGTGATCATCATCGCCTGCTTGGGGTAGCAGGCGTGCTGCCGGTCGAGGTAGCGGTCCAGCGCGCTGATCTTCGCGATCCGCCCCGTCGGTCCCGGGTACCAGCCGAAGTACTCGTTGACGCCGAGCAGCTGCAGCGGGCGGTAACCGGCCTGACAGGGGGTCGACGGGGAGCCCTGGTAGGCGAGCGCCACGGGCCTCGTGGGATCGAGCCGATGCGCGAGCGCTGTGGCCGCGGCGATGTAGGCGCTCTGCGCCGCGCCGACGTCGGGGTTCAGCTCGTTGGCGATCGACCAGACGACGATCGACGGGTGGTTGCCGTTCTCGAGGATGTTCTCGCGCAGCATCGCCAGCGCGGTGGGCGTGACCGCACGCAGCTCGCTGTCGCGGACCTGGTAGACCGGGATCTCGGACCAGAGCATGATCCCCAGCTCGTCGGCGAGCTGCTCCTCGTAGCCCGAGAGCGGGTACTGGGAGCGGATGATCGTCGCGCCGAGCGCCTTGGCGGCCTCCATCGCGGCGCGCTGCTGGGCGCGATCGAGCGCGGCGCCGCGGCTCAGCGAGTCCTCGACGAGCCCCACGCCGCGCAGGTGCAGCGGCTCGAAGTTCAGGTAGAGGTGGCCGTCGATCACGCTGACCTGGCGGATCCCGCTCTCCAGGAAGTAGTGGGCGCCCGCGACGGGTGTCGTCGCCCCGGGGGGCGTGGCGGTCGCATCGAGCGTCACCGCGTAGAGGTGCGGGTCCGCCGGCGACCACAGCGACGGCTGTGGGATGGTCAGCAGGCCGACGAAGGTCGCGCTCGCTCCGGCCGCGATCGTCTGCGACCCCAGCCCGGCGTCGACGGTGCCGTAGCGCGTGCGCAGCGCGACGACCCTGGCGGCCGCGGCGTAGTTGTGCACGACGACGCGGTAGGCGACGGTGGCGTCACAGGTGACGCAGGCGAGGCTCGGGAGCACGCTGACGCCGGCGAGGTCGATCTCGTCGACGCGGCGCAGGTACACCTCGCGCAGCGGGCCGCCGTAGTTCCACCAGCCGGCGACCACGTCGCTGCCGGGCGTCGGGCTGAGCGGCGGCAGGTCGGTCAGGGTGTGCGCGTCGCTCACGCGCAGCACGAGCCGGTTGACCGCCGTCCGGTTGAGGTAGGCCGCCGGGAGCACGACCTCGAAAGCCAGGAAGGCGCCGGTATGCACGGCGATCTCGTGTCCGTTGAGCCAGATCGTGACGCTGTTGTTGATCGACTCGAAGCGCGCGATCCAGGTGTACCCGGGCGCGCTCGAGGGCAGCACGAAGTCCTTGCGGTACCAGCCGACGGCGGGGGCGTAGGCGGCGGCCGTCCGCTCGCCGGCGTTCCAGGCGTTCGGCACGGACACCGCCCGCCAGCCGCGCGGCGAGCGTGCCTCCTCGAAGTGCTGCCGCAGGCCGACCCCGCCGTCGCTGCGGTACAGCCAGGTGCCGCCGAGCAGGTAGCGGCCGCTCGGCCCGTCCTTGTAGAGCGCGCCGGCGGTCGGCACCTCGCCGCCGGCGCCGGTGCGCAGGACGCTGCCGGCGTGCGCGACCAGGGTGGCGCCCGCCGCGCTGAGCGGCGCGACGATCGCGAGGGTGCCCAGCCCGGCGAGGGCGGCGCGGCGCGCAGCGTGCGCCGGGCGCTGCGCTCCGAACCGTCTCAACAATCGGCGGTGTCGGGAATCTGCACGCTCAAGGTCAGCAGCCTAATCTGCAGGCCGGAGATCGCGTTGCCCTTGCGCTCAACCTTGACGCACTGCACGACCGGGAAGCGGCCGAGCGACGATTTCCAGGCGACGCGCGTGTCCGCGACGGTGGTCGTCAGCGAGTACGCGCTCTGCGATTGGTAGGCGAGGATCTGCACGTGGCCGGGCCGCCGCAGGCGGCGGGCGTCGGCGATCACGGTCGAGCGGCAGTGGCTGTCGCAGCCGTGCAGTTGCGCGAGCATCGCCTTCGCGTCACCCCGTGCCTCGTCCTCGAGCAGGACCACGACCGCGCTGCGTTCGACGTTCTCGAGCGACAGCCAGCGGGCCAGCAGCAGGCTCAACCCCAGGAACACGACCACGCCGGCCGCCGCGAGCAGCAGTATCCGTCGCCGTCTCACCGCGCCACGAGGCCGGCCGCGGCCGTCGGCGCTGCGGACCCGGGGTTCACAGCGCCACGCCTGCACCCGGGGGTGCCGCGGTCCCCGCCGGGCGCGCGGCGCCCACCCCGCCCCCGGCCATCAGCCGACCTCTTCGACACGTCGTGCGAGCGCGTCCTCGAAGACGCCGAAGTCGCCGGCCAGCAGCATGTCGATCGGCCTGGCGGGCGGCCGGCCGGAGCGAACCCAGCGCGCGAGCGCGCCGTCCGTGAGCAGCTCCGCCGCCTCGGCGGTGAGCACGTCGAGGATCTCGACCTCCGGCCGGTGGGCAACCTCGCCGGCGATCGCGCCGAGCGCGTCCAGCCCGAAGATCACGAGCGCCTCCTCGTCGCTGAGCGCGAGCCGTGCTACGAGGCCGCTGAGGGGCGCGCTCACGGCTCCCGGGAAGCTCAGAAGAGCTGGTTCTCGCCGCCGAACACCTCGCTGACGGAGCCGTCGGTGAAGATGCGCCGGATCGAGTCGGTCAGCAGTTCGGCGCACGGCAGCACGAACACGTTGTCGGGTGCGCCGGGCGGCGTCGCGACGGTGTCGGTGACGACCACCCGCTCGAACGGCGTGCTCGCCAGGTTCTCATACGCCGGACCGGAGAAGACGCCGTGCGTCGCGGCCGCGTAAACGCTTGTCGCGCCCTGCTCGAGCAGGGTCTGCGCGGCGGCGCAGAGCGTCCCGGCCGTATCGATGATGTCGTCGATGATGACCGTCGTCTTGCCGGCCACCTCACCGATCACGTAGCCGATCTCGGCGACCTGCTGAGCCGGCCGCTCCTTTGTCAGCACCGCGAGGTCGGCTCCGATCTTCTCCGCGAACTTCTGCGCGAGCTTCGCGCGCCCCACGTCGGGCGCGACGACGACGATGTCCTCGAGGTGCAGGTCGATGAAGTGCTGGGCGAGGATGAAGCGGGCGGTCATGTGATCGAGCGGCTTGCTGAAGAAGCCCTGAACCTGGCCCGCGTGGAGGTCCATCGTCAGCACGCGGTCGGCCCCCGCGGCCTCCAGCACGCGGGCGACCAGGCGCGCGCTGATCGGCTCGCGCGGCGCGGACTTCTTGTCCTGGCGGGAGTAGCCGAACCACGGCACCACGGCGATGACCCGGTGGGCGGAGGCGCCGACCGCGGCGTCGATCATGACCAGGAGCTCCATCAGCGCGTCGTTCGCCGTCAGGCCGGTCTGCGCGTTTCCGCAGGTCGACTGGACGATGAACACGTCGGCGCCGCGGATCGACTCCTCGTAGCGGCAGTACACCTCGCCGTTGGAGAACGTCTTCAGCGTCGTCGGCCCGAGCTCGACGGCGAGCTTCGATGCGATGTTCGCGGCGAGCTGCGGCGTCGCGCGCCCCGCGAACAGCATCAGCCGCTTGTCGTAGTCGATCGGGAGACTCGTGATGGCAGGCTGCGGCTCAGTCACGCTCATCGGGCGGGAGTCTAGTGGTTGTCAAGCGGGTGTAAACCGCAGGCGTTGGCGGCATCTCAGCGCTGCCCGCGCCGCTCGCCATAGCGTTCAACGTTGCGCTGACGGGTTCTCGCGACGGCCATCGCGCCCGCCGGCACATCACCGGTGACGACCGTTCCGGCGGCGGTCCACGCATCGTCGCCCACCGTCACCGGCGCGACGAACGAGGTGTCCACGCCGCCGTGCACGCGCGCGCCGATCGTGGTGCGGTGCTTGCTCGTGCCGTCATAGTTGGCGGTGATCGAGCCGGCCCCGAGGTTGGAATGCTCGCCGAGGTCAGTGTCGCCGATGTAGGACAGGTGCGGCACCTTCGAGCCGGAGCCGATGTCCGAGTTCTTGACCTCGACGAAGGTCCCGACCTTCGAGCCGTCGCGCAGCAGCGTGCCGGGCCGCAGGTGGGCGAAGGGACCGACGCTGGCGCCCTCGCGGACCTCGCAGTCGACGAGGTGCGAGTGGACGACGCTGACCCGGTCGCCGAGCAGCGCGTCGATCAGCGTGCTGTGCGGCCCGACCGTCGCGCCGGCGCCGACGCGCGTGGCGCCGCGCAGCTGCGTGCACGGCTCGATCACGCTGTCCTGGCCGATCTCGACCGTCACGTCGATGCTGGTGCTCGCGGGCTGGACGATCGTCACGCCGGCGAGCATGTGGCGCGCGTGGATCCGTCGCTGCGCCTCGAGGCGGACAGCGGCGAGATCGGCGCGATCGTTGACGCCGAGGACGACCGCCGGGTCGCCGGCGGCAAGCGTTTCTACGAGCGCACCCCGAGCGCGCAGGACCGCCAGCACCTCAGGCAGGTAGCGCTCGCCCTGCGCGTTGTCGGCGCCGACCGCGTCGAGCGCATCGAGCAGCGCCGCACCGTCGAACGCATAGATCCCCGTGTTGATCTCGGAGATCGCCAGCTCGGCCTCGCTCGCGTCGCCCGCGACCTTGGTCTCGGCGACGCGCACGAACGCCCCGTCGGCGTCGCGCACCACGCGGCCGTAGCCACGCGGGTCGTCGAGCAGCGCGGTGACCATCGTAGCGGCGGCGGGCGAGGCGTCGTGCGCCTCGCCGAGCGCCCGCAGCAGTTCGGGCTCCACCAGCGGCACGTCCCCGGACAGCACGATCACGACGCCGGCCCTGCCGATCTGCGACGCCGCGGCCGCGACGGCGTCGGCGGTGCCCCGCGGCTCGCGCTGCACGGCGAGCTCGACACCCTCCGCCCACTCCGGAACGCCGCTGCGGTCGCCGGCGCGCCCGGCGGACGGGCCTGCACCGATCAGCTCGCCCAGACCGTCGTCGGGGCCGACCACGACGATGACGCGCCCCGCACCGGCTGCCCGGGCTGCCGCCAGCGGCCACGCCAGCAGCGGACGTCCGCAGAGGTCGTGCGCGAGCTTCGGCGTGCCTGAGCGCATCCGCGTGCCGCGACCGGCGGCCAGGATCACAACCGTGATTGCGGACATCGTTGTGAGCGTAACTACACTTGCGGCGGTAGCCGTTGGGGGGTCGTCTAACGGCAAGACATCGGCCTTTGGAGCCGGTTATCGGGGTTCGAGTCCCTGCCCCCCAGTG
>CAZABN010000072.1:0-9956 GCA_964483345.1 uncultured Solirubrobacteraceae bacterium
CGCGCCGCGACGCGCCAGCACGAGCGCGCGGTCGCGCTGGAGCAGCGGATCGACCTCGCACGCGAGGTGCACGAGGGGGTGGTGCAGCGGCTGTTCGGGGTCTCGCTCGCGCTCTCCGGCGATCAGCCGTTCGATGAGCAGACCCGCCGGCGCTGCGCGGAGGAGGTCCAGCTGGCGCTCGGCGATCTGCGCACCGCGATGCAGCGGCCGCTCGGGCGCCTGGTGGCCGCGACGAGCACGACCCTCGCCGAGGAGGTCGCGCGGCTGCGGCACGAGTACCCCGACCTGGGGATCGCGGTCGACGACGACGCCGAGGTTGCGGCCCCCGCCGCGCTCGAGCCGCTCGCGCAGTCGGTGCTGGCGGAGGCGATTCGCAACGCGCACAAGCACGCGCACGCCACGCGCGTCGGCGTCCGCAGCCAGATGAGCGACGGCACCTTCGTGCTCGAGGTCACCAACGACGGCGTCCAGCCCGGCGACGAGCCGGCCGGCATGGGCCTGCGGCTCGCCGGCTTCGAGGCGCTGCAGGCCGGCGGCCTGCTCGAGTTCGGCGCCCGCGACGGCGAGCGCTGGCAGGTCCGCCTGGTCGTCCCCTACGAGGACGCATGACGCTCTCCAGCGAGCAACTCGACGCGCTCGGCGATCACACCAAGCTGCGCGTGCTGATCGTCGACGACCACGACGTCGTGCACTGGGGCTTCCGGCTGATGCTCAGCAACGAGCCGTGGGTCGAGCGCAGCCTGAGCGCGCGCTCGGGTGAGGAGGCCTACGCGCTGGCTGAGCGATACAAGCCGGACGTCGCGCTGGTCGACCTCTTCATCGGCGAGGAGTCCGGTCCGGAGATCTCCCAGCAGCTGCGCGAGCGCTCGCCGCAGACGAAGGTGCTGCTGATCAGCGGCGCCGGGCGGATCTCGCCAGGCGCGGCGAAGGCGGCCGGCGCTTCCGGCTTCATCCCGAAGGACTGGGGCGCGGCGGACATCTCGCGCGCCGTGCGCATGGTCGGCCTCGGCATGACCGTCTTCCAGCCGCAGAACGACGACGCGGCGACCGCGCTCTCGCCGCGCGAGCGCGAGGTGCTCGACCTGATCGCCGGCGGCTCCACCAACCGCGAGATCGCCGCCGCACTGCACCTCTCGCCGCACACGATCCACGAGCACACGAGCAGCCTCTACCGCAAGCTCGGCGCGCGCAACCGCGCCGACGCGGTCCAGCGGGCCCATCGCGCGGGCCTGACGGGCTGAGCGCCGCCGGGCGATGTTCCTCGTCACGCTCCGCCGCTCCGGTCCGCGCTACGACCACTCCAAGGCGCTCGAGGAGCAGTCGGGCTGGCCCGCGCACGCGGCTTTCATGGACGCCCTCGTCGACGCGGGGTTCGTGGTCCTCGGCGGGCCGCTCGCCGACGAGGAGCGGGTCGTGCACGCCATCGAAGCGCGCTCCGAGCAGGCCGTTCGCGACACGCTCGCGCGCGACCCGTGGAGCGAGACGCATCTGCGCGTCGAGTCGATCGAAGCGTGGACGATCCGCCTCGACGCACGCGCGCACCCCCCGATTGGGGGGGTTGGCACCCCCTGAGCGGGCCTGATGCGCCGCGCTCGCGGCCGTGTGCGCCGTCTCAGGCGCGATGATGTCGGCGTGCGTGTGCAACGGGGTGCGGCGGTCCTCTTTCCGGGCCAGGGGGTGTCTGTGGCGCGCTCGCAGGCGCGCGTGGCCTCCGCGCTGCCGGAGCTGCTCGAGCTGGCGGGCGAGCTGATCGGCGAGGACTGCTTCGAGCGGGCCGGCGAGTCAACCCGGTTCGCCCAGCCCGCGATCTTCCTCTCCAGCCTGGCCGGCTTCCTCGAACTGGAGGACAGCGCCGCCGCCGAGGCCTTCGCCGGGCATTCGCTCGGCGAGCTGACCGCGCTGGCGGCCGCGGAAGCGCTCAGCTGGGAGGACGCGCTGGGGCTCGTCGTCCTGCGCGGCGCGCTGATGGACGAGTCGGGGCGAGCCAACGGCGGCGACGGCAGCATGCTCGCGCTGCTGAAGAGCACGCCTGAGGAGGCGGCGGCGGTGGCCAGCGACGCCGGCGTCTGGGTGGCCAACGACAACGCGCCGGGGCAGACCGTGCTCGCCGGCCCGCGCGAGGGACTGCGCGAGGCCGCCCGGATCGCCCGCGAGCGTGGCGTGCGCTCGCTCGCGCTCGACGTCACGGGGGCGTTTCACTCGCCGTGGATGGCCGCGGCGCAGGAGCCGTTTCGCGAGGCGCTCCAGCGGGTCGCGTTCGGCGAGCCGGGCGTCACCGTCTTCTCGGGTCTCACCGCGCAACCGTTCGGCGATCCGCGCGACGAGCTCGCGCGGGCGCTGACCGCGCCGGTGCGCTGGCGCGAGACGATGGTCGCGCTCGCCGCGCACGGCGCAAGCACCTTCATTGACGTGGGCCCCGACCAGGTGCTGGCCAGGCTTGTTGCCCGCAACGTGGCGGACGTCGAGGCGATCGCGCTCGAGGAGCACTATGCCGGCAACGCTTGAGCAGGGACAGGCGCACGAGCGGCCGGTGTCGCTCGTGCGCGCCGGGATCGTCGGGCTCGGCTGCGCGCTGCCGCAGCGCATCGTCGCCAACGCCGAGATCAGCCCCGCGATCGGTGTGGCGGACGACTGGATCGAGCGGCGCACGGGGATCCGCGAGCGCCGCTACGCCGAGCCGGGGGCGCGGCTCGCCGAGCTGGCCGCCGCGGCGGGGCGCGCGGCGCTCGCCGATGCGGGCGTCGCCGGCGCGCAGGTGGACCTCGTGCTGGTGGCGAGCTGCAGCCAGGACTCGGTGATGCCCAACGCGGCGCCGCAGGTCGCGCACGCGCTGGGGGCCGAGCGCGCCGGAGCGTTCGACGTCGGCAGCGCCTGCACCGGCTTTCTCTCGGCGCTCGCGGTCGCACGCGCGATGCTCGTCTCGGGCGCCTCGCAGACCGCGCTGGTGATCGGCGCCGAGATCATGTCGCGCCACGTCGACCCCCACGATCGCAACACGGCGGCGCTGTTCGGCGACGGCGCCGGGGCGATCGTCGCCACCGCCGGCGCGCCGGGGGAGCTGGGTCCGGTGATCCTCGGCAGCGACGGCTCGCACGCGCAGCTGGTCGTCGCCGACCGCGAGACGCGGCTGCTCGCGATGGACGGGCACGAAACCTTCAAGCAGGCGGTCAGGCGCCTCGCCGAGGTCTCGATCGCCGCCGCCGAGGCGGCCGGCGTGCCGCTCGCGGAGCTCGACCTCTACGTCTACCACCAGGCCAACACGCGGATCCTGGCGAGCCTGGCGGAGCGGCTCGCGCTCGATCCCGGCAAGGTCGTCGACGCGATCGCGCAGCTCGGCAACACCTCCGCCGCGAGCGTCCCGCTGGCGCTCGAGCAGGCGCGCCGCGACGGGCGCCTGCGCGCCGGCATGCGCGTGCTGCTGGGCGCGGTGGGCTCCGGCTTCACCTGGGGCGCGAGCGTGGTCGAGTGGGGGATGCGATGAGCGAGGCGCGTCCGGCCGAGGGGTGCGCGCTCGTCACGGGCGGCTCGCGCGGGATCGGCGCCGCGATCGCGCGGGCACTCGCCGCCGACGGCTGGCCCGTGGCGGTCAACTACCTGACCGGCGCGAACGCGGCCGCCGAGCTCGTCGCCGCGATCGAGTCCAGCGGCGGCCGTGCCGCCGCCATAGAAGGAGATGTCGCGGATCCGCAGACCGCGGCGGTCCTGCTCGAAGCTGCGCAGCAGGCGCTCGGGGGGCCCGTGCTGGCGCTCGTCAACAACGCCGGCGTGCGCGCCGACGGCCTCGCGCTTTCGCTCAGCGACGAGGACTGGCGGATCGTGCTCGACACCAACCTCGGCGCGACCTACCGGCTGACGCGCGCGGCGCTGCGCGCGATGATCCGCGCCCGCTTCGGCCGCGTGATCAACATCGCCTCGGTCGTCGGTCCGCGCGCGAACGCCGGCCAGGCGAACTACGCCGCCTCGAAGGCCGCGGTGATCGCGTTCACCAAGACCGCCGCGGTCGAGGTCGCGCGGCGGGGGGTCACGATCAACGCCGTGGCGCCCGGGCTGATCGCGACCGACATGACCGAGGGCATTCCGCAGGCGTTTCGTGACAGGGTTCCGGCCCAGCGCGCCGGCACGCCCGAGGAGGTTGCCGCGGCGGTCGCGTTCCTGGCGTCCGATCGCGCGTCATACATCACCGGCAGCACCGTGTACGTCGATGGCGGCCTGTCCGCCTGACCTTCAACGAAAGGACACCCATGGCAGAAGACAAGAGCGCCCAGATCGAGAAGGTGATCACCGACTCGCTGATCAGCTTCGGCGCGAACGCCGAGGACATCAACCGCGACGCGGAGCTGACGGCGCTCGACATCGACTCGCTCGACCTCGCGGAGCTCTCGCAGATCATCGAGGAGCACTTCGGCGTCGAGCTGACCAGCGGCGACGTGGCTGAGATCACGACCGTCGGCGACGCGATCGACATCGTCGCCGAACGCAGCTGAACGGGCATGAACGACGTCGTCGTCACCGGGATCGGCGCGGTCACGCCGCTCGGCATCGGTGCCACGGCGCTGCATGAGCGCTGGGCGGCCGGGATCTGCGGGATCGAGGATGGCGAGGGTCGCTGCCGCGAGTTCGTCGCGACCGAACACCTCTCGGTCAAGGACGCCCGGCGCGCCGACCGCTTCACCCAGCTCGCACTGGTCGCCTCGATCGAGGCGCTCGAGGACGCCGGCTGGGGCGAGGGGCTGCCCTACGACGCGGGACGGATCGGCTCGATCATCGGCACCGGGATCGGCGGCATCGGCACGATCGAGCTCAACGATCGCGCGATGTTCGACAACGGGCCCAAGCACGTGTCGCCGCTCGCGGTGCCGCTGATGATGGGCAACGCCGCGGCCGCCGCGGTCAGCATGCGTCACGGCCTGCGCGGGCCGGCGTTCGGCACCGTCTCGGCCTGCTCATCCGGGGCCGACGCGATCGGGACCGCGATCCGCGCGATCCGCCACGGCGACGCGGTCGCCGTCGTGACCGGCGGCGCCGAGGCCGCGCTGACGCCGCTCTCTCGCGCCGCCTTCGGCGCGCTCGACGCGCTCTCGACGATCGGCATCTCGCGTCCCTTCGACGCGCGGCGCGACGGCTTCGTGATGGGCGAGGGGGCCGGCGTGCTGGTGCTCGAGGACGGCGACGCCGCGCGCGCGCGGGGCGCGCGGATCCTGGCCGTCGCGCGCGGCTACGGGGCGACCGCCGACGCCCATCACGTGACCGCGCCGCACCCGACCGGCGAGGGCGCCGCCGCCGCGATCGCGCGGGCGCTCGAGGACGCCTCGGTGCAGCCGAGCGAGATCGTCTACGTCAACGCGCACGGCACCTCGACGCCGCTCAACGACCGCGCCGAGACGATCGCGCTGAAGGCCGCGCTCGGCGAGCACGCGCGGACGATCCCGGTCTCCTCCACCAAGTCCGCGATCGGTCACCTGCTCGGCGCCGGCGGGGCCGTGGAGGCGATTGCGACTATCCTCGCACTACGCGCCAGGCTGATTCCGCCCACGCTCGGCTGGGCCGAGCGCGATCCGGATCTCGACCTCGACTACGTGCCCGACCGCGCGCGACCGCTCGACCTCGCTGACGGGCGGCGGCCGATCGCGATCTCCAATTCATTCGGCTTCGGCGGCCACAACGCCGTGCTGTGCCTGGAGGCAACATGACGCTTGCACTCGTCCCACGACCCGATGAGCGACTGACCCCGATGGAGCGCCTCGAGGTGCTCTGCGACCCGGGCTCGCTGGATCTGCTGCGCACCGAGGTGCTCTCGCGGCGCATGGGAGAGAAGGCGCGACCCGGCGACGGTGTGCTCGGCGCCAGCGGGCGCGTCGACGGGCGGGTCGTCGCCGTCTTCGCGCAGGACGCGTCGTTCGCCGGCGGCTCGCTGGGGGAGGCCCACGCCGACACCGTCGTCGCCGTGCTCGAGCTGGCGGAGCGCTCGCGCGTGCCGGTGATCGGCTTCGTCGAGTCCGCCGGGGCACGCATGCAGGAGGGGCTCGCGGCGCTCAGCGGCTACGCGCGGATCTTCCGCAAGCACGTCGCGCTGTCCGGGTACGTGCCGCAGATCTCGGTGATCTGCGGTCCCTCGGCGGGCGGCGGCTCCTACGCGCCCGCGCTGACCGACTTCGTGATCATGACCGAGAGCGCCAGCATGTTCCTGACCGGTCCGGGCGTCGTCGCGAAGGTCACCGGCGAGGATGTCGACCAGGCCGCGCTCGGCGGCCACCGCGTGCACGAGCGCAACGGCGTCTGCCAGCTCGTCGCA
The DNA here is from genome assembly GCA_964483345.1 of uncultured Solirubrobacteraceae bacterium. Taxonomy (GTDB): domain Bacteria; phylum Actinomycetota; class Thermoleophilia; order Solirubrobacterales; family Solirubrobacteraceae; genus Palsa-513. The sequence continues at coordinate 6,293 of CAZABN010000072.1, forward strand.
CCGACCGACGTGGACGCGGCGCTGCTTGCGCGCGACCTGCTCGACTACCTGCCCCAGAACTGCGAGGAGCGCCCGCTGCGCTGGCCGGCGGTCGATCCGCCGGGTCAGCAGCCCGACAGCGTCGTTCCGCGCGAGGATCGCAAGGTCTACGACGTGCGCGAGGTCGCGCGGGCGCTGCTCGACGGCGGCCGGATGCTCGAGATCTCGCCGCGCTGGGCGCGCAACGTGGTCTGCGCGTTCGGGCGCCTCGACGGGCGCTCGGTCGGGATCGTCGCCAACCAGCCGCACTACCTCGGCGGCGTGCTCGACGTCGACGCCTCGCAGAAGGCCGCCCGCTTCGTGCGGACCTGCAACCTGTTCAACATCCCGCTGGTCGTGCTCGTCGACACGCCCGGCTTCCTCCCCGGCACCAAGCAGGAGAAGCTCGGCGTGATCCGCCAGGGCGCGAAGCTCGTCTACGCCTTCTCCGAATGCACGGTCCCGCGCGTGACGGTGATCCTGCGCAAGGCCTTCGGCGGTGCCTTCATCGCGATGAACAGCAAGGACCTCGGAGCGGACTTCGTCTTCGCCTGGCCCTCGGCGCAGCTCGGCGTGATGGGCGCATCGCAGGCCGTCGAGATCATTCACCGCCGCGAGATCGAGGCCGCGGCCGACCCGATCGCGGCGCGCGACGCGCTCGCCTCCCGCTACGCGGACGAGCATCTGCATCCCGGCGCGGCGACCGCCGACGGCCACGTCGACGAGGTGATCGCGCCCAGCGAGACGCGCGCGCGGGTGGCCGCCGCGCTGGCGGCGCTCGACTCCGCTTCGCTGCGGCGCTGGCCGGCGGGGAACATCCCCCTGTGAGCATGCTGAGCGGCAAGCGGCTGCTGATCACGGGTGTGCTGACGCGCGGCTCGATCGCCTTCGAGGTCGCCCGGCAGGCGCAGGAGAGCGGGGCCGAGATCGTGCTGAGCGGCTTCGGCCGCGGGATGGGGCTGACGGAGCGCGCCGCCAAGCGCCTGCCCGATCCGCCGGACGTGCTGGAGCTCGACGTCAACTCGCCCGAGGATCTCGCGCGGGTCGCGGCGGAGCTGGGCTCGCGCTGGGGCGGCGAGCTGGACGGCGTGCTGCACGCGATCGCCTTCGCCCCGCCGGACGCGCTCGGCGGCGGCTTCCTCGACACGCCGGCGAGCAGCGCGATCACCGCGTTCGAGACCAGCGCCTTCTCGCTGAAGGCGCTGGCCGCCGCGCTCGCGCCGCTGCTCGAGGCCGGCGAGCACGGTGGCGCGATCGTCGGGCTCGACTTCGATGCCAGCGTGGCCTGGCCGGTGTATGACTGGATGGGCGTCGCGAAGGCCGCGCTCGAGGGCGTCTCGCGCTACCTCGCGCGCGACCTCGGACCCCGCGGCGTGCGCGTGAACCTGGTCTCGGCCGGGCCGATCGAGACGATCGCCGCCGGCGGGATCCCCGGCTTCGACCAGCTCGCGTCGCTGTGGCGCAGCGGCGCCCCGCTCGGCTGGGACACGCGCGACGCGGCACCGGTCGCCGCCGCCGTCTGCTTCCTGCTGAGCGACCATGCGCGTGCGATCACCGGTGAGATCCTGCACGTCGACGGCGGCTTTCACGCGATCGGCGCGGTGGCGCCGTGAGCGACACCGTGCTGCTCACCGGCGCCACCGGTTTCCTCGGGATGGAGATGCTCGCCCGGCTGCTCGAACAGGACGACGGCGACGTCGTCTGCCTGATCCGGGCGCCGTCGGCGCCGGCGGCGAGCGAACGGCTGGCGAGCGTGATCGAGCGCCTCTACGACGAGCCGCCGGCGTCGCTGCAGCGCGTGCGGGCGATCCCCGGCGACGTCGCGGCCGAGGATCTGGGGCTCGCGAAGTCGGACCGCGAGGCGCTGATCTCGGACGTCACGGCCGTCGTGCACTGTGCCGCCTCGATCTCCTTCGACAACTCGCTCGAGCAGGCACGCACCGTGAACACCGCGGGGGCGCTGCGGATGATCGAGCTGAGCCGCGCGATCGCCGCCGGCGGGCGGCTGCGGCGGCACCTGCACGTGTCGACGGCATACGTCGCCGGGCGCTTCCACGGGCTCTTCAGAGAGACCGACCTCGATCTCGGCCAGGGATTCCGCAACACCTACGAGCAGTCGAAGTTCGAGGCGGAGAAGGCGATCAGCGAGGCCGGCGACGGGCTGCCGCTGGCGATCGCGCGTCCCTCGATCATCGTCGGCGACAGCCACAGCGGCTGGACCTCGGCCTTCAACGTGATCTACTGGCCGATGCGCGCCTTCTCGCGCGGGCTGATGGACGAGGTGGCGATCGACCCCGACGGCGTCGCCGACATCGTCCCGGTCGACTACGTCGCCGACGGCCTGATGGCGATGCTCGCCGACGCGAGCATTGGCGGCACCGTCGCGCTCGTCGCCGCCGGCGCCGCGCCGACCAACGCGGAGCTGATCGACCTGGCCTGCCGGCAGTTCGGCCGCGAGCCGCCGCGAATCGTCGCCGACCCCGCCTCGCGCCTCGCCGATGCCGATCTCTACGTCCCGTACTTCGGGATCGGCGCGACGCTCGACGATGCCCGCGCGCGCGAGCTGCTCGGGCCGCTCGGGATCGTTGCGCCGCGCCTGCGCGACTACTTCGCGAGGCTGATCGAATACGCCGAGCACGCCCACTGGGGCAAGCGCCCGATCACCCGCCAGGCCGCCGCGGCGGCCGCCTGACCGCGCGCGCCAATGCCGAGGGCGACCGCCGCGCCGCTCCGACGAAAAACCCGCTGCGGGCCTTGCCTTCCACGGCACTGGTATGTAAGTATGCAGAGGTGACCGACGTGGGCATCGAGCGGCCGCGCGACATGCGCATCGACCGTCTGCGCGCCAGCTCCGCCGCCGGACCGGCGAGCCGCCAGGCCTACCGGGCGCTCCGCGACGCGATCATCTCGACCGAGCTCGAGCCGGGCCAGCGACTGTCGGAGAACGAGCTGGCCGAACGCCTCGCCGTCAGCCGCACGCCGATCCGCGAGGCGCTGATCCGCCTGCGTGACGACCGCTTCGTCCAGATCGTGCCGCAGCTGGGGACCTTCGTCACGAGGATCAGCACCGCCGCGGTCGAGGACGCCCAGTTCATCCGCGAGTCGCTGGAGTGCGCCGCCGTGCGCCTCGCGGCGACCCGCGCGCAGCCCGGCGATCTCGCCGCGCTCGCCGGTCTCGTGCGCCGTCAGGCAGAGGTCGTCGGGCAGGGTGACTACGAGCGCTTCGCGGTGCTCGACGACGAGTTTCACGCCGCGCTCTGCGAGCTGGCCGGGCGCGCCGTCGCCTGGGAGGTCGCGCAACGCGTCAAGGGACACCTCAACCGCGTGCGCCGCCTCAGCCTGCCGCAGCCCAACTATCTCGACGAGATGGTCGCCGAGCACCGCCTGGTGCTCGACGCGCTCGACCGTCACGACCCCGACGCCGCGGAGGCGACGCTGCGCCACCATCTGCGGATGGTCCTCTCGGCGCTGCCGGCGATCCGCGCCCAGCACCCCGAGTACTTCGAGGACACGGAGCGCGGCTGATGTCGATCGCGACGGCCACGCTGCGTGGCCTCTACGAGCAGATGCTGCTGATCAGGGTCTTCGAGACGGAGGCCGAGCGCCAGTACAAGGCGGCGCGGATCGGCGGCTACTGCCACCTCTC
>CAZABN010000073.1:0-9879 GCA_964483345.1 uncultured Solirubrobacteraceae bacterium
CCCGACCTTCGGTTCCGTAGTTGGCCATTTTCAGGGCTTTTCCCTTATTTCACGGGTGGCGAGCCACGCGCCGGTCGCCGCAGCGCCGCGCAGCGTCGCGCCGGGCGGCGTCGTGCCGGGCACCGGCGCGATAGATTGTTCATGATTTTGGGTGCCTTACCAGGCAACTGGGCGCATCGGGGCTCACGGCTCGAGCTCGACGTTGCCGCGATGACGCCGAGCGACCCACGCCTGCCGCCGGCACCGCCGGGTCTTCGATGTTGACCGAGGCTTCCGAAGCCTCACGCCGGCCCACGGTGGCGATCGTCGGAGCCGGGGCGAGCGGCATGCTCACCGCCGCGCATCTGCTCCGTGCCGCCTCCGCCCGCGCGACCGCCGTGCGCGCCGTGCTCATCGATCGAAACGCGGGAAGCGGCGGCGTTGCCTACTCGACGAACAATCCGGACCACCGTCTGAACGTGACCGCCGCGCGCATGTCCGCGTTTCCTGACCGGAGCACCGACTTCGTCAGCTGGCGCGCACACGAGAGCGGCGATCGTGATCCCGGCGCCTACGCGGCTCGCTCGGAATTCCGACAGTACCTCGACGACGTCGTCGCGACCGCGCGGCGTGCGGCGGCGCCCGACGTCGAACTCGCTCGCGTCACGGCGAACGTGGCGGGCATCGATCTGCAGGCGCGCGGCCTGCGGCTCCGGCTGCAGGATGGCGTGACCCTCGATGCCGACGCGGCGGTACTCGCCCTCGGAAACCAGGCACCGCTGCCGCCGACCGGCGCTGACGAGCTGCTCGGCCACGCGGCGTATGTCAACGATCCGTGGGCGCAGGGGGCGCTCGAGCGCCTCGCCCCGGGGGGCGGACTGGTTGTCCTGATCGGCACCGGGCTGACGATGGTCGACGTGGCGATCGAGCTGGCGAGTCGCCATCCTCGGGCGCAGCTGCTGGCCGTCTCGCGCAGCGGGCTGCTGCCGCGCGCGCACAGTGCGGGACGCATCGAACCGCAGGTGGGCGATCACGCCGGCGACCCGGACGAATCGTTCGCGGAGCTCGTCGATGCGATCCTCGCCCAGTCCGCGGCTGGGAGCAGGCACTGGCACCAACTCGTCGACGAGCTGCGGCCGCGCACGCAGACACTCTGGCGGCGTCTGAGCACCGAGGAGCGCGCGGACTTCCTGGACACGCGCCACCGGGCCTGGTGCGTGCACCGCCATCGCATGCCCCCGCAGGTTGCCGCGGCGCTCGCGCAGCTGATCGGAGACGGGTCGCTCAAGGTGCGCAGCGGTTCGGTTGAGCTGACGCCCGCGGGCCCGCGAGCCGTTGAGGCAAGCGTGTCGGGCGCCGCGCGTCGGCAGGCGGCGATCGCCATCAACTGCACCGGGCCGTCGCTCGATCCGCGGACCAACGGCGACCGCCTCGTCCAGCAGCTGCTCGCGGATGGCCTGGTGCGCGCGCACCCCGTCGGAGTCGGCTTCGACACCGCCGAGGACGGGGCATTCAGATCGCGTGACGGTGTTCGAAGCGTTCGGCTCTTCACACTCGGCCCCCCGCGCATCGGCGAGCTCTACGAGACCACGGCGATCCCCGAGATCCGCGAGCAGGCCCAGGCGCTAGCGGACACGATCGTCTCCCGCCTCACGGCGACGACCGCTCGCGCGGCCTAGCCGCGCCGCGTTGCGCGACTCCGAGCCTCGCCAGCCGCATCCCGGACTCGGTGGTTCGCGAGCGAGATCCTATACCTCACAAAACCAGTCGGCTTTGTGTAGTATGCCGCCCTCGACGCGAGCCGTCGCCTTGACCACCACCCCCGACCGCGTAGGAGACAAGACAGATGAGCATCGAGCCAGACCACAGGTTGACCCGCAGGCGGCTGCTGCGCCAGGGCGCGCTGGGCTCGGCATTCCTCGCCGCCGGGCCGCTGCTCGGCAGTGCTCCGGCGCGAGCCGCCGTGGCCCGAGCGAGCACAGCGATCACCAAGGGCGGCACGCTGACGTTCGCCCGCAGCGTCGCCCCCACCCAGCTCGACCCCGCGAATTCGATCATCGCCGGCGACGTCTACACGCTCGACAAGATCTTCGAGCCCCTGTTCATCACGAGCCCTGCCGGAGAGCTCACGCCGTGGCTGGCCGAGAGCTACACGCAGAGCAGCGACCATCTCACCTGGACGTTCAACCTGCGGCCCGGAGTGAAGTTCTCTGACGGTAGCGCGCTCGACGCGGCCGACGTGGTCTTCTCGCTCAAGCGCGAAGCCGCCAATGTCGACGGGCCGCTGGGCTTCCTCGACTCGGCCATCAAGACGGTCAAGGCGAGCGGCAGCAACCAGGTCGTGATCAAGCTGGCCGAGCCGTGGGCCCCGTTCCTGTCGGACATCTCGGTGTTCGCGAACGCGATCATTCCGGCGAACTTTGGCGGACGCAGCGAGAAGGCCTTCTTCGCCAAGCCGGTGGGGACCGGGCCGTTCGTGCTCGACGGCTTCACGCCTGACAGCAACCTGACGCTGCTGCCCAACCCGCATTACTGGCAGCCGGGGAAGCCCTACGTTGACCGTGTCCAGTTCAACTACGTGGCCGACGACAACCAGCGCGTGCTGCAGATCCAGAGCGGGGCGGCGGACATCATCGACGCCGTGCCGCCCGCCAACGTCGCGTCGCTCAAAGGCGTTTCCGGTGTCACGGTCGAGCTGTTCCCGGCGTGGGAGGTCGATCTGCTCGTGCTCAACGAGGCGCTCCCGTACTTCGCGGATCGCCACGTGCGCCGCGCGATCACGCACGCGATCAATCGTGAGGCGCTCGTTTCGGCAACCAGCTTCGGCACCGCCAAGCCCGGAGGATCGTTCTTTCCCCCGAGCCTTCAGTACTACGACCCCAACACGCCCGTGCTGAGCTACAGCCTGGCCGCCGCCAAGGCGGAGCTCGCGCAGTCGAAGTACCCGAACGGCTTCGCGACGAAGCTGCTGATCTCCGGCGGCGTGGAGAAGTGGTCCGAGTTCGCGCAGATCATCCAGCAGTCGCTCGCGCCCCTGAACATCAAGGTCACGATCGACTCGCTCGACCACGCCGCTTTCGAGTCGACCTTCCAGGCCTACAACTACGACATGTTCATCGACTACGCGATCAACGACATCAGCGATCCCGACGAGATGGCGTCGTTCGAGGTGGACTACAAGGGCAGCGGTGTGAAGTCGTACTGGTCCAGCTACAACAACCCGGCCGCGATCGCGCTGGTCCACGAGGCGCAGAAGGAGTTCGACAGCGCCAAGCGGGCCGACCTGTACGCGCAGATCCAGGCGATCGTCTCGGCCGACGCGCCGTACGTGCCGCTCGACTACCCGCCGTACATCTACGCGACCGGCGCGAAGGTCCACGGCTTCGCCGTCAATCCAGGCGGCGCGTACCGGCTCGAGAATGTTTGGCTGAGCTGACGCTCGCCGGCAGCTACACCGTCCGACGCATCGCGGCGGCGCTGATCGTGGTGATCGGCGTCGCCGCTGCGACGTTCCTGCTGCTCCACGCGATTCCCGGCGATCCTGCGCGCCAGGTCCTCGGCCTGCACGCCAGCGCGCAGGCGATCGCCGCGCTGCGCCACCGATGGGGACTCGACAGCTCGCTCGGCAGCCAGTTCGTGCGCTACATCGGGGATCTCGTGACGCTGAAGCTCGGGGATTCCTTCGTCTATGACCTCCCCGTGACCACGCTCATCGCCCAGCGAATCGGCGAGACCGCGGCGCTGGTCGCGCTCGCGACCGTCTTCGCGGTGACCATCACCCTGCCCCTGGCGGCGATCGCGGCCTCCCACCGCGACCGCGTGGCCGACCACGCGGCGCGCGCCGTCTCGGTCGTCGGGCTCGGCATGCCGTCGTTCTGGCTCGGCATCGTGCTGATCGAGGTCTTCGCGCTGCGCCTGCGACTGCTGCCCGTCGGCGGTGTCGGATCCGGTTTCCTCGGCGGGCTGGAGGCCCTCTTGCTGCCGAGCCTGACGGCGGCGCTCGCGATCGTGCCCTTGCTCGTGCGCAGTCTGCGGGTCGGCATGCTGGACGTTCTCGGCGCAGACTTCGTCGCCGCCGAACGCGCCAGCGGCCTCGGCGAGCTGCGGGTGCTCGTCTGGCACGTGGCACGCAACGCGCTGATCCCCACGCTCACCCTGCTGGGGCTCAACATCGCCTTCCTGATCGGCAGCACCGTGATCGTCGAGAACGTGTTCGCACTCAACGGCCTCGGCTCACTGCTGGTCTCCTCGATCAGCAGTCGCGACTTTCCGATGGTCCAGGCGATCACATTGGTGCTCGCCGTCAGCGTCGTCGCGATCAACCTCGCGACCGATCTTGCCGCGGCTCGCCTTGACCCGCGGGTTCGCCTGCGATGAGCACCGCGGCCGTCGCGCCGACCCCGCGCAGCCGCAGGGTCGCGGTCCGCTGGCGTGCGATTCGCCGATACCCCTCGCTGCTCGCGGGCCTGACGCTGCTCGGCCTGCTGGTCGCGGCCGTGATCCTCGCTCCGCTCATCAGCCACTACTCCCCCGACCACGAGGATCTCTTCCACATCCTGGCGGGGCCCTCCTGGGCGCACCCGCTCGGCACCGATGAGCTGGGGCGCGACGAGCTTTCGCGTCTGCTCTGGGCCGGTCGCACGGACCTGCGCGTCGGCGCCCTCGCCGTGATCTTCCCGTTCTGCTTCGGCACCGCGGTCGGCACGCTGAGCGGCTACTACGGCGGCTGGCTGGACAGCGTCGTGATGCGGATCGTCGACGTCGTGATCGCGTTTCCCTTCTACGTCCTGGTGATCGGCCTGGTGTTCGTCGTCGGTGAGGGAACGCGAGGGATCTACATCGCCTTCGCGGTCGCCGACTGGGTCGTCTACGCACGCACCGTGCGCGCCGGCACGCTCGTCGTGCGCGAGTCCGAGTACGTCGCCGCCGCCAAGGTCGGCGGGCTCGGAGACCTGCGGATACTGGTCGGCCACGTTCTCCCGAACACGATCAGCCAGGCGATCGTCTACATCATGAGCGACATCGTGCTCGTGATCGTCGCCGTCGTCACGCTCGGCTATCTCGGGCTCGGTGTCCAGCCGCCGACTCCGGACTGGGGCACCATGGTCAACGACGGGCAGCAGTTCCTGACCACGCACTGGGCGCTCGCGACGCTGCCCGGGATCGCGGTGGTGCTCACCGGTCTCAGCCTCTCACTGGTCGGCGACGGGCTCGCCGACCTCCTCCGGCCACAGTGACGCCGCCGGCGCTGGAGGTGCGCGACCTGGTGGTGTCGGCAGGAGATCACCACCGGCGCTGGCGTGTTGTCGACGGCGTGTCCTTCAGCGTCGACGCCGGGCAATCGGTCGGCATCGTCGGCGAGTCCGGCTGTGGCAAGAGCCTGACGCTGCGGGCGATCATGGCGCTGACGCCCGACCCGATCGCGATCGACTCGGGCACGGTGCTGCTCTCCGGCGAGGAGCTGCCGCTGCGTGGCCGCCGCGTCCGCGCCACGCGCCGAGGTCACATGTCGATGGTCTTCCAGGATCCCCTGAGCTCGCTCGATCCGGTGCATTCCGCCGGTGCCCAGGTCGCTGAGATCGCCCGCCGCGTGCGCGGCCTCCCGCGCAGGGCAGCATGGACTCGTGCCGTCGACCTGCTCGGCCTGGTCGGCATCCGCGAACCGCAGCGGCGCGCGCACGACTACCCGCACCAGCTCTCCGGTGGCATGCGCCAGCGCGTGATGATCGCAATGGCGCTCGCCTCGGAGCCGCAGGTTCTGCTCTGCGACGAGCCGACCACCGCGCTCGACGTCACGGTGCAGGCGCAGGTGCTCGATCTGCTCAACAACCTGCGCGTCCAGCTGCGGCTGGCGCTCGTGTTCGTGAGCCACGACCTGGCGGTCGTGAGCAGCATCTGCGAGCGGGTGGCGGTGATGTACGCGGGGCGCTTCGTCGAGACCGGGCCGACGCTCGAGGTGCTCAGGCGCCCGCGACACCCCTACACGCTCGGCCTGCGTCAGGCCGTCGTCGACGCCGAGGCGGTCGGACGCCTGCCGCGCGCGATCCGCGGCGAGCTGCCGGATCCGTCGGCGCGCCCGGCGGGATGCCCGTTTCACCCCCGCTGCGACTTCGCTGACGACGCCTGCGTGCAGGGACCGGTGGAGCTCAGCGCGATCGGCGTCGACGATCGCTCCGTCGCCTGCCTGCACTCCGAGCTGGTCCCCGCACCATGAGCGCGACGGGTCAACCGGCGAGCGCGACGCTCGTCGTGCGCGACCTTCACGTCGCGTATGCCGCCGCGGGCGGCGGGCAGATCCAGGCAGTCGACGGGGTCACGCTGTCGCTTCGAAGCGGTGAAGCGCTCGGCCTGGTCGGCGAGTCGGGGTGTGGCAAGACGACCGTCGCACGCGCGATCGCCGGCCTGGTCAAACCCCAGAAGGGCGAGATCGAGCTCGACGGCGCGACCTTGGCGCGGCGCTCGCGTGCCCAGCGGCGCACGATCCAGCTCGTCTTCCAGGATCCCTTCGCATCGCTGAACCCGCGGCGGACTGTGCGCAGCGTGCTCGCCGAGCTGCTCAAGGTCCACGAGCTCGCCGCCGACGATGCGCAGCGCGAGCGGCGCTGCGTCGAGTTGATGGAGATGGTGGGTCTCCCGGCGGCGGCCCTCGACCGCCGCCCGGCGGCGTTCTCCGGCGGCCAGCGACAGCGAATCGCGATCGCACGCGCGATCGCCGTCGAGCCGCGCATGATCGTCGCCGACGAACCGATGTCGGCGCTGGATGTGTCGGTCGGCGCGTCCATCCTCGGACTGTTCGAGAGGCTGCGAAATGATCTTGGGCTCGGTCTGCTGCTGATCTCCCACAACCTGGCGGTCGTCGCCGCAATCTGCGACCGCGTTGCCGTGATGTACCTCGGCCGCGTCGTCGAGGCCGGACCGCGAGGCGAGGTCTTCAGCGACCCGCGGCACCCGTACACCCGCGCGCTGCTCGATGCCGCACCGCGGCTGCAGCCGGACGCGGTCGCGGGACCGCGGCTGCGCGAGGAGGCGCCGGCGGCGGGGGTGCGACCGTCCGGTTGCTCCTTCCACGATCGCTGTCCCCGCGTGGAGGACATCTGCCGCCGCGACGCGCCGGCGCTGGTGCCCGTGGAGGGCCACCCCGAGCGCGTCGCCGCATGCCACTTCAGCCACGAGCACAGAGGAGGACGGACACGATGAGTTCCCCGGCAAAGCAGGTCCGGGTCGATGCCGCGGAGTACGCCTCAATCGAGGACCGTCTGGGCACCCTGCTCCAGACCGATCGCGACGTCCTCCTCCTGCAGGGCGAGTCGATTCTCGCTCTGGAGGCGATGGCGCGGGGCGTGGGTGCACCCACGGCGCATTCCGTGAACGTGGTCACGAGTCCCTACGGCGAGGCCATCGGCCGCTGGCTCGGCGCGGCCGGCGGCACGGTCGAAAGGCTCGAGGTCGGCTTCGAGCGGGCGGCGCACGCGGACGAGGTGGCGAGCGCGCTCGAGCGCGCCGACGTCGACGTCGTCAGCGTCGTGCACGCGGAGGCCGCCACCGGCGCCCTGAACCCGCTCGCCGAGATCGCCGCCAGCGCGCGCGCCGCGGGAGCGCTCACGATCGTCGATGCGGTTGCCTCGATCGGAGCCGAGCCGTTGCAGATCGATGCGTGGGACCTCGACATCACCGTTGTCAGCGCTCAGAAGGCGCTCGGCGGGCCGGCCGGTGTCTGCGCCGTCGTGCTGAGCGACCGCGCCTGGGAGGCGCTCGAGCTCAATCCAACGGCACCGCGCGACTCGATCCTCTCGCTGCTTGACTGGCGCACGCGTTGGCTTCGCACCGGACGGCGCCAGCTCCCGGTCCTCCTGCACCAACTCGAGACGCGCGCCCTCGCCGACACGCTGGAGCGGACCGAGCAGGAGGGCCTGGACGCGACGATCCGACGTCACTCGCGCGCGCGCGACGCGGTGCGCGGCGGGCTGCGAGCGATGGGCGTAGGTCCGTGGATCGCCGACGACGCCGGCGCGGCAGCGATCGCAACGATCGTCGCCAGCCCCGGCGGCGTGGAGCCCGGCGAGCTCCTGGGCGGCGCCCTGAGCGCCGTTCCGCAGGCCCCGCTCGAACTGGCCCCCGGCCCGCTGGCCACGCGCGCGCTGCGGATCTCCCACACCGGCGAGTCGGCGCGCTTGGAGCCCGTGCTCGGAGCGCTCGCCGGGCTCGCCCTCGGACTACGCTCCCAGGGCATCGCCACCGACGCCGACGCGGCGCTGGCAGCCGCGTTGGAAGGATGGCAGCGGCAGCCGTCGTGAGCGAGCCGGCACGAACGCTGCGGATCGGCCTGTTCCTGTTCGCCACCGGCTACCACCCGGCGGGCTGGCGCCTGCCGGAGGCACGGACCGACGGCGCGTTCGATCTGACATTCCTGATCGAGCTCGCGCGCACCGTCGAGCGCGCGAAGTTCGACTTTTTCTTCCTCGGCGACGGCCTCGCCACCGACCCGGACATGGCGCGCCTCTACCCGTCGCAGGTCGTCCGCCTCGAGCCGTTCACGATGATGGGCGCGATTGCTGCAGCGACGCGTGACGTCGGCCTGGTCGTGACCGCCAACACGACCTATGCCGAGCCCTACAACGTGGCACGCATGCTCGCGTCACTCGACCATCTCAGCCACGGCCGGATCGCTTGGAACGTCGTCACCGGCGCCGATCCGCTGGCGGCGTTCAACTTCGGTCGCGCGGACCACTGGGATACCGACCGCCGCTACGACCAGGCCGAGGAGTTCGTTGCCGTGGTGCGCGATCTGTGGGATTCCTGGGAGGACGATGCGCTGCTGCGCGACGCCCGCTCGGGAGCGTTCCTCGATCCGACCAAGGTCCATCGCCTCGACCACGTCGGGCCTCACTTCTCGGTGGCCGGTCCGCTCAACGTCGCGCGGCCGCCCCAGGGCCACCCGCCGCTCGTGCAGGCCGGGACCTCCGAGCGAGCGCGACAGCTGGGCGCCAGGCTGGCCGACGTCGTGTTCACCGCGCAGACCACGATCGAGGACGCTCGCGCCTTTCGCACCGACCTGCGCGGGCGCGCGGCCGCGTGCGGGCGCCCGGCCACCGAGCCGGCCGTGCTCCCCGGCCTCGTGCCGATCGTCGCAGACACGGTCTCGGGAGCGCAGGAGCTCTACGACCGGCTCGGAGCGTTCGTCGACGCCGAAGCCGCGCTGATCTCGCTCCAAGCCTCGGTGGGCGCGACGGCGCAGACACTCGCCGAGCTCGGCCCGGCGGCCGCGGTCGACCGGCTGCCATCCGCTGCTGCCAGCCATGTCGCGGCGGCCGAGGCCGCCATCGGCCGGCCGGTGCAGACGCTCGGCGATCTCGCGCGCTTTCAGCTGGCGAGCGGCCGCGGCCATCGGCTGATCGTCGGCGACGGCGCGCGCGTCGCGGACTCGATGCAGGAGTGGCTCGAGGCGGGCGCCGCGGACGGCTTCAACATCTGCCCGCCCTACCTCCCCGGCGGCCTCGAGCGCTTCACGCAGCTGGTCGTACCCGAGCTTCAGCGGCGCGGAATCTTTCGCCGCGAGTACGAGGGACCCACGTTCCGCCACATCCTCGGACTTCCACGGCCGCCCAGCCGCTTTGCCGTCAAGCGCCGCTGAGCGGCTCCGGCGTAGGCCTCCTCAGGCCCGAGGAGGGGCACGTTGCCAAGCCGACAATTGATGGCCTCCGGGCTCTCGCCCTCCGGCTGGCGAGGTGTGCACGTGGGCGCTGCCGGCCCCAAGCTTCGCCATTCCCCGCGTCCCCGCGCTCGACGAGGTACCAGATCGCGTCGCTGGCCCTAGCCCTGTGGGTGCTCGGACACCCGGATTTACTGGCTTTTTAGCGCGCCCGGAGAGATTCGAACTCCCGACCTTCGGTTCCGTAGACC
>CAZABN010000074.1:0-7020 GCA_964483345.1 uncultured Solirubrobacteraceae bacterium
GCGCTGAGCGGCGCGCCCGCGCCGGCGATGCAGGTGATCAGCTCGCTGCCGTCGCCGAGGCTCGCCAGCACATGCGCGAGCGTCGCCTCCGGTTCGCCCCACGCCACAAGCGACTCGCCGACGAAGCCCACCGCCTCACCGACGGCGAACCGCCCCTCCACGTCGTCGCGAGCCGCCGGCGCCACGGAGCCGCTGCGCACGCGCGCCAGCGCCGACGCGATCGCCGCCGCGTTCTCGACCGCCCCCAGCGCCGGTGAGAGCGCCACCAGCGCGGCGAGCGCGGTCTGCTGGCTGCGCGACGGCACGACCACGACCTGCTTCTCCGACAGCTCGGCGGCGCGCTCGGCGGCCATGATCACGTTGGGGCTGTTCGGGAGCACGACGACCTCCTCGGCGGCCACGGCGTGGATCCCCGCGAGCAGCTCGTAGGTCGACGGGTTGAGCGTCGGGCCGCCGTCCAGCACGTGCGCGCCGAGGCTCTGGAAGAGGTTCCCGATCCCGGTGCTCGCGACCACCGCGAGGACGCCGCAGCGCGCTCCCTCGGCGAGCTGGCGGGCGCGCGCCGCGACCTGCGCGTGCATGTCGGCGACGTCGAGGTGCGAGACCTCACCGGCGCCTGCCAGCACCGCGATGGCCTGCTCGGGCTGATCGGTGTGGACGTGGATCTTCAGCGTGCGCGCGTCGCCGACGACGAGCACGGAGTCGCCGAGCGCCTCGAGCGCCTCGGTGAAGCGGCTGGGCTCGAGGCCGGAGCCGGTGACGGCGAAGTTGGTGCAGTAGCGGTAGGTGGACGAGAGGTGCTGAGGGTGGGTCACACGCGCCGGCGCGTGGTGCTCGAGCGCCGGCGGCTCGTCGCCGCGCAGGGCCGCCACGATCCCGGCGAAGATCACGACCAGCGCGTAGCCGCCGGCATCGACGACGCCCGCGTCGCGCAGCACGGCGAGCAGGTCGGGCGTGCGCATCACCGAGGCCTCGCCGGCGGCGACGGCGCGCTCCAGCAGGCCGGCGATCGCGTCGTCCTGCTCGGTGGAGGTGACCTCCGGGCCCAGGCGCGTGTCCGGCATGTGCGCCAGCTCGACCATCACGCGATGCGCCATCTCGCGCACGACGGTGAGGATCGTGCCCTCGGCCGGCTCGCGCACCGAAGCGTAGGCACGGTCGGCGGCGCGCGCCAGCGCGGCGCCGATCAGCGTCGGGTCGATCAGTTCGCCGGGCCGGCTGAACAGCTCCTCGGCGGCGCCGTGGATCAGCTGCGAGAGGATCACACCGCTGTTGCCGCGCGCACCGAGCAGCGCCGCGCGCGCGACGTTCTCGACGATCTCGTCACGACCGATCTCGTCGATCGTGCGATCGCCGCCCGCGGCGAGGCGGTCGAGCTCGGCCAGCACGGCCCGCATCGTCAGCACCATGTTGTCGCCGGTGTCGCCGTCGGCGACCGGGAACACGTTGAGGTCGTTGACCTCCTCGCGGCGCGACTCCAGATGCGCGAGCGCCCCGGCGACCAGGGCGCGAAAGCGGATCAGGTTAGGGTCCGGCACGACCCTCGCCGGCTATCTGGCCTTCGTGACCTTGCCGGCCTTGAGGCACCGCGTGCAGACGTACACGCGCCGGGGCGCGCCGCCCACGACGATGCGCACCTTCTGCAGGTTGGGGTTGAAGCGCCGGCGCGTCGCGACCATCGAGTGGCTGCGGTTGTTGCCGAACGCCGGCCCCTTCGCACATGAATGACAGACCTTGGCCATATCGCCGAGCAGTCTAGCCGCTGGCGAGCGCCGCGCGAATCCCGGCGAGCGCGAGCGCCGCGCGCGCGGCGTGCGCGCCGCTGTCGCGGCGATCGCCGCCGGAGCGCGCCAGGGCCTGCTCGTAGCTGTCGACCGTGAGCACCCCGAACGTGCACGGCACGCCCGTCTTCAACCCGACGTCCTGGATCCCGCGGGCGGCGGCGGCGCAGACGTGGTCGTAATGGTCGGTCTCACCGCGGATCACCGCGCCGAGACAGACGACGCCGTCGAAGCGCCCGCTGGCAGCGGCGTACTGGGCGGCCGCGGCGAGCTCGAACGCACCGGGCACATCGATCGTCTCGACCGCGCAGCCGTGTTCCTCGAGCACCGCCCGCGCACCCGCCTGCAGGCGCTCCGCCAGGTCCTCATAGAAGCGGGCGACCACCAGCGCGTAGGTGGCCATCAGCGCTCGCCGGGCAGCTTTGACTGCGGCGCGCGCTCGCGCATGCGCAGCTCGGCGTCGAGATCGAGCCCCTGATGGTGGAGCGTGTGGCCGAGCTTCTCCCGCTTGGCGCGCAGGTAGGCCACGTTCTCGGGGTTCGGCGGCTCCTCGATCGGGATCTGATCGGTGACCGAGAGGCCGTAGCCCTCCAGCGCGCGGATCTTCTTCGGGTTGTTGGTGAGGATGCGAATCGACGTCAAACCCAGGTCGACGAGGATCTGCGCGCCGATCCCGAAATCGCGCAGGTCGGCCGGCAGCCCGAGGCGCTCGTTCGCCTCGACGGTGTCGAGCCCCTCCTCCTGGAGCTTGTAGGCGCGCAGCTTGTTGAGCAGACCGATCCCCCGCCCCTCCTGGGCGAGGTAGAGCAGCACGCCCTCGCCCTCCTTCTCGATCCGGTTCAGCGCCGACGCCAG
Organism: uncultured Solirubrobacteraceae bacterium; assembly: GCA_964483345.1. Lineage (GTDB taxonomy): Bacteria > Actinomycetota > Thermoleophilia > Solirubrobacterales > Solirubrobacteraceae > Palsa-513. Next base: position 2,637 of record CAZABN010000074.1, read on the forward strand.
CTGACCGCCGCAGTCGCAGCGCTCGGAGTGAAAGACATCGCCCGTCAGGCATTCCGAGTGAACCCTGACGAGCACGTCCTGCTTGCCGGCGATGTCGCCCTTGACCAGCGCGAGATGGTGCTTGTCGTCGACGAACGAGCGGTAGCCGACCGCCTCGAAGACCCCGAACGCCGTCGGCAGACGCGTCGAGACGACGCGTTCGACGAGCCGGTCGCGGCGGCGGCGGTACACGATCAGGTCCTTGATCGTGATCATCTTCAGCTTGTGCCGCGCGCAGTACTCGACGAGGTCGGGGACGCGCGCCATCGTGCCGTCGTCGTTCATCACCTCGCAGATCACACCCGCCGGCGTGAGCCCGGCGAGGCGCGCCAGGTCGATGCTCGCCTCCGTGTGCCCGGTGCGTTCGAGCACACCCCCGGACTTCGCCTTCAACGGGTTGACGTGGCCCGGCTGCACGAGGTCGCCGGGACCGCTGCGCGAGTCGATCGCGACCTGGATCGTGTGCGCCCGGTCGTGCGCGGAGACGCCGGTCGTGACACCCTCACGCGCTTCGATCGTGACCGTGAACGGGGTCTGCATGCGCGACTCGTTCTTCGGCGTCATCAGGTCCAGCCCGAGCTCCGTGCAGCGTTCCGGCGTCAGCGCGAGGCAGATGAAGCCGCGCGCCTGCTTGGTCATGAAGTTGATCGCCTCGGGCGTGACGAACTGTGCGGCCATCACCACGTCGCCCTCGTTCTCGCGGTCCTCGTCGTCGCAGACCACGACCATCTTGCCGCGGCGGATCTCCTCGATCGCCTCCTCGATCGTCGAGAACGGGCTCTTGGACTGCTTCGCGCTCACCGGCTCACCAGCCGCTCGAGATGCTTCGCCATGATGTCGACCTCGACGTTCAGCCGTGCTCCGACGGCCGCCTCGCCGAGCGTCGTCGACTCGCGGGTGGCGGGGATCAGCGCGACGGTCACGGTCGAGGAGTCGACCGCCGCGACGGTCAGGCTGACGCCGTCGAACGCGATCGATCCCTTCTCGACCACGTAGCGCGACAACCGCTCGTCGATCGCGACCTCGATCTCGCCCGAATCGTGGCGTGCACGAACCTCACCGACGCCGTCGACGTGGCCGAGCACGACGTGACCGCCGAGCCGGTCGCTCAAGCGCAGCGGCAACTCCAGGTTGACGCGCGAGCCGCCGGCCAGCTCGCCCAGCGTCGTGCGCCGCAGCGTCTCGGCAACGACATCGGCGCGAAAGTGCCCGCCGTCGATCTCGCGCGCGGTCAGGCAGGCGCCGCTCACGGCGATCGAGTCACCGGGCTCGAGCTCGCCTGCGATCGCCGAGGCGATCTCGATCACCGCGCCGCGCTCGTCGGCCTCCACACCGACGACCTCGCCGACAGCCTCGACCAAGCCGGTGAACATCACCACTCCCGCAGCCGCGCGGAGATCAGCAGATCCTCGCCGACGCGCTGGCAGTCGAGCGTCAGGGCGCTGATCGCCTCGGCGATTCGCTCGACCCCCTCGCCCTCGAGCGGATCGCGCGCGCTGCGCCCGCCCAGCAGCATCGGCGCGAGGAAGAGGCGAACCTCGTCGATCTCGCCGGCGTCGAGGAACGCTCCCGCGAGGTGCGGGCCGCCCTCCAGCAGGATCGAGGCGATCCCCAGCGAGCCGAGCTGATCGAGCGCCGCCCGCACGCGCGCCGGCTCGTTCTCGCCGGTCGCCACGATCACCTCCGCCCCGGCCGCCTCCAGCGCGTCGGTCTCGGAGCGCGCCGCGGCGCGCGAGACGACGACGATCAGCGGCACCTCGGCGGTCAGGCAGACCAGCTGCGAGGACAGCGGCAGCCGGGCCAGCGAGTCGAACACGACGCGCCGCGGCTGACGATGGACGTTCTCGACGCGCGCGGTGAGCTGCGGGTCATCCGTCAGTGCCGTGCCGATCCCGATTGCGACCGCGTCGACCGATGCCCGCCAGTGGTGCGCGAGCTCGCGGCTGTCGACGCCGGAGATCCACTTCGAGTCGCCGTCGCGCGTGGCGACCTTGCCGTCGAGCGTCATCGCCGACTTGAACAGGACCCACGGCCGCCCGGTGCGGGCGTGCTTGCGGAAGGCCTGGTTGAGCAGCCGCGCGGAGTGGGCGAGCTCGCCGTCGGCGATCACGACCTCGACGCCCTCGTCGCGCAGGATGCCGAGCCCGCGGCCGGACGCCTTTTCCGTGGGGTCGTCGCTGCCGACGACCACGCGCCTGATGCCGGCGGCCAGGATCGCGTCGGTGCAGGGCGGCGTTGCCCCGTGGTGGCAGCACGGCTCGAGCGAGACATACAGCGTGGCGGCCGCGAGGTCGGCGTCGCGACATGCGCCGATCGCGTTGACCTCGGCGTGCGGGCCGCCCAGCTCGTCGTGCCAGCCCTCCCCTAGCACGCTGCCGTCGACCGCGATCACAGCCCCCACCACCGGGTTGGGGTTGGCGCGGCCGACACCGTTTCTGGCGAGCTCGATCGCGCGCGCCAGATGCGCCCGGTCGGTCTCCGTGCAGGTTTGCATCCCAACTGAAGCATACGGCGCGTCCACCCGCCGCCGATTCCGCGTTCAGCTCGAGCGGCCCCGCTTGGTCCGGCGCCTCGCCCGGTGCTTGCCGGCGTGGTGCCTGTGGCTCGCGCACGCTCCGCCGTGCAGCCGCCAGATCGTCACAACCGGGCCGGGGCGCGTGTAGGCGAGCGGGTAGTAGTCGAACGACCAGTCGAAGTTGAACGCTACGGCCGGCGCCCCCCTGCCGTACGGCGAGGCCACGAACGCCCGCGTGCCCTGCCTGGCGAGATCGGCGTAGTAGGCGATCGCCCTGGGCACAGCGGCGGGATCCGCCAGCGCGCGACCCTGCTCGGTCGAGCCGGTCACGACCACGCAGTAGTCGTCGCGCTCGTAGAGGCTCACGAGCGCCGGGGAGAGCGTTTCCTCGTAATCCTCGAGCTTCACCTTCCTGCCGGCGAGCACGTAGAGGACGCCGTGCGGGCCACGATGGGTGACGAGATCGGTGAAGGCGATCCAGCGCGAGGTCCAGTTGTCGGGTGGCTGACCGCCATTGGAGACGATCGGCTCGACGACGATCCGCGTACCGGCCCGCACGTGCGCGACCAGCCATGCCCGCGCCAGCGTGCGCGTGTCGGCACGCGAGTTGACGATGCCCGAATGGACGCTGTACACGAGTCCCTGGCCGCAGAGCGCAGCGGCGCCCACCGCGACGAGCGCGCCGCAGACGCGCGGGCGCCCGTGCGCCGCGAGCTCCGCGCCCGCGACCGCCGCGTAGGCGCCGAACAGGCAGACGACCGGCACGATCGGCATCACCCAGCGGCCGAAGTAGCGTCCCTGCAGGCCCATGAAGACGAGGAAGCCGATCGCCGCCGGCACGAACGCGGCGAAGGTCCACCACTCGCGGCGGACCAGCAGCGCGAGCGCGCCGGCGGCCGCCGCCAGCGCCGGCACCCAGCCGACGCCCCAGGTGATCGACCACAGGTAATAGAAGATCCCGCTGCCGTGGGTCAGGCCAACCTTGCCGTTCTGCCGGCTCTCGCTCGACTGGCGCGCGAGCTGGTGGATGAAGGCGTGGAAGTCCAGCACCGAGTACGGATTCGCGACGATGAACGCGGCGAGCGCGATCAGCCCGGCGGCGGCCAGCCAGCGCACCGCGAACCAACGGCGGGCCGGTTCGCGCATGCGTGAGAGCGCCAGCACGAGCAGTGGCAGCACGACGATCCCGCCCGTGTACTTGGTCGCGGCGGCCAGCCCGAGCCCGATCCCGGCGATCGCATAGTCGCGCCGGCGCCCGCGGGCGGCGATGCCGGCGCTGCCCCACAGCGAGAGGCACACCGGCGCGAGCACCACCGCGTCGTTGAGCGCCAGCTTGCCGTAGAAGACCGGTAGGAACGCGACCGCCATCACCGCGCTCGCCAAGAGCCCGGTGCGGCGGTTGAAGAGGCGCGCGCCGACGAGGTACAGGAGCCACACCGCGAGCGTGCCAAGGACGGCCGAGGTGACCCGCGCGAGCAGCCAGATGTCGGTCGAGTTGGCCGAGCGGTAGATCGCGCGTGCGCCGCTGCCGAACCACAGCTGCAGCAGCCCGGCGAGCAGGTACGTGAAGGCCGGCGGGTTGATGAAGTAGCCCGGATTGAGGTTGCCTCCGAGCATTCCGATCGCGTACGGCACGAACTCCTGGGACTCGTCGGTGTTGTAGGCCCAAGGCAGGCCGCTGCGATTGCCCCACAGGCGCAGCGCGAGCGCGAGCGCCACCACGACCGTGACCGCGGCGCCGTATCGCAGGTCCCAGCCGCGCGGGATCTCCGTGATCGCGGTGCGCAGGCGCCGCGGAGCGGTCGTGATCGCGGTGCGCAGGCGGCGCGG
>CAZABN010000074.1:7120-9838 GCA_964483345.1 uncultured Solirubrobacteraceae bacterium
TCGCGGTGCGCAGGCGCCGCGGAGCGGTCGTGATCGCGGTGCGCAGGCGGCGCGGAGCGGTCGTGATCGCGGTGCGCAGGCGCCGCGGAGCGGTCGTGATCGCGGTGCGCAGGCGGCGCGGGGCCGTGGTGATCGCGGTGCGCAGGCGCCGCGGGGCGGTCGTGATCGCGGTGCGCAGGCGGTGCGGGGCGGTGGCGATCGCGGTTCGCAGGCGGCGCGGGGCCGTGGTGATCGCGGTGCGCAGGCGGCGCGGGCCGGCCGCCAACCGTGTGCGCAGGCGGCGCGGAGCGGCGGTGATCGCGGTGCGCAGGCGGCGCGGAGCGGTCGTGATGGCGGTGCGCAGGCGGTGCGCGCCGGCCGCCAACCGCGTGCGCAGGCAGCGCGGAGCGGCGGCCAGGTACGCGCCCACGCGGCGTCGAGCGCCGCTCAACAGCGTGCGTACGCGGCGTAGTACCCGGTGTGCGCGATCAGCTGGAAGCCGGACAGCGGCACCTGATCCAGGGGGCTGTCGTTCGGACTGGTCAGCGCGTAGCGGATCACTGCGAGCCCGAGCGGGTACAGCGCGACCCCGTGCTGCTCGGCGTCGAACAGCGCGGGCTGCCCCTTGTCGAGCAGGTAACGCGCGTCACCGCGGTCGATCACGCCGGCGCGGCCGAGGTTGAGGATCAGCCGGATGTCCGGCACGAGCTTGTGGTCGGGCACCGAGACCGGGCCGCATGCCAGATCCCGCCGGACCTGCGGCTTGTCGAGGATCGCGACCAGCGAGGTCTGGCCGCTGTCGCGGAAGCCGAGCTCGGTCTCGATCTTGTTCAGGCTCAGCGTGCTCGCCGCGAGGTAGACGCCGATCCCCATCAGCACCACCGCCCCGCTTGCCCACAGCTTGCGCAGCAGGCCACGCTCGAGCATCGTCCAGCCGGTCAGCGCGAAGGCGCAGAAGACCAGGATCATCACCGCCGGCATCAGCAGGTAGCGGTCGATCACCGACAGGCCGGCGCCGGCGATCACCACGAAGGTGCCGATTCCGGCGAGCAGCACCACGAACGGCGCCACCATCCGGCGGGGCACGAACCATGCGGAGAGCACAACGCCGGCGATCGCTCCCGCCACGACGGCCGACTTCGCCAGCAGGATCAGGTAGTGCGAGAGCGTCCCGGGAAGCTGTGCCAGCGGCACGGTGCGCCCCAGCGCGACCGCGGTGTTCTGGGTGCTGGTCAGCGAATGCAGCGGCTGACCCGTGACGATCCAGTCGAGCAGCACCCAGGCGACCGGCGCCGCGACGACGATCGCGGCCCAGCGGATGCGCTGCGACCAGCCGACCTTCGGCGCACACCACAGCCAGTAGAGCCCGGCGAGCAGCCACGCGTCGGGTCGGATCAGCTCGGCGCTCAGCAGCACCACGAAGACAAGCGTGCCGCGCCGCGGCCGCTCGATCTCGAACGCGGCCGCCCAAACGATCGCCGCGCAATAGGTGAGATCGACATACCCCCGTGCCGCCAGGAACATGAAGTTGAAGCGCGTGAGCAGCAGCGCAACGGCCGTCGCGGCGACGATCGGCGAGAACGCCATACGCGTCAGGCGGTAGACGCCCCACGCGAGCGCCAGGAAGGAGGCGATCGCGCAGAGCACGGCGAGGCGGAGCTCGGCGTTGCCGAAGATCGACATCACGACGCCCCACAGGACCGCAAGCGGGTGCTCGGTCGGCGCCTCGTAGACCGTGAACGACGGAAGCTGGCCGTGGACGATCTCGCGGCCCCAGAGCAGGTAGTACTGGGTGTCGTAGATCGGGTAGGTCGGGATCAGCAGGAAGCCGACGAGCGCCGCCACGCACATCGCGCCGAACGCCAGCCTCGCCCACGTCGAAGCGGGCCAGGCGAGCATCCGCGCGAGCCAGGCCGGCCTTCCGCTCCCGGCGCGGCCGGCGGCGGCCGCTCCCGCAGGAGCGCTCATCGTGCCTCTCGCGCGACCGGTGCCCGCGAAACCGCCGCCGGCGCGGCGCTCGCCAGCCGCACACGCGCTGTATTCAGGCAGCATCTGGGCATCGAAAGGAGAGAATCCGCGGAGGTCCGGGGCCGCCGGCGAACTAGGCGGCCCTCCGGCTTCTCTGGGATACTGGGCGGCCAGTTTACGGCACCGTCGTGGACGGAACGCGCGGACGGCACCGCACACGATGAAGCTGATCATCCAGATCCCCTGCAAGGACGAAGCCGAGCAACTGCCGGCGACGCTCGGCGACCTTCCACGCGAGCTGCCCGGCTTCGACTCGATCGAGTGGTTGGTGATCGACGACGGATCGACCGACCGGACGATCGCGGTGGCGCGCGCGCACGGCGTCGAGCACATCGTCCGGCTGACCAACAACAAGGGGCTCGCCAGCGCCTTCCAGGCAGGCATGGACGCGGCGCTGAAGCTCGGCGCAGACGTGATCGTCAACACCGACGCGGACAACCAGTACCAGGGCGCCGACATCGCGAAGCTCGTCGCGCCGATCGTCGCCGGCAGCGCCGACATGGTGATCGGCGACCGCGACGTACTTTCGATCGAGCACTTCTCGCCGCTGAAGAAGCGCCTCCAGAGCCTCGGCTCGCGGGTCGTCCGCGCGGCCTCCTCGACCGACGTGCCGGACACCACCTCCGGCTTTCGCGCGTACAACCGCGAGGCCGCGCTGCAGATCCTGATCGTCTCGCGTTTCACCTACACGCTCGAGTCGATCATCCAGTC
>CAZABN010000075.1:0-9569 GCA_964483345.1 uncultured Solirubrobacteraceae bacterium
TCAGCGCGCTGATCCACGCCGCGACGATGGTCACCGCCGGCGTGTACCTGATCGCACGCATGCACCCGCTCTTCCAGCTCGCTCCCGCCGCCGGCGACGTCGGCGCGATCGTCGGTGCGCTGACGCTGCTGATCGCGGGCACGATCGGCCTCGCCGCGACCGATCTCAAACGCGTGATCGCCTACTCCACGATGTCGCAGATCGGCTACATGATCATGGGCGTCTCGGTTGGCGCCTACACCGCCGGCCTGTTTCACCTGATGACGCACGCCTTCTTCAAGGCGCTGCTGTTCATGGCGGCCGGCTCGCTGATCTCGGCGATGGGCGGCGTGCAGTCGCTCAACCGCATGTCCGGGCTGCGACGGGCGCTGCCGTTCACCTTCGCCGCCTTCCTGATCGGCGGCCTCGCGCTGAGCGGCCTGCCGCCGTTCAGCGGCTTCTTCTCGAAGGATTCGATCCTGCTGTTCGTCGCCGGCCGCGGCGGCTGGCACTGGGCGCTGTACGTGGCGGGCTATCTGGGCGCGTTCCTGACCGGGCTGTACACGTTCCGGATGATCTTCCGCGCCTTCCTCGGCGAGCCGTGCCCCGAAGCCGCGGAGCTGATCGACCACGGCCACCTGTTCCATCCGGCGGCGCCGACCAACCCCGCCAACGGCGAGCTCGAGGACACCGATGTCGGCTTCCCCGGCCCCGACCATGTGATCGCCGAGCGCGCGATCCCGATGCGGGTGGCGATGAGCCTGCTGGCGGTGCTTGCAATCGCCGGCGGCATCGTCTCGATCCCGAAGACCACGAGCTGGCTGGACAACTTCCTCGCACCGACGTTCGCCGACTCCACGATCGCCAGCCACACCACCAACAACCTGCTCTATCTCGGCCTGATCCTCGGCGCGGCGATCTCGCTGGTCAGCATCGCGACCGCCTACGTCCTCTGGGTCGCCAGGCCGGCGCTCGCCCCGGCGATCGCCGCGCGGCTGCGCCCGCTCACCACGCTGTTCGAGCACAAGTGGTATTTCGACGAGTTGATCGACGCGCTGGTCGTGCGTCCGGGCGCCTGGTTTGGGCGCTTCGCGCAGAACACGTTCGAGCGGGTCGTGGTCAACGGCCTGCTGATCGGCGGGAGCACCGGCCTGGTGCGGGCCGGCTCCGCGCTGGTGCGGGGAACGCAGAGCGGCCTGCTGCGTGTCTATGCCGGCCTGATGCTCGTGGGCATCGCCGGCGTCGGCCTCTACTTCCTGCTGCAGAGCTGATGCGCTGATGCTCTCGCTCGTGATCTGGCTTCCCGCCGCGACCGCCCTGATCGGCGCGACCGCCGGCGGGCGACGCGTGCCCGGGCTGTTCGCGCTGCTCGGCTCGCTCGCCTCGCTCGGACTGGTGATCGGCCTGATCGCCGGCTTCAACGGCGGACCCGACGAGCTGCATTACGTCATCGACGTCGTCTGGATCCGCTCGCTCGGCATTCACTACAAGCTCGGCCTGGACGGCCTGAACCTGTTCCTGATCGCGCTGACCACGTTCGTCTTCTCGCTCTCGCTGATCGCCGCCAACCTGCGCGAGTGGCCGCGCACGGAGCTCTTCTATCTGCTCTTCGGGATCGCCCAGACCGCCGTGCTCGGCGCCTTCCTCGCTCAGGATCTCGCGCTCTTCATCGGCTTCTTCGACCTGATGCTGATCCCCTTCTACCTGCTGACCGGCGTCTACGGCGGACCGGGGCGGGTGGCCGCCACGACCAAGCTCGTGATCTACACGCTGGTCGGCTCGCTGCTGATGCTCGCCGGCGCGGTCGCTCTGGCCGTGCTGACCTCGCACCAGAGCGGCCAGCCGCTGAACTTCACCTACACGGCGCTGCAGGCGACGGCACTGCCCGCCGGCACCCAGGACTGGATCTTCCTGCTGTTCGCGGCCGCCTTCCTCGTCAAGATGCCGGCGTTCCCGCTGCACGGCTGGATGCCCGACGCCTACCGCGAGATGCCGATCGAGGTGCTCGCGCCGTTCAGCGGCGTGCTGTCGAAGGTCGGCGCCTACGGCTTCCTCGCGATCGTGCTGCCGATCCTGCCCCGCGCCGGCGTCCACTTCCAGACGCTGCTCCTGCTGATCGGCCTGGCGTCGATCCTCTACGGCTCGGCGATGGCCTTCACGCAGACCAACGCGCGGCTGATCATCGGCTACTCGTCGGTCGCCCAGCTCGGCTTCATCACGATCGGGATCTTCGCGCTGTCGTCGCAGAGCGCGCAGGGCGCGGTCCTGCAGATGGTCAACCACGGCGTCGTCGTCGCACCGCTGTTCCTGATCGTGGCGCTGCTGTCGGCGCGCGCCGGCGGCTCCGAGGACATCCGCGACATGGGCGGCATCGCGATGCGCGCGCCGGTCCTCGCGACGATCTTTTTGATCGTCGCCTTCGCCGCGCTGGCGATGCCGGGCTCCGGCAACTTCGTCGGCGAGGTGCTGATCCTGCTCGGGCTGTTCAAGACGAAGATGGTCTTCTCGATCATCGCCTTCACCGGCGTGCTGATGGCGAGCGTCTACATGCTGCGCGTGTTCATCCGCACGATGCACAACCGCGCCGGCCCGGAGGTCGTTTCGCGCGAGCTGCGCTGGCGTGACGCGCTCGTGCTCGTCCCGTTCGTCGGCGTGATCATGCTGTTCGCGATCTACCCGCAGCTCGAGCTCTCGCGCGCACAGACGTCGGTGACCTCCTCGATCTCCTCCGCGGCCGCCGACGCGGCGCCCCCCGCGAGCTTCCCGGTGGCCAACCAATGACCGCGATCGCCAGGCTCCACAGCGCGATCGTGCTCCTCGCGTCCCAGCAGTCGAGCCTCAACCACCCCCGCGCCCCCCACATCGACTACGCCGCGATCTCGCCGTTCGAGGCGCTGCTGGGCGGCTCGGTGATCGTGCTGCTCGTCGGCCTGCTGCGTTCGCGTTTCGCGCGTGAGCAGCTGGTCCCCGCGCTCACGCTGCTGACGCTGGCGGCCACGATCGCCGTCACCGTCTGGCAGTGGAACGACCACATCTCGGCGATCTCCGGCGCGCTCTCGGTCGACGATCTCGCGCTCGCGCTGACGCTCATCTTCGCCGCCGCCGGCGCCGCCGCCGTGCTGCTCTCCTGGCGCGCCCAGGCACCCCGCGAGTCCGCCCACGGCGAGTTTCACGCGCTGCTGCTCGCCTCGATCGCCGGCATGGCGATCCTCGTCGCCGCCCAGAACCTGGTCACGCTGTTCATCGGCATCGAGCTGCTCTCGATCCCGCTCTACGTGCTCTGCGCGACGGAGATGCACCGCGCCTCCTCGCTCGAGTCGGGGCTGAAGTACCTGATCATCGGCTCGGTCGGCTCGGCGACGCTGCTCTACGGCCTGGCGCTGCTCTACGGCGCTACCGGCTCCACCGACTTCTCGGCGATCGCCGCCTCGATCTCGGCCGGCCACAGCTCCGACGTGCTGCTCCTGACCGGCATCGCGCTGGTGCTCGTCGGGCTCTGCTTCAAGGCGTCGGTGGCGCCGTTTCACCAGTGGACCCCCGACGTCTACGAGGGTGCGCCGACGCCGATCACCGCGTTCATGGCGGTCGCCACGAAGGCCGCCGCCTTCGGCGTCCTGCTGCGGATCTTCGACGTCGCGCTGATCGCCGACAACCTCGACTGGGGCCCGGCGCTCGCGACCCTCGCGACGATCACGATCATCGTCGGCAACGTCGGGGCGCTCGGCCAGTCGTCGCTGAAGCGGATGCTCGCCTACTCGTCGGTCGCGCAGGCCGGCTACATCATGGGTGGCGTCGTCGTGTCCACCCAGCTCGGCGCCTCCGCGACGATCTTCTACCTCGTCGTCTACCTGCTGATGAACATCGCGGCCTTCGCGGTGATCATCGCCCGCGAACGCGAGACGCTCCACGGCGACGACATCGACGCGGTCGCCGGGCTCGGCTCCGAGCGGCCCTGGCTCGCCTGGCCGTTGACGATCGCGATGCTCTCGCTCGCCGGCATTCCCGCCACGGCCGGCTTCATCGGCAAGGTCTACCTGATCCAGGCGCTCGTCGACGGCGACTACACCTGGCTCGCGGTCGTGATCGTCGTCGGCTCGATGATCTCGCTCGGCTACTACCTGCGCGTGATCGCGGCGGTCTGGATGCGCGACGCCCCCGCCCCGGCGCCGCGCAGCGCGAACGGACGCCCGGTGCTCGCCGGCGGCTCCCCCGAAGCCGATACCGGCGGCCGCCACCTGGAGGTCGCGATCGTCGCGCTGGTGTTCGCGGCGGCGACGATCTTCTTCGGCATCGTCCCGCAACCGCTGTTCGACTTCGCCAACCACGCCGCGGCGTCGCTGACCTCGTTCCTCTAGGAGGCTCCGCCCCGGCTCCCGCCGGGTGCTCCGCCCGGGGGTGCTCGCCGCCGCTGCGCGGCGGCTGCGCTCCGTCTGTCTCCGGCCCCGCGGGCCCGGCGGTGCGCCTGGGTAGGCTCTGTGGTCGGAGTCGTCGTCGAGCTTGGGAGGATCGCGTGAAGGCAGTCAGATTCGATCGTTACGGCGGCGTCGACGTGCTCGAGGTGCGCGAGGTCGATCGCCCGGTGCCCGCCGCGGGCGAGGTGCTCGTGGCGGTGAGGGCTGCGTCGATCAACCCGGGTGAGATCGCGATCCGCGAAGGTCTGCTGGACGCTCGCTGGCCGGCCACCTTCCCCTCCGGCGAGGGCACCGACTTCGCCGGCGTGGTGCAGGAGCTTGGCGACGGCGCATCCGCCTTCGCGGTCAGCGACGAGGTCTGCGGCTGGACCGAGCGCCGGGCCAGTCACGCCGAGTTCGTCGCCGTCCCCACCGACTGGCTCACGCTCAAGCCGGCGGGCGTTTCGTGGGAGGTCGCCGGCTCGCTGTTCGTCGTGTCGATGGCGGCCTACGCCTGTGTCGACGCGGTGGCGCCGAAGCCCGGCGAGGTCGTGGCCGTCTCGGGCGCGGCGGGCGGCGTCGGCTCGGTCGCGGTGCAGCTCGCGCTCCGAACCGGGGCGCGCGTGATCGGCCTTGCGAGCGAGTCCAACCATGCCTGGCTGCGCAGTCGCGGCGCGATCCCGGTGACCTACGGCGACGGCCAGGCGGAGCGCATAATGCAGGCCGCGGGCGGCCACCTCGACGCGTTCATCGACACCTTCGGCGGTGGCTACGTCGACCTCGCGGTCTCGCTCGGGGTCGGCGTCGATCGCATCAACACGATCGCGGACTTCGCCGCCATCGAACGCCTCGGCGTCCACGGCGCCGGAACCCACGCGATCGCCACGAGCGCGCTGCTCGGCGAGATCGCCGGCCTTGTCGCCGACGGCAGCCTCGAGCTTCCGATCGCGCGGACCTTCCCGCTCGCCGACGTCCGTGAGGCCTACACGCAACTCGCGGAGCGAAGGACGCACGGCAAGATCGTCCTGATCCCCTGATCCGTCCCCTCACCGCGGCAGGTGGCGGCGATCAGTCCAGGAAGCTCGCGATCTCCTCGACCGCGGCGCGCTCGGGAACCCGCTGCGCCTCGAGGGGGCGTCCGAGGTGCAGCAGTCCGACCGGCTGCTCGTCCGCGGCGAGCCCGAGCAGGGCGCGCGCCGCGGGCGTGTCCAGCAGCGGCAGCGTGCGCCAGTAGCCGGCGAGGCCCCGCGCGTGCGCGCCGAGCAGCACGATGTAGGCCGCGATCGCGGCGGCGAGCAGGTCCTCACGCTGCTCGCCTGGATCGCCCGCCAGCTTCGCGCTGGCGACGACGAGGGTCGGCGCGCGCTCGAGCTTGCGGGCCGAGCCCGGCGTCGCCAGCTCGGCCTCGTGTGCGAGCGCGGCGCGGGTCTGCACACCGAGCACGCGAAAGCGCCACGGGTTGGTGAGCCGGTGGTTGGGCGCCCACCGCGCCAGCTCGAACAGCTCGAGCAGGGTCGCGCGCTCGACCGGCGCGGAGCCGAACGCCTTGTGGGTCCGCCGCGTGCGGACCGCCGTCGCCACATCCATCATGCGCTCACCGTACACGAGCACGCCGGATGCTCGCGAGGGCCGGGCCAACCCTGTCGACGGCGGCGCGCCGGTGCTAGGCTCGCGCCGTCCCCCTACCCCAGGAGGCTCCGATGGCGAAGGAAGTCACGTGCCCACCGTGCGGCGCGACGATCCGCGGCGAGAACGACGCCGCCCTGCTCGCGAACGTGCGCCAGCACGCGCGCGAGCATGACCACGAGATGCCGGCAGGGATGACCGACGAGCAGTTCGACGCTCACATCCTTGCCGACGCACGCGAGGTGGCGTCAGCCTGATCGCAGCGGCCGGCGCTCCGCCCAGTCCCGCGCGGTGGGCGTCGGTGCCTCGGCCCGCCCGCCGGCGCGCGCCGCCGGCGGGCGGCGACGTCCGCCCGGGTCGCTACCTTCGCTGACCCGTGCACGAGACCTCGCCGACCGTCCACCTGATCGCTCGCCCCTCGATCGACCTCGAGGGGATGCGCGCATACCTCGCCGACGTCGGCGGCGAGAGCTGGCTGAACCGGCGTCTGGAGGAGGCTGACGAGCCGCTGAACGCCGGCGAGCTGCTGGTCGAGTTCAGCGGTCGCGGGTGCTACCGCAGCTGGGAGCCGGGGCTCAACGTCAACGTCACGCGCGTGCGCACGGACCGCCGCGAGTACTTCGAGAACCTGCTGCGCAGCGCCCACGGCAGCGTGCTCGAGCATGCCGCCTACAGCTTCGCGCTGCGCAACGTGTCGCGCGTCTTCACGCACGAGCTGGTTCGTCACCGTGCCGGCTCCGCGTTCAGCCAGGAGAGCCTGCGCTACGTGCGGCTGACCGACATCGGCTTTCGCGTGCCGCCGGCGCTCGAGCCGCTGCGCGGGCAGGTGCTCGCGATCGTCGAGCAGCTCGAGGAGTTCCAGCGTGACGCCGCAGCGCAACTCGGCATCGACGAGGAGGGCGTGCCCTTTCACGTCAAGAAGGAGGTCACCTCGGCGCTGCGGCGCCTGGCTCCGATCGGCCTCTCCACGGACATCATCTGGAGCGCCAACCTGCGCACGCTGCGCCACGTGATCCAGATGCGCACCGCCGAGGGCGCCGAGGAGGAGCTGCGCAGCGTCTTCGACGAGGTCGCGCAGGTGATGCTCCGCGAGGCGCCGCTCATCTTCCAGGACTTCGAGCGCAGCGCCGACGGCTGCTGGGAGCCGCGCTACCACAAGGTCTGAGCCCCGGGCCGGGCGCCGCGCGGCGCCCGGCCCTGCAAGCTCAGCGGATCGTCACTCCTCGTGGCCGCCGGTGGCGATCGCCTCGCCGAGGCGCGAGACCACGTCCGGGTCGCGCAGCGTCGTGACATCGCCGAGCGCACGGCCCTCGGCGATGTCGCGCAGCAGCCTGCGCATGATCTTGCCCGAGCGCGTCTTCGGCAGATCGTCGGCCCAGATGATCCGCTTCGGTCGCGCGAACTTGCCGATCCGCTCCGCGACGGTGCCGCGGATCCCCTCCTCGAGCTCCTCCGTGCCCTCGGTCGTGCCCTGCAGCGTGACGAAGGCGCAGATCGCCTGTCCGGTCTGCTCGTCGGACTGGCCGATCACCGCCGCCTCGGCGACCGCCTCGTGGGCGACGATCGCCGACTCGACCTCCGCGGTGGAGAGCCGGTGACCGGAGACGTTGACCACGTCGTCGATCCTTCCGATGATCCAGAAGTAGCCGTCCTCGTCCAGTCTCGCCGCGTCGCCGACGAGGTAGGTCTCCTTGCCGAAGCGCGAGAAGTACGTCTCGATGAAGCGCTCGTCCTCACGGTAGAGCGTGCGCAGCATCGACGGCCACGGCCGGCGGATCACGAGCAGGCCCTGCCCGCTCTCGATCGGCTTGCCCTCGCGCTCATCGACGACCTCGGCGCGGATCCCGGGGAACGGGTGGGTCGCCGAGCCAGGCTTGGTCGCGGTGATCCCGGGCAGCGGCGTGATCATGATCGCGCCGGTCTCGGTCTGCCACCAGGTGTCGACGATCGGGCAGCGCTCGCCGCCGATCACCTTGTGGTACCACAGCCAGGCCTTCGGGTTGATCGGCTCGCCGACCGTGCCGAGCAGCCGCAGCGAGCTCAGGTCGAACTTCCGCGGGTGCTCCGCGCCCCATTTGATGCAGGCACGGATTGCGGTTGGCGCCGTATAGAAGATCGTCACGCCGTAGCGCTGGATGATCTCCCACCAGATCCCCTTGTGCGGGTAGTCGGGCGCCCCCTCGTACATCACGCCCGTCGCACCGTTGGAGAGCGGCCCGTAGATGATGTAGGAGTGGCCGGTGACCCAGCCGACGTCGGCCGCACACCACCAGACGTCGGTCTCGGGGTGTAGGTCGAAGATGTAGCGGTGCGTCGCGTTGACACCGGTCAGATAGCCGCCGGTCGTGTGCAGGACGCCCTTCGGCTTCGCCGTCGAACCGCTCGTGTAGAGGATGTAGAGCGGGTCCTCGGCTCCCATCGGCTCCGCCGGGCAGCTCGGATCCGCCTTCTCCATGATCTCGTGGTAGAAGACGTCGCGGCCGGCCTTCATGTCGATGTCGGTGCCCTTCGACGCCACGACGATGATGTGCTCGAGCGTCGCCAGGTCGCCCATCACGACGTCGACCGTCTGCTTGACCGGGGCCAGCTTGCCCTTTCGCGAGGCGGCGTCGACCGTGATCAGCGCCTTTGCGTCGGAGAACTCCATCCGCTCGCGCACCGCTTCGGCCGCGAAGCCGCCGAAGACCACGTTGTGCGGGGCGCCGATCCGCGCGCACGCGAGCATCGATACGACGACCTCGGGGATCATCGGCAGGTAGATCCCGACGATGTCGCCCTTGCGGATGCCGAGGTCCTTCAACGCGTTGGCGAACCGCTCGACGTCGGCGAGCAGCTCGGCGTAGGTGATGTCGCGCGACGAGCCGTCCTCGCCCAGCCAATGCAGGGCGACGCGGTCGCCGCGGCCCGCCTCGACGTGGCGGTCCAGGCAGTTGTACGAGACGTTCAGCTCGCCGCCGACGAACCACTTGTAGAACGGCGGATTGGAGTCGTCGAGCACCGTGTCCCACGGCTTGGACCAGTGCAGCTCGGACGCCTGACGCGCCCACCAGCCCTGCCAGTCGGCCTCAGCCTCGGCGTAGATCGCCGGGTCGCTGAGCAGCGCATGCTCGCGAAAGCTCGCCGACGGCTCGAAGGTCTTCACATCCAGCAGCGACGCCAGCTCGCGTTCGAGCACCAGCTCCTCGGCATCCAGCCCCGTGTGTTCAGTCGCCATCTGCATCCACCTCCCTTGTTGTCCAGACGAACGAGGGGTGCCGCGGCGGCATGCCGCGACACCCCCCGATGCGTGCTTCTCGCTTCTCTACTTGCTGAGCGGGAAGACCGGAGCAACCGTCTTCCCGAAGGTGCTGTTGATGACGTGCGCGAACGACGTGTACCAGGCCACGATCGCGGTCGCGACACCGAGATAGCCGCCCCAGTGCGTCGCGCTCGTATGGCCGCCGCTTGCGCCGATCGCGAGCATCACGAAGGTGACCGTCAGCAGGGTGAAGATGAGCAACACCGCCCCGCTGACACGTAGCGCCGCCACCGTCATGTACGCGGTGAAGATCGCCCAGGCCCAGAAGAACAGGC
>CAZABN010000076.1:0-9502 GCA_964483345.1 uncultured Solirubrobacteraceae bacterium
TGCTCGCCAACGAGATCGACGTGATCGCGCCGCCGCAGGAGCTGCCGAAGCTGCCCGTCGCACACGCCGTCTGGAAGCCGCGGCCCGACTTCGCCACGGCCGCCGAGGCGTGGCTGATCGCGGGCGGACCGCACCACAGCGTCTTCAGCGCGGCGCTCGCCACCGAGACGCTGGTCGACTTCGCCACGATCGCGGGGCTCGAGCTGCTGCTGATCGACGAACACACGCGCAGCCGCGACTTCGCCAACGAGGTGCGCTGGAACCAGGTCTACCACCGGCTCGCGGGCGGACTCTGAGGGACGGGCGGTTCGGCGCGGCGTGGGGCGTGCGCCCGCCGGGCGACGGCGCTCACCGCGCGAAATCCAGCCGGGCGAAGCCGGCAGGCGGAGCCCCCTAGAAAAGCTCGCGCCAGCTGAACTGCGGGTCGTAGCCGAGCGTGTGGCGGGCGGCCTCGATGTCGAGCAGCGTGCCGTGCTCGGCGACGCGATCGGCGACCGGGACGCCGGGGTAGACCTCGGCCATCAGCTCGCGGCTCGCCCGTCGCATGACCGTGTCGGACGCGGCGACGATGAAGGCCTGCGCGCCCTGCGTGCCGGCCTCGAGTGCGAGGCGCACGCTCTGGCCGGCGTGGCTCTCGTCGACGTAGCTCCACAGGTTCCAGCTGCGGATCCGGGGGTCCTCCCACCAGGACGGGAACTCGGCGTAGTCGGCGCGCTCCATCACGTTCGAGAAGCGCAGGCCGACGAAGGGGATCCCGCTCCAGCGCGAGAACTGGCGGGCCATCTCCTCGCCGAGGACCTTGGAGAGCGCGTAGGAGGACTCGGGCCGCAGCGGATGGCTCTCGTCGACCGGCGTGTAGTCGGGGGGCGTGGGGAACGGCGTGCCGAGCGTCGTCTCGCTGGACGCCCAGATGACGCGGCGCAGGCCGAGGCGGACGGCCGCGGCGAACACCGTGTGCGTGCTGCGGATGTTGGTCGAGAAGACGACGTCCGGAGTGGCATGGGTCGGCGATGGGATCGCCGCGAGATGCACGACCGCCTCGGTCGCGGACATCAGCTCGGCGCCGCTCAGCGCCTCGAGCGTCTGGCCGTAGTCGGTCAGATCGGCGGGCAGGAACGGCGCCTGCGCGGCCGCGCTCGCCGGATCGGGCGCGCTGCGGTCGACGTTGAGCACTTCGTGACCGCGCTCCAGCAGTTCGCGCACGACCGCGCGACCGACCTTGCCGCTGCCGCCTGTGACGACGACCCTCATCGCTGCGGGACTCTACCTAGCCGCCGGCGGCCGGGCGCAGGCGCGGGCGGCGGGGCCCGCCGGGCGAGCAGCCGCCGGGGCGGGTGCGGAAAGGCCACACCGGCGCTGCGCCATTCCACGGATGCCCCCGGGCGATCCCCGGGTGATGCTCCTTGGCGACCCTCGCGCAAACGACGGAGGGTCTGCCCAATGCGACCACGACCCGTTCGAACTAGCGATTCTGCGCGTTTTGTGCGATTGTGCGCGAATGCGCTCGGATTGCGGTTGGCGGAGTGCCGGTCGAGCCGGCGCACGCACCGAGGTCGGACGCCTAGAATCAGGGTGGAGAACGCGCACCATGCCGGGCCCGCATGGAGCTGGGGGATTGGGGCCACGATTCGCAGTCGAACAAACACACCGGGGTGTTCCCGGCTAGCGACGCTCAGGCGTTGAGGAGGAGAAGTTATGTCAGACATTCACGACGTAGCAGGCGAGGCTCTTGAGCGCCTCGAGTGGTTGGACTCCAAGAAGCCGGAGACTCCCCAAACCAAGGCTCGCGCGGTCACCCGCCGCACCGCCCTCACCGCCGGCGCCGGCGCGCTCGCGGGCTTGACACTCGGCAGCCCGGTTTCGGCGTTCGCGTCGAGCACCGCGCGTGCCGCGTCGGGCGCCTCGATTTTCGGCGTGACCACGACGTACAAGTTCACGATGGTCAACCACGTCACGACGAACCCGTTCTTCACCCCGACCCAGTACGGCGCATCTGACGCATGCTCGCTGCTCGGCTGCTCGTATCAGTGGACCGGCTCGGCATCGAGCAACGTGCCGCAGATGGTTTCGGCGTTCAACACCGCGATCGCGGCGGGCGTCGACGGCATCGCCTGCGCGATGATCGACCCGAACGCGTTCACCGGGCCCACCAAGAACGCCCTCGGCAAGGGCATCCCGGTGCTCTCCTACAACGCTGACGAGCCGAACGGCCGTCTCGCCTACATCGGGCAGGACCTGTTCGTTTCCGGGCAGCAGATGGGCGCCCACATCAGGACGCTGGTTCCCTCCGGCACCGTCGCGCTGTTCATCGCGACGCCGGGTTCGGCGAACATCCAGCCGCGTATCGACGGCGCCGAGTCGGTGCTGAAGGGCACGTCGACGAAGTACACGGTGACCGCGACCGGCGCCGCCGTGCCGCAGGAGCTGACCACGATCGAGGCCTTCTGGCCCGGCCACAAGACCTACAAGGGCATCTTCGCGGTCGACGGCGGCAGCACGCAGAGCTGCTTCCAGACGATCAAGAAGTACGGCCTCAAGGGCAAGGTTGCCTGCGGCGGCTACGACCTCACGCCGATCACCGAGGAGCTCCTCGCGGCCGGCTACGGTCAGTTCACGATCGACCAGCAGCCGTACCTGCAGGGCTTCCTGCCGATCCTCGAGCTGTTCCTCTACAAGGCCTCAGGTGGCCTGAGCGGAATCGCCGACGTGGACACCGGCCTGAAGTTCCTGAACCCGACCACGGTCGTGCCCTACAGCAGCACGAAGAGCCGTTACGAGGGCACCGGCTCGGCGCCGGGCGTCGCCAAGGCCTGACGAAAGTTGCAGTAGAGCCGCTCGCAAGACGCTAGGAAATGTCCAGCACGATTGACAGCGGCTCACCCGCTGCCGCTCCCACGGGGGGTCCCGCGCCCAAGCGCCGGGCCCCCCGTAGTGCTGGCACGCCACTGGCACTGGCGAAACGCTTCCTGATCGCGCGAGAGGGCAGCATCACCGTCGTCACGGTCCTTCTGACCGTGTACTTCATCGCCACGCTCTCATCGGCCTTCACCGGCACCGAGAACCTCCAGGCGCTGATCCCATACTTCGCGCCGTACGCAATCCTCGCCGTCGGCGAGGTGTTCCTGATGATCAACGGCGAGATCGACCTCTCGATCGGCGGCGTCTACCTCTTCGCGCCCTACCTCTACTACGAGCTCGCCAACGGCCACGTGCCGCTGCTCGTGGCGGTGCTGATCAGCTTCGTGGCGTGCACCGCGATCGGCCTCGTCAACGGGCTGATCACGATGATCGTCGGGATCAGCTCGTTCATCACGACGCTGGGCACGCTGTTCACGCTCGAGGGCTTCACGCTGATCATCTCCCACGCCGAGCAGGTCACGGCGCCCGGATCGCAGCTGGCAGGATCGGCCACGAGCAACAGCCTCTCCAGTTTCGCCAGCGTGTTCGGCGCCGGCACCTACTCGGAGCTGATCTGGGCGCTGATCATCGTCGCGATCATGCACGTCGTGCTGACGCAGACGAGCTGGGGTACGCACACGATCGCGGTCGGCTCGAACAAGCTCGGCGCCGCCGAGGCCGGCGTGCGCGTGCGCTGGGTCGTGATCCGAAACTTCATGGTCTGCAGCACCCTGGCCGGCATCGTCGGCATCCTCGAGGCCATCCGCACCAGCTCGATCACACCGGACCCCTCCGGCGCCGGCGTGCTGACGCTGTCGGCGATCGCCTGCGCGGTGATCGGCGGCACGCTCCTGATCGGCGGCGCGGGCACGGTGATCGGTGCGCTGATCGGCGCCCTGTTCCTCGGCATCCTGCAGGACGCCCTGGCGATCAAGGGCGTCAACGCCGACTACCTCGACTTCTACCTCGGCCTCGCGATCCTGTTGGCGATGGCGATCAACACCTACGTCGGACGCGTGCGAAAGGGGTCAGGCCTTGGCTGACCAGGCGCTACCCGGGGAGCACATCGTCGCGCCGACGAGCGCGTCGGACGACGTGCTGCGCGTGGAGCACATCGCCAAGAGCTTCGGCCCGGTCACGGCGCTCCGCGACGTCAGCCTTCACCTCAAGAAGGGCGAGGTGCTCGGCCTGCTCGGCGACAACGGCGCCGGCAAGTCGACGCTGATCAAGATCCTCTGCGGCTTCCAGAAGCAGGACGCAGGGACGATGTGGCTGAAGGGGGAGCCCTACGAGCCCAAGAGCGTCGAGAACGCCCGGCAGCTCGGGATCGACGTGGTCTACCAGGACCTGGCGCTGATCGACGACCTGAGCGTGTTCGAGAACATGTTCCTCTGCCGCGAGCAGCGCCGCGGGCGCTTCCCCTTCCTCGACAAGCGCAGGATGAAGAAGGAGACCCGCGGGGCGCTCGACGACATCGGCATCAACCTGCCGCGGCTCGACGTACCCGTCGCGCGGCTCTCGGGCGGCCAGCGCCAATCGATCGCCGTCGCGCGCGGCGTCTACTCGCACGCCGACATCCTCCTGCTCGACGAGCCGCTCGCGGCGATGGGCGCGAAGGAGGGCGCGATGATCCTCGAGCTGATCGCCCGCCTGAAGGACGAGGGCAACCTCTCGATGATCATGATCCTCCACAACTACGTTCACGTGCTCGAGAGCTGTGACCGCGTGAACATGATCACCGACGGCATCATCGCGCTGGACAAACCGACGAAGGACACCTCGGTCGAGGAGCTCACGGAGATCGTCGTCGACGAGTACCGCCGCGCACGGGCCGCCGCACAGGCGGACGAGGCGGGCGGGCGAAGCAGCATCGCCGTCGCCGAACCCGACGCTTCTTAGAACTCGAAGTCAGGCCGCTTCGGCCTCGCGCGGATTGCGCGGATGCAGGCCGCTTCGGCCTCGCGCGGATTGCGCGGAGTCAGGCCGCTTCGGCCTCGCGCGGAGTCAGTCCGCTTCGGCCTCGAGCGGATTGCGCGGAGTCAGGCCGCTTCGGCCTCGCGCGGAGTCAGTCCGCTTCGGCCTCGAGCGGATTACGCGGATTCAGGCCTCTTCGGCCTCGCGCGGCTTGCGGAGTCAGTCCGCTTCCGCCTCGAGCGCCTCGCGCGCCCGCGCGTTGGCCGCGCGCTCCTCCTCGCTGACCTCGGGCCAGCACAGCCCGAGCGAGGAGACCGCGCCGACGATGATGCCGGCCGCGAGCGCTCGCATCAGGGGCTTGCGGTCGGCGGGAATGACGTGCCACGGCGCCCACGGTGTCGAGGTCGCCGTGATCGCATCCTCATACGCCTGCATGTACTCGTCCCAGTGGGCACGCTCGGCCAGGTCGGTGGCGCTGAACTTCCACTCCTTCTCTGGGTGATCCAGCCGCGCGAGCAGGCGCTTGCGCTGCTCCTGCTTGGAGACGTGCAGGAAGAGCTTGACGATCTTGGTCCCGTTGCGGTCGATGTGGCGCTCGAAGTCGTTGATCGACTCGTAGCGCTGCTGCCAGAGGGCATCGCCGCGCGGCCCGGGCAGATGCTGGCGGTCGAGCCACTCGGGATGGACGCGCACGGCGATCACGTCCTCGTAGTGCGAGCGGTTGAAGATCGCGATCCGGCCGCGAGCGGGCAGCGCCTTGGCGGCGCGCCAGAGGAAATCGTGTCCCAGCTCCTCCGCGGAGGGCTGCTTGAACGCGTGGACGTCGACACCCTGCGGGTTGACACCCGACATCACGTGGCGGATCGTGCCGTCCTTGCCCGCCGCGTCCATCGCCTGCAGGACGATCAGCAGGCCGTAGCGGTCGCTCGCCCAGAGCAGCTCGTGCGCGGCTTCCAACTGCTCGACGCTGCGGGAGAGCGCGGCCTGCGCCTCAGCCTTGACGGCGTCGGGCGCGAAGTGGCGAAACTCCTTGCCGCCGTCCCAGGCGGGATCGCGCCGGTCGAGGTGCGCCTGCTTGCCCGGCTCGACCAGCAGCTCCTTGACCGTCTCCGCCGTCGCGCTCAACTCTTCGCTCCTCTCCTCGCGCCCGCCGGAGCGCGGTGGCGCCGGCGGTACTGGCGTGCCTTCGCACGGTTGCCACAGACGGCCATGTTGCACCAGCTGCGGGAGTGGTTCTTGGACTGGTCGTAGAACGCCCACAGGCACTGGTGGTCCGCACAGACCTTCAGCCGGTCCCAGCTCCCGTCCACCTCCGCGAGCTGGATGATCGCGAAGAGCTCGGCAAACGCCCGACCCAGCCCGCCGCCGACCGCTTCGAGCGCGGGCACGCCGCGGTCGTTGAAGTTGACGCGAAGCAGCGCCTCGGGCGCGTGGTCGTTGAGCGCGCGCACCGTCGCGGCATCGACTCCGCCGTCACGCTCGCGCGCCTCGAGCAGCGCGCGCAGCCCCTCGCGAACCGCGAGCGCGCGCTCCAGGTCACCCGCGGCCAGACGCTCGCGCGCCCCGATCAGCCCGTGCTCTCGCAGCCACGAGCGCAGCGAGTCGAGATCGCTTAGCTGTTCCTCGCCGGGGTAGAGGTCCGCCGTGTTGATGAACTGGCGAACCAGCTCGAGCCTGCCGGGCGCGGCGCGGCGCGGCTCGTCCTCGGAGCCCGCGGGATCGATCGGCTGCATGTGCCGATTGTACCGCGCTGCGCAAACCGGCAATAGCGGTTGACTGGTGACGCTAACCTGCGTATACTTGATGACGGTTATTGGTTGATCACGCTTGCAGGAGGCCGTCATGCATTCCCAGCTCAGCCTCGCCCTCGCCAACGCCCGGCATCAGGAGTTCATCGATCAGGCTGCGCGCCGGCGCCCAAGCCTGCGCGCCGCTCGCCGCGAGAAGGCAATAGCGCCGCAGGCCTTCTGGGAGGGGTTGACGCTGCGACTCGCGACCGCCTGCGACCGCCAGGCGCTCGCGCGCCTCGCCGAGCTCGAGCAGACGCAGCAGCCGGCCGAGCCGGTGCTGCTCGGGGTCGTGATGCAAAGGCCGGTGGCGGCAGTCTCGCTGAGTGACGGGCGCGTCGTCGCCGACCCGTTCTTCGCCACCGCGGAGCTGGTCGAGCTGCTGCGCCTGCGGGCCCGCCAGTTGCGACGCCGCTGACGCGCCTGCGGCGTCGCGTCCGTGCCGTGACGCGGCGGGCCAGCGCTGCCGCAGCCGCCAGCCGCGGGCGGTTTTTGCGCGGCCAGGGCGTGACGGCCGGCGGGCGTTACGCGGCCGCCGGCACGCTGGCGGTCCAGTCGACCTCGGCGACGGCGCCGCCGCTGATAGCCACGCCGCGCGCGCGGGCCACGCCGTCGGTCCACAGCGTGTACTCGCCCTCGGGCAGGCGGTCGAAGACGGCGGTGAAGGCGACCCGGCCGCCCTCACCGCGCTCCAGCACATCCTTGTGGCTGCGCTTCGAATCCTCGCCCTGCGGGCTGATCTCCACCTCGGTGCCGTGCAGCGCGGGATCGGTGTAGACGATCAGCGCACCGAACTGGCCGCCGATGTCGAGCACCACGTACTCGGGATGCGGCCGCTCTGAGTAGTTCTCGTGCATCGCCGGTCTCTCAGCTCGACGGCGTGTCGTAGCCGTCGTAGGGATCCCCCACGTATGGGAACGTCGAGAGGTAGCGGCTAGATGACGGCGTGATCCCCTGCGTGATCAGCGACGCCGCCGCATCCGGCTTGTAGCTCTTGTCGACCAACGGGTAGGTGACGCCGGCGATCGCTCGCAGCTCGATCGTGACGACGTCGTCGGCCACGCGGCGGCCGTTCGGGAAGCCGGCGGCGTCGCCGCCGATCAGGCCGAGCGGGTTGGGGTCCGAGGCCGGCGGGACCGCCACGTTCAGGCGCAGCATGTCGGCGAGGACCTTGCCGGTGTTGTTCTGGAAGCCCGCCACGATTCCGGCCGGCAGGCCCGTCAGCAGGATCGCCTCCAGATCGGCGCGCGGCGCTGAGAGCGCGGCCAGGTTCGGAAAGACCTTCGGGTAGAGCACCGGCAGGAGCTTGCCGAGCTCGGGGTGCGTGACGCCGCCGGCGTAGTCCTTGTCGTTGACGGGCTGGCTGGCGTTCCAGCGGTCCTTCCGGCCGAGCGGCACGAGCACCTCGTTGAACAGCGGGTTGCCGAGGCGCGAAACCTGGACCCACGGGCCGGACTCCGCCTTCTCGTCGTTGGCGGTGTCCACCACCCGCATCTTGCGCCGGCTCGCGGCGCCCCAGATGCCGAGCACGGACTTGGGGCTCATCACATCGCTCGGCACCGAGCCGTTGGCCGTCAGGTCGCTGATCGGCACCTGGATCGCGATCGTGTGGATGTTCAGCGCCTTGGTCGCATCGACGCCCGGGGCCGCCGCGGTCGGGATCAGGTGCAGGTTCTGGAACGGCCGCAGGTCGCCGAGGTCGAAGATCGAGCCGAGGTCGACGAAGAACGGGTCGTTGCGCTGTCCGGCGAAGACCACCCGGCCTCCGCCCAGCGTATGCACCGCCGCCGCGCCGAGCGCCGCGTAGTTCGGCGTCGAGCGCGGGCCGATGTTGCATGGCGGGCAAGCGAGCCCGGACGCCAGCACGCTGGTCTTCTTGCCCTCCACGCGGGTGACCGAATAGAACTGGCGCTTGTTCCAGTTGGGATCGCTCAGCGAGGAGATCGGGCCGGTGTTGTAGAGGAACGTGTTCGGGTTGCGCAGGCTGGTTTCGAAGCGGAACTCGTAGGTGATCTCCGGCAGCGCATCGCCGTCGTTGTCGATGTGGATCGAGTAGAGGACGTCGTCGCCAAACTCGAAGAAGTTGGGGCCGCCGGGCGGGGCCTGAAGCGGGACATAGTTGGTGATGATCGTGACGGTGTTCGGCTTGTCCGGGCTGACGAACGCGTAGGTGTCAGCGTTGTCCGCCACCGGGTCCTTGCTGATCTCGGGGGCTTCGCGATGCGACGACATTTGCTTCTCCTTGTCGGTTGGGCCGGTCGCCTCAGCGACCCGCGGCGATCAGGCGCTTGGCGAGCTCGGGGTCGAGGTACGTGGTCTCGTGCGTGCCCGACAGCACGGTGACCTCGCCGCGGGCGGCGTCGCGGACGTAGGCCATGACGGTCTCCGCCGGCGGCGGTCCCGACGGCTTGGTGATCGCGCCAAGTGGCGCGGCAGCGGTCGCGCCCTGCAGGGCTGCTGCCGCCAGCTTCGGCCCGGTCGCGACGACCGCGACACCCGCGGCGGCTCCGGCCGTGGCCTGCAGGAACGAGCGTCGACTGCGGGCCGACGCCGAGGTGTCGGCGGCGGGGCCGGCCGCTGTCGCGAGGCGGTCGGGCGTGGCGAGTGGGGCCTTCAGCAACGAGCGTCGTGTGGTGCTCGACATTTTCAACTCCTGTCCACATCCGTTTCGGGGTCTCGACCGTAACAACGGGCAGCCGCGCGAAACACAAGTGCGAGTCACTTGCAGTTGCGAGGCCTCTGTCCGAACCGAAGAGCGACGCCCAGGAGGAGAGCCGCGTGGGATTCCCCGGATCGATAGGCCGCGCCGGCCGTTGGACGCGGTTGCGTCGCGGCCTGAGCGCCGCAGAGTGGCGGACCGT
This sequence comes from uncultured Solirubrobacteraceae bacterium, assembly GCA_964483345.1. Lineage (GTDB taxonomy): Bacteria > Actinomycetota > Thermoleophilia > Solirubrobacterales > Solirubrobacteraceae > Palsa-513. The sequence goes on from CAZABN010000076.1 coordinate 9,461, forward strand.
CGGTCTGATGGCGGCGGTTGTCGTTTCGCTGCATGTGGCGGG
>CAZABN010000077.1:0-9121 GCA_964483345.1 uncultured Solirubrobacteraceae bacterium
GTTCAGCCGAGCGTGGCGTGCGTGGTCGTCGTCGCGGTGGTGGCGAGAAGGTCGCGCGCGTAGGCCGTGATCGTGACCGGGATGGTCCGGCTTGCGCCGAGGTCTCGTTTTCCGAGGCCGGTGAGTCGGATCGCGAAGCTGTGCGCGCCGCGACGATAGACCGGGTAGGCGGTTTGCGCGATCACGCCGTGGCGGTCACGGATCGTGATGTCGACGAGGCCCTGGAAGTTCGCGCGGAGCGCAAGGTGGATCGAGTCCACGCCGAGGTCTGTCGTGGTTCGCTGGAGCGGGAGCGCGAGCGTGACGGCGGGCGGCACCGGCGTCGTGCCGAAGGAGGGGTCGGGCGCGAACGTCGGCGTGAACGCGGCGGCTGCGAACTCGTAGAAGTAATCGCCTTCGTAGTAATTGTCGACCGTGCCGTAGGCGCCGGCCGGTTCGAAGATCCCGACGGTCCCGACGACCAGGTAGGAGCCGTCAGCGCGTTGGAGCAACGGCGGGTTGCCAAACGTGAGGCTGTTCTCGTCCGGCGGGATCGCTGTTGCGAACGGCGGGCCGTAGTAGCTGGAGGCGCCGCCGCCGAACCAGAGTTCACGGGTCGTGCTGATCGACCTGTCAGGTGCCCCGTTGGACCTGATCGCGGCGACTTCGATCGCGAGCGGCCCGCTGCCGATGTCGTCGCTGGAATCCCAGCTCGACGGGTAGCTGGCGACGAGCACGTCCGTTCCAGGGCCGGGGAGCAGTTGTTCATTCTGGTTGACGACTGCGACCAGCGCTGGAAGCGGGGCCTGGCCGTGTGAGCCGAACGCGGGATCGAGCGTGCCGTCCGGGGTGTAGCGCTCCAGCCCACCGTCATCCAGCAGCGTGATGCTCCCGTCTGGCTGGACGAGCATTGCCTCCCCGACGAGCGGAGTGGCCACCGGTCTGCCGGCGGCGAAGGTCGGGTCCTCTGCTCCCTGTGGGGTCAGGCGCGTCAGATACGTCGTGGTCTGGTTGGACCCCTCGGTCACGATGTCACCGCCGGGCTCGACCGCCAGCTGTCCGCCCGTTGCCTGCTTGACGGCGAGCGTGGTGGCGCCGTTTCGGCCGAACGCCGGATCGAGCGTGCCCGCGCTCGTGAGCTCCTCGACGACCCAGTTGACGTTCGGCGGCGGCGTGGGAGGCGGCTTGCTGGACTCCGCGCCGGTCATGCCGGACAGGAGCAGCTCCCCGTCGGCGCTGATCGCGGCGCCGGCGGCAAAGCCCTCGAGGCCGGTACGTGCCACGCCGTCGACCCCGTAGGTCTGATCGAGCGTGCCGTTCGCGTCCAGCCGCACCACCATCAGCTGCGGAAGCTGAGACTCCGGCAGAGCCGGTCCGGTCGCGAGCACGAGCAACTTGCCGTCGGGCTCCAGCAAGACCCCCACCGCCGACAACGCCAGATTCACGTGCTCCGCACCGTCGACCCCAAAGCTGGGATCGAGCGAGCCGTCCGGTTCCAGCTCCGCGGCAAAGAACGTCGAGTTCGGAGCGTTCGACCCGCCCACGAGCACCACGTCACCGCCCGGCAAGGCCACGCTCGCGTCAACCGCAACGATGTCGATCCCGCCCGAGAACCTGACCGCGTTCCCGTTCACCGAAAAAACGACACGCCCGGCAACCGTCGCACCAGACGAGGCGCCCGCCCACACCAGACAGGCGACCACCGCGAGAAACGAGACCCGCGCCAGTGACCGTGCTCTGCGCATCATTCACACACTAGAACGCCGCGGCCGACGCGAAGTCGCGCGCCGCCCGGCGTTTGGCCGCCGGGCGTCAGCTGATGTCGCGCCGAGCCGTCAGCGCCACGCCGGCGAGCGCCAGCGCGGCGGTCCAGGCGACGAGCACGACGGCGGCGGCGGCGGGTGTGAGCAGATGCTTCATCGTCAGGCCGATCAGCGCGTCCTGGGCGCGGGTCGGCGTGAAACGACCGACGGACGGGACGAGCCCGAACAGCAGGTTGTCGACGATGAAGCCCCAGGCGAGCAGGGTGATCACGGCGCCGACCTGGTTGCGGATGATCGCGCCGAGCCCCACGCCGATCGCGGCCCAGGCGGCGACACCGGCCAGCCCGGCGAGCGCCAGCAGCTCGATGTCGCCGGCGGTCAGCACGATCGGGATGTTGCGTCCGGAGAGCACCACGAGATCGATCGCCCAGCCGAGCGCCTCGCCGGCGACGCCGAAGACGAGCCCGGCGAGGGCGCCGGCGACGAGCTTGGCGGCCAGCACCCGCGAGCGGTGCGGGCTGAACAGGATCGTCGGGCGGATCGTGCCGTAGCGGTACTCGCTGGTGACCAGCAGCACGCCGGCGAGTGCGGCGAAGATGCCGGCCAGGCTGCCGAGGCTGAACAGCTGGCGCTGGTTCTCGCGTCCCTCCAGACCGGACACGCTGCTGAGCAACCCGGTCAGCAGTGCGAAGAGCAGGATCAGCGCGATCATGCCGAGCAGCAGGCCGACCGTCGTGCGGGTCGAGCGGACCTTCAGCAGCTCCGCCTTGATCTGCGAGATCACGACGGCGCCTCGGCGGTCAGCTCGAGGAAGATCTCCTCGAGCGAGGTGCCCTCGGTGACCAGCTCGTGCAGCGGGATGCCGGCGGCGAAGGCGAGATCGCCGACCCGCTCGCTCGTCGCTCCGTGGACCAGCAGCACCGAGTCGTTGGCCGGCGTCCACTGGAGCTGCGCCTGGCGCAGCGCCTCCTGCAGCGCCTCGGCGTCGGGGGTGCGCACGCGGACCGAGCCGCCGACACGCGCCGTCAGTTGCTCGAGCGAGGACTCGATCACGAGCCGCCCGCGACTGATGATCAGGACCTGATCGACGGTCTGGGCCACCTCGGCGAGCACGTGGCTCGAGATCAGCACCGTCCGCCCCTCGGATGCGAACGTGCGCAGGAAGTCGCGCAGCCAGCGCACACCCTCCGGGTCGAGGCCGTTCGCCGGCTCGTCGAGTACGAGCAGCTCCGGCTCGCCGAGCAGCGCGCTGGCGAGCCCGAGGCGCTGGCGCATGCCGAGCGAGTAGCCCTTCACGCGGCGGCGCGCCGCGTCCTGCAGCTCCACCAGCCGCAGCACCTCGTCCGCGCGCGAGTCGGGCAGCCCGACCGCGCGGCCCAGCGTCCGCAGGTGGTCACGACCCGAGCGTCCCGGGTGGAAGTCGGTCGCCTCGAGCACCGCACCGATCCGCAGCGCCGGATTCTCCAACTCGCCGTACGGCCGCTCGAACACGAGCGCGCGGCCGCTCGTCGGCGCGGCGAGACCGAGCATCATCCGCAGCGTCGTCGTCTTGCCGGCGCCGTTGGGGCCGAGGAAGCCCGTGATCGTGCCGGGCTCGAGCCGGAACGACAGGTCGTCGACCGCGACCAGCGTGCCGAAGCGCTTCGTCAGCGACTCGGCGACGACGACCGCGGCAGCCATCGCTCTACGCCGACTCGCTCGGCAGGATGAAGAACCCGGCGATGAGGCCGTCGGCGTTGAAGACCACGCGGCCCGTCGCGTCGCCCTTGGCGAAGGCGATCGGCACGTTCACGACGGTGTAGCCGATCTGCACGGCGACCGCAGGCGCGCCCAGCTCGACAAACTCGCCACCCAGCTGGGACGCCTGCACGCGCGCGGACGCGAGCAGCTCGGCGGGCGCCTGATCCTTCATCCGCTCGTCGAACTCCCCGCGCACGGCGTCCCAGCGCTCGTTCAGCCAGTCCTCCAGCACCACGAGGGCCTTCTCCGGCGCGCCCGCGATCGGCGCCGTCAAGCCCTCCTCCGGCGCACCCCCGACGACGCCGGCGCCGAAGCGCTGAAAGGCGGCCTGGCGGGTGACCTGCAGGACCTCGCCGACCTGCGCCCAGGTGTGCCCCTCGCTGCGGGCCTGGCGCACCAGGGTGTGGAGGATGTCGTCGACGATCAGATCGAGGCTTCTCGTCGCCGCGATCGCCGCCATCACCGAACCCCCGCGGCCCGCGTCGGCCCCGCGGAGCACGCCGCTGACGAGCTCCGCGTTCGTCGTGAGGACCAGCCCCATGACCTCACGCTCGGGGTCGCTCGTCACGGGATTGCGTCCGGCGCTCGATGGCCACGGCGTAAAGATAGACTTTACGCGCGGGGCTGTCAAGGCGGCCTTTACGGCGGCGTGGCGCCGACCGCTTACGGCGTCGGAACCCCCTCGCCCAGGGAGCCCGGCCCGGGCACCGCGGCGAAGCTCAGCTGCTGCGTGCTCGTGCCGGAGGCCGTCGTCACCTGCGCCGAGGCGGTGTCGGTGGTCCCCGGCCACCAGGCCACGAACGAGCCGTCCGCGACGGTCGCCTGGACGTCGCTGCCGTCCGCGAGCACGAGCGTCACCGCGCTCACGTCGTCGTCGATCTGCCCCTGCACGAACGTGTACGGCTGACCGCCGGCGGTCGTGAGGTGCGCCTGCGAGGCCTGGGTGATCGGACCCGAGCCGGCTGCGCCGAGCCCGAACACGGACACCGAGGATTGCCCGGTGCCGGCGGCCGAGCCGACGCGCAGCGTGTGCTGGGATGCCCCGCCGTCCTGGGCATTCGCGGCGACAACCGTGAACGACGGTCCATCGAAACACGTCGCGCTCGCGCCGCCGCTGCTCAGGACCATCGCCGTGAACGGTCCACGTGTGTCGGTGAGCACCGGCTGCCAGCCCCCGGAGGGGATCGCGGACCCCGTCGAGCTCGAGTGGGCGAGCTGTGCCGTGCATTGCGCCAGCGCACCCGCCGTCTCGCCGCTCGCCGGCGCGGTCGGCGCCGCGCTCCAGCCCGCAAACGCCGGCGCCGCCCCCGTACCGAGCGCGACCAGCGCGACGACCGCCCCGGCGGTCACGGCCAGCCCGGCGCTCGCCCCGAGCGCCACGCCCGCGCGCGGCGCCCACGAGCGCGGCCGGTAGTCGATCCTGCGCAACCGCTCCTGCGCCTGCGTCGGGATCTCCTGCGCCCGCGCGACGAATGCTGCATGCAGCTCGTCCTCCAGTCCTTCTCTCATCGCTGTCGCTCCTTCGTGTCGCTGATCAGATGGCCGTTGCTCGCTGCCGCGGCGGCGCCGTCGCGCTCGAGCGCCTCGCGCATGCGCGCAAGCCCGCGCGAGGCGGTGCTCTTGACCGTCCCCAACGAGCAGCCGAGGATCTCCGCGGTCTGCGCCTCGGAGAGGTCCTCGAAGTAGCGCAGGACGAGCACGGCCCGCTGGCGCGGTGGAAGCAGCGCCAGCTCGCCGAGCAGCTCGGCGCGTGTGTCGAGCGCTCCGAACACGCGGGCCGCGGCCGCGTCGGCATGGCGCTCGAGCCGCTCATCGTCGGCCGGAGCCAGTTCGCCACGCCGGCGCGAGCGCCGCTTTGCGTCGTCGATCGCGAGATTGACGAGGATCCGGCGCGCGTACGCGACCGGCTGGTCCATCTCGCGCACGCGCGGCCAGCGCCGGGCGACGCGCACGAGCGTCTCCTGCACGAGATCCTCGGCCTCCGCCAGGTCCCACACGATCAGGTAGCCGGCGCTCAGCAGATCACCGGCGCAACCATCGACGAAGCGCTCGAACTCGACCCGCGTCCTGGCACGTCTGGGCGGCTGCACCACAGGCATCATCGAACTTAACCGGGCCGGGGCGGCGAAAGGTTGAGCGGCCGCCCCGCGAGCGCAAGCCGCGCCCCGCAACGCGCCCCCCGCCGCTACGACGCGATCACGACGTTCGCGCGATCGCGCGGGTGCTCGCGATCGATGTAGGCGTCCTCCTGGCGTTCCCACCGCTCCCATTCCTCGGCGTCGCCGCTCCGGCGGCGTTCCGCACGCTCGCGCCTGGTCGCCGCGTCGGCCTCCAACCAGACCAGCATGCTCATGTAGGGAGCGGCGCTCAGCGAGCCCGCGCCGACGCCCTCGACGATCAGCAGCTCCGGTGGCGCGAGCGTCCAGGGCTCGCCCCACGCCAGCGTCTGCCAGTCGTAGCGCGGCACGCTCGCCGCGCGCCCGCCGGCGAGCGGAAGCAGGACCGCGCTGCGCAGGCGCGCGATGCCTTCATCGAGTCCGTCCCAGCCGCCGTAGAGATGCTCGAGGCTGACGAGCGGTGCGTTCAGCCGCCCCGCGAGCGCCTGCGCGAGGGTCGACTTGCCGGCGCCGGAGCGCCCGTCGAGCGCGATCACGCGGGTCGAGCCGGCCCGCGCCGGTGCCGCGCGAATGCCCGCGAGCAGACCCTCCATCCGCGCATCGTGCCAGCACGCGCCGCGCGTTGACCATCGCCGTGGACCAAGGTATGGTGGCGGCGGTCCACAACCGCAATCCGGGGAGTCCCTCGCGGGGCTGAGAGGGCGCATCTCGCGCCGACCCGACGAACCTGATCTGGCTCATACCAGCGAAGGGAGAACGATGTTCCCGCCCCTCCGTAGCGCCCTCCGTCGCCACCCGTGGGCGCGTCGCCGGCGCGCACCGCTCGCCGCCTGCGCGATCGTGGCGCTCGCCGCGCTCGCCGCCTACGCCTCGATCTCCTCACAGGCGCCGAGCGCCCGCGCCAGCGGGACGCCGCCCGTTGCCCCCACCGCGCTCGCGACCGTGAAGATCGCGCTCGACTACACGCCGAACGTCAACTACCTCGGCATCTACGTCGCGCAGACCAAGGGCTACTTCGCCGCCGAGCACATCAACGCCGTGATCCTGCCCTACGCCAACGCCTCCGCCGAACAGCTGATCCAGGCCGGCCAGACCGACCTCGGCATCAGCTACCCGCCGGACGTGATCATCAACAACGCGCAGGGCCTCAAATACAGGGCGGTGGGCGCCCTGGTCACCGACAACACGACGGCGCTGGCGGTGCTCGCCTCGTCGCGCTACACCCGCCCGGCGCAGCTGAACGGCAAGCTCTACGGCGGCTTCGGGATCGCCAGCGACCCGCCGCTCGTCACCGCGATCCTGCGCGCCGACGGCGTCAAGCACCCGGTCTTCAAGCAGGTGATCCTCGACGCCAGCGTGATCACCGCGCTCGCCGCCCACCGCATCGACTACACGGCGGTGTTCGGCGGGATCGACGATGTGACCGCGCGCCTGCAGGGCATCAGGCTGCGGACCTTCCCCTACAACCGCTACCTCGGCGCCGCCGGCAACTACCCGAACGCCGTCTACGTCGCCAGCGACCACGACATCGCCACGCGCGGGCCGATCCTCGCGCGAGCGCTGAAGGCACTCGCCGAGGGCTACGAGTTCGCCGCCCGCCACCCGGCGGCGGCGGAGCGGATCCTGATCGACGACAACGAGACGGCGCTGCGCAACGCGACCAAGATCATCGACGCCACCGGCACCGCGACGGCACCGCATTTCGTCGACGCGGGCGGCGCCTGGGGCCCGGAGAACGACGCCGACTACGCCGGCCTCGAGAAGATCCTCGCCAACGCGCACGTGATCAAGAGCTCACCGCCGATGAGCGAGCTCTTCACCAACGCGCTGCTGCCGGCCGGCTGAGATGGCGCCGGCCGTGCGGCGGCTGCTGCGCAGCGCCTGGCCGCCGGCGCTCGTGTTCGCCGCGCTCGTGCTCGGTTGGGACCTCGTCGCCAACGCGGTCCACGCGAGCCTCTCGCTGCCCGGGCCCTGGTACGTCGTCACCAACAGCTGGGGCGACCGCGCCGACCTCGCGGCCGCGGCGTGGACGACCACCGGCGAGGTCGTCCCGGGCCTCGCGATCGCCGTCGTCTGCGGCGTCGCGTTCGCGGTCGCGATCGACTGGTCGCGCGGCGTGCGACGCAGCCTCTACCCGCTGATCGTCGTCTCGCAGACGATCCCGCTGATCGTGCTCGCGCCGCTCGTGATCATCTGGTTCGGCTTCGGGCCCGGGCCGAAGATCGCGCTGGTCGGCCTCTTCACGTTCTTCGCGATCACCGTCGGCACGATCCAGGGGCTCGCCTCGACCGACATCGACACGATGAACCTGCTGCGCACGATGGGGGCGAGCCGGACGCAGCTGCTCTGGCGCGTGCGCCTGCCGACGGCGCTGCCGCAGTTCTTCACCGGGCTGAAGGTCGCGATCACCTTCTCCTATGTCGCGGCGGTGTTCGCCGAGTACGTCGGCGCCACGCAGGGGCTCGGCTACTACATGAAGGCCGCCAACGCCTATTTCAACACCGACCTCGTGTTCGGCGCGGTGATCGTCACGGCGCTGCTCACGCTGATCCTGTTCGCGCTGGTCAGCGCGCTGGAGCGAGCCGTGCTGCGCTGGCGGCCGCCGTCCCAGGCGGACACGCGATGGTGAGCGCCACCACCACCGCCGCCGCCCAGCTCGAGGTCCGCGCGCTGCGCAAGACCTTCGAGCTCGAGGGCCAGGAGCCGCTGCTGACGCTCGACGGCGTCGACCTGGTCGCGCGGCCCGGCGAGTTCGTCGCCGTGATCGGCCCGAGCGGATGCGGCAAGACGACGCTCTTCCAGATCCTCGCCGGCCTGGAGACCCCGAGCGCCGGCGAGGTGCTGATCGACGGCAGCTCGGCCGAGCACCCGCTCGGCATCTGCGCATACATGCCCCAGCGCGACGGGCTGCTGGCCTGGCGGCGGACGATCGACAACGTCACCGTCGGGCTCGAGCTGGCGGGCGTCCGTCGCGCCGCCGCGCGAGAGCGCGCGCTGCCGCTGCTCGAGCGCTTCGGCCTGCACGGCTTCGAGGCAGCCTGGCCGTGGCAGCTGTCGGGCGGGATGCGCCAGCGCGCGGCCTTCCTGCGCACGGTCCTGCTCGGCAAGCCGGCGATGCTGCTCGACGAACCGTTCGGCGCGCTCGACGGGATCACCCGCGCGGAGCTGCAGCGGTGGCTGCTCGAGGTCTGGAGCGAGATCGGCTCGACCGTGATGCTGATCACCCACGACGTCGCCGAGGCGGTCTTCCTCGCCGACCGCGTCTACGTGATGACGCCACGGCCCGGACGGATCGCGGGGGTGCTGACGATCGAGCTGCCGCGCCCGCGCACGTCGGAACTTGCCGAGTCGCCGCAGTTCGGCGCGCAGGAGTCGAGGCTGCGCGAGATGCTGCGCGCGGCAAGCGCTGGCCAGTCGTAGAGCGCTCGCGCGAAGAGGCCGGAGCGCGACGCCGGCCGCGCGGCCCCGCACCACCCCGTCGATGTAGCGTTGGCCGCGTGTGGATCCAGCGCCAGATCGAGC
>CAZABN010000078.1:0-9112 GCA_964483345.1 uncultured Solirubrobacteraceae bacterium
TGCTCGGCCAGAGCGCCTTCATCTACGAGGCCGGCTGCGTGCTCGAGCTCGACGGCGAGCAGCTGTGGCTGACCGAGCTGACGCCCAACGAGCGAAGCGTGCACGAGCAGATCGCGGACTCCGGCGCGCCGGCGCTGCTGCTCGCTCACTACGCCGGGCGGCTCGAATACCACGACCCGTGGCACCGCGGGCGCGAGATCTCGCATCTGTTCCGCGGGCTCGTCGACGTGAGCGAGGCCGACGAGCTGCTGCGCGAACACGGTCACGGCGATCTGCGGCTCGTCGACAACGGCGCCCTCACGCGCTCCGGGTTCGAACCCTTGCGGGCCTATCACCTGATCCCCGCCGGCGGCTCGAAGGCCGCGGCGGTGGCTCGCCATCAGCGCGCACGCGGCCTCTCGCCTGACGACACCTTCGCGGTCGGCGACTCGCGCGAGGATCTCGCCGTCGCCGCCGTCGTGCACACCTTCTGGCTCGTGGCCAACGCGCTCGAGCGCGACCCGACGATGCACGATGCGATCCGCGCGCACCGCAACGTGCGCGTCACCTCGGCCGGGCACGGAGAGGGGGTCTACGAGGCGGTGCTCACAACGCTGGCGGAGCGTCGTGGCCCCGGCGCATGAGCCACTCGCGCAGCCGCTGCCAGAAGCCCCTCGAGCGCCGCCAGCGAGCGCGCGGGGGGACCGTCGCGCGCACCAGCGCCACCCAGTCGGCGAGCGGCAGCTCCCCGTCGATCAGCCGCGCAAGCCCGCCCGTGACCGGCGCCGGCAGGCCGGCTCGCTCGATCGAGCGGGCGAGCAGCGGCACCGACTGGAGCGCCTCGACCGCCTGCGCGACGCGCTGCTGGATCTCCGCCGGCGGGACGCCCTGCGCCAGCAGTTCGCCGGCGCGCCGGTTGCGGCTCATCGGCGCGAGCGCGGTGGCGACGAGGTCGCCCGCCCCGGCGAGCCCGATGAACGACTCCGGTCGCGCCCCCGCCGCTTCCGCGAGCCGCCAGGCCTCGGCAAAGATGTGTCCGGCGGCGGCCCCGGCGGCGTTGAGGCCCTGCGCCTCGGTGGCGCCGGCCGCGAGCGCCGCGGCGTTCTTGGCGACGCCCGCCAGTTCGACGCCGGCAGGGTCGTTGGCCAGCTCGCAGACGACGCCGGCGCGGTTGAAGATCCCGGCGAGCCCCTCGGCGAGTCCCTCGTCGAAGGCCGCGGCGACCAGCCCGGCGCCCGCGTGCACCATCTCCTGCGCGTGCGCCGGCCCGCCGATGCACGCGACGCGGTGCGCGCCGAAGCGGGCACGCAGAGCGTCGGTTGGCGCCGCGCCGTCGGGCGGGACGAGCCCCTTGGACAGCGAGACGACCGCGCTGCGCCGGCCGAGACCCGCGTGCTCGAGCGCGGCGATCGCCTCCGCGAGGCTCGTCGAGGGCACCGCGAGGAAGACGTAGTCGGCTCGCGAGACGCCGCTCGAGACCGGCTCGATCCGCAGCTGCGAGGGCAGCTCCACACCGGGCAGGTACTTCTCGTTGACGCGGCTCTCGACCAGTTCCGCGGCCTGCTGCTCGGTGCGCGTCTGCAGCGTGGTGCGCACCCCGGCACGCGCCAGGAGCACCGCGATCGCGGTGCCGAACGAGCCCGCGCCGATCACCGTCGCGCGCCGGGCGCCGGGCAGCGACGCCTGCGCTCGGCTGAGCACCGCCGGACGGGCCGGCGTGCTCGCTTCAGGAGCTATTTCCATGCTCACCGCTGCGAGCGTAGCGGTCGCGCTGCGATCACGCCCGCGAGCGCGACAGCGGCATCCTCTATTGCCGGCTCAGCGCCGGCTTCGAGAATTTCCTGCAAGTCGAGGATTCTCGCGTCGAAGCGGGTCAGCTCGCAGCGTCCGACGATCGCGTGCGCCGGCACTCCGTGCTGGCGCGCGCGGGTCGCCACCTCGGCGAGGACCTTGCCCTCCAGGCTGGTCGCGTCGAGGCGACCTTCGCCGACGATCACCGTGCTGGCGGCGAGCATGCGCGTGTCGAAGTCGAGCGCCTCGAGCACGAACGGCGCCCCCGCCACGAGCCTGGCGTCGAGTTTGGCCCACAGGCCGCCCGCCAGGCCGCCGGCCGCGCCGCTCATCGGCACCCCGCGCGGCAGCCCGAAGGCTTCCAGGCGCCGCTGCAGGCGCGCCACCGCCGCTGCGTCGGCGCCCTTCTGCGGGCCGAATGTCGCAGCGGCCTGCTCGAACGGCGTGCGCACGTCGCAGAGCACGCTCAGCCGCGCGCCGCGCAGCCCGCCGGCGGCCGCGATCGCGTCGATCGCTCCCGCGCCGCCGTCGGTGCTCGCGCTGCCGCCCGCCGCCACCAGGACGTGGCTCGCGCCGCACGCGAGCGCGGCGACGATCAGCTCGCCCGTGCCGGCACTCGAGGCCGCCTCGGCGTCGCGTTCCACCGGCGCGAGCAGCGCCAGGCCGCTGGCGGCCGCGACCTCGACGAGCGCCGTGCGGCCGTCGCCGAGCAGCGCGAAGCTCGCCGCCACCTCGCGCCCGAGCGGATCGTGGGCGCTCACCGTCACGATCTCGCCGCCCAGACGCTCCGCCAGCACCTCCATCGTGCCCTCGCCGCCGTCGGCGACCGCGGCGAGTTCGGCGCTCAATCCGGCGCGCGAAAGTCCGCGGCCGATCGCCTCCGCCACCTGCGTGGCCGACAGCGTTCCCTTGAAGGAGTCGGGAGCGACCAGGACCGGCCGGCCGTTGCGCGCCATCGTGCGGCATTCTCCCAGGGCGATGAAGTCGGAGGCGATCACGATCGAGGCTGCCGGACGCGAGGTGCGGATCTCCAATCCCGCGAAGCTGTTCTTTCCGCAGCCCGGGTTCACGAAGCTCGACCTGGTTCGCTACTACCTCGAGTGCGAGGAGGCGGTGGTGCGCCACCTGCGCGAGCGCCCGACGACGATGAAGCGCTGGGTCGACGGCGTCGAGGGCGAGTTCTTCTTCCAGAAGCGGGTGCCGGACAACGCGCCCGACTGGCTGACGACCGCCACCGTTCGCTTTCCCAGCGGCCGCTCGGCGCGCGAGCTCGTCGTCTCCGATGCGGCGCATCTCGCGTGGGGAGTCAACCTCGGCGTGATCGACTGGAACCCGTGGCCGGTGCGCCGCCGCGACCTCGATCGCCCGGACGAACTGCGCGTCGACCTCGATCCGATGCCGGAGATCGCCTTCGACGAGGTCCGCGCGGTCGCGCTGTCCGTGCGCGAGGTGCTCGAGGAGCACGGGCTTGTCGGCTTCCCGAAGACGTCCGGTTCGCGCGGCATCCACGTCAACGTCCGCATCCACCCCCAGCGCGGCTTTCAGGAGGTCCGCCGTTGCGCGCTCGCGCTGGCGCGCGAGGTCGAGCGCCGCATGCCGGGCCGCGCCACCAGCAAGTGGTGGAAGGAGGAGCGCGTCGGCGTCTTCGTCGACTACAACCAGAACGCCCGCGATCGCACCGTCGCCTCGGCCTACTCGGTTCGCGCGGTCGCCGACGCACGCGTCTCGTGCCCCTTCGACTGGGAGGAGCTGCCCGACGTGCAGCCGGCGGAGCTGCGGCTCGACACGGTCCCCGCGCGGCTGCGCGAGCGGGGCGACCCCTCCGCGAGCATCGACGATCACCCCGGCTCGCTCGACAGCCTGCTCGAGCTGGCCGCCCGCGACGAGGCCGCGGGCCTCGGCGACGCACCGTGGCCGCCGAACTTCCCCAAGGGCGAGGGCGAGGGGCCGCGCGTCGCGCCCTCACGGGCCAAGCGCCGCTGACGCTCGCCGCCGGCGCTCGCGTCAACGCAGCTGGTCGACCGTGCACTCCCGAGGCGGTTTGTCGTCGCGCCAGCGGACGATCTTCGTGCCGTGGCGGATCCGCCCGTCGCTGGTGTGGTCGTAGCTGACCTCGACGACCAGCTCCGGCCGCAGCTCGACCCACTCGAGTTCGCGCTCGGAGCTCCAGCGGCTCGGCTCGCCGCTGCCGCGCGCACCGGTCTCGTAGGCCGCCAGCTCGGCGCGCAGCTCGCGCTTGCGGGCGGCCGTGAAGGCCGAGCTGTGCCCAACCGGCCGCAGCCCTCCGTCCTCCTGATAGAGGCCGAGGATCACCGAGCCGACGCTCTGCGGATCGACGCCTGGCCGGTAGCCCATCACGACGCAGTCGATCGTGCGCAGCCGCTTGACCTTGACCATCGCCGTGCGCTTGCCGGGTGCGTAGGCGAGGTCGAGACGCTTCGCGACGACTCCCTCGGTCTGCTCGAGCCAGTGCTCCGCGGCCGCGGGGTCGCGCACGAGCTCGGAGCGACGCACGCCCGCGAGGCCCTCCAGCGCGGCGCGCCGGCGCTCGAACGGCTCGGCGAGCAGCTCCTCGCCGTCGAGCTCCAGCAGGTCGAAGGCGACGTAGGCGGCCGGCCACTCCCGCGCGAGACGTTCGATCCGCGAGGCCGCGGGGTGGATGCGCTGCTGCAGCGCGCCGAAGGCCTGGCCGTCGCCGTCGCCGTCGATCACGATCTCGCCGTCGAGCACGTAGCGCCCCGGCGGCAGTGTCAGCTCCGGGAAGTAGCGCGTCAGGTCCTTCGAGCCGCGCGACTGCAGCTTCAGCTCTTCGCCGTCGACGAAGGCGATCGCGCGGAAGCCGTCGAACTTCTGTTCGTAGCTCCACTGCGGTCCGAGCGGCAGGGTGGCGGCGGCGCGCGCGAGCTGGGGCTCGATCCCGAAACGCATCGAACGCCAGCGTAGCTACAGTCCCCTGCTGATGGCGACGAGTGAGCTCACCGACGCCGAGCGCGGCTACCTCGAGACGCTGTATTGGCTGCACGAGGCGCAGCTGCCGATGACCGCCGCCAACGTCGCGCGCGCGATGCAGCTGTCCGCGCCGGCGGTGCACGAGATGATCGGCCGCCTCGAACGCGAGGACTACATCACCCGCGGCTCGGACAAGGTGATCGGCTTCACGGCGGCCGGAGTGCTCCAGGCCGAGGAGATCGTGCGCCGCCATCGTTTGATCGAACGCTTCCTGACGGATGTGCTCGGCATCCCCTGGGATGAGGTGCACGAGGAGGCCGAACGGCTCGAGCACGCCATGTCGCCGGTGCTCGAGGAGCGCATGCTCGCGGCGATCGGCGACGCGACGACCTGTCCGCACGGGCATCCGATCCGCGTCGGCGCGCGCATTCCCGGGGTTCCGCTGGCCGACGTCAGCGAGGGAGCGACGATCCGCGTGCTGCGCTTCGAGAACGAGGCGGAGGACCTGCTGCACTACCTGCGCAAGGTCGGCCTCGAGCCGGGCCTCGACGGGACCGTCGTGCAGTCGGGCGCGGACGAGATCGTCGTGGCGACCGGCGATCGGCACATCACGATCACCCGCAGCGTCGCCGAGACGGTGTCGGTCACGGCCGAGCCCTCGCCTCCGCCGCGCGTCGCCCTGCCCGAGCAGCTCGTGCTCGGCCTTCAGCGCTACGGGCGCTGAGCCGCGGTTACAGCGTCGCCAGCGCGGCCGCGAGCCGTGTCACGCCGTCGCGGATCTCCTCCGGCGTCACGCCCGCGAACGCCAGGCGAACCGCTCCGGAACCGCCGTCCAGCACGAAGTCATCGCCGCTGACCAGCGCCAGCTTGCGCTCGGCGGCGGCCGCCAGCAGCGCCGCCGGCTCGACCCCGTCGGGTAGCTTCACCCAGAGGAAGTAGCCGCCGTCGGGCATCACGAACGTGGCGCCGGGGATCTGCTCGTGCAGAGCCTGCGCCAGCGCGTCGACGCGCTCCTCCAGGGCGCCGCGCACGCGCTCGATCGAACGGTCGATCGAGCCCGAGGAGCAGAACTCGTAGACGATCGCCGCGTCGACCATGCTCGGTGAGATGTAGGTGTTGGTGGCTCGCACGACGATCCGCGCGATCAGCTCGCGCGGGCCGATCAGGAAGCCGACACGGATGCCGGGGCAGACGGTCTTCGAGAACGAAGATGCGTACACCACACTCCCCTCGCCGGCGTCGAGCGAGAGCATCGTCGGCAGCGTCTCGCCGCGGAAGCGCAGCGCGATGTAGGGATCGTCCTCGAAGATCGTGAACTCGTACTGGCGCGCCAGCTCCAGCAGGCGCTGGCGCTTCGCTGCGGTCAGCGTGCAGCCGGCGGGGTTGTGGAAGTTGGGGATGATGTGGGCGAGCTTGGGCCGCGCCCCGCCCTTCAGCGCGTCGGCGAGCGCCTCCGTGTCGATCCCCTCGGACTCGAGCGCGATCGCCCGCAGCGCTGCGCCGTGCTGGCGCAGCGAGAGCAGCGTGCGGTCGTAGCTCGGCCGTTCGACGACCACCTCGTCGCCGCTGCCGACCAGCTCGTCGAACAGGAACGCGTCCGCCTGCATCGAGCCGTTCGTGACGAGCACGTTGGCCTCCTCGACACCGTGACGCTCGGCGATCCAGCGGCGCAGCGGGACGTAGCCGACGGCGGTGCCGTAAGCCGTCATGCCGCCGGGGTCGTTGGCGAAGGCGCGCTCCGCGGCCTCCTTCAGTCCCTCCACGTCGATGATGTCGAGCGACGGCGCGCCGCGCGCGAATGAGAGTCCGGACACTTCCATCACGTCATCCTCCTAGCAGTTCGACGGCGATCTCGGCGACCTGCGTCGGGGTCTTCGCAACCCGCACGCCAGCCGCTTCGAGCGCCTCCGCCTTCGCCGCCGCGGTGCCCTTGGAACCGGAGACGATCGCGCCGGCGTGGCCCATCGTCTTGCCTGGCGGTGCGGTGAAGCCGGCGATGTAGGCGACGACCGGCTTGGTGATGTGGGCGGCGATGTGGCCGGCGGCCACCTCCTCGGCGTCGCCGCCGATCTCCCCGCTCATCACGATCAGCTCCGTCTCGGGGTCAGCCTCGAAGAGGTCGATGATGTCGACGAAGCTCGATCCGGGGACGGGGTCGCCGCCGATGCCCACGATCGAGGAGTTGCCGAATCCGCGCTGGGCCAGCTCGTGGCCCACCTGGTAGGTGAGGGTGCCGGAGCGTGACACGACGCCGACGTTGCCCTCGCGGAAGAACGCGGCCGGGATGATGCCGACGTTCGCCTTGCCGGGCGAGAGCACGCCGGGGCAGTTGGGCCCGATCAGCCGGATCGCCGGCGTGCGTCGCAGCTGCGTGTAGACCCGCAGCTCGTCGTGCGCCGGGATTCCCTCGGTGATCGCGATGATGGTCACGATCCCCGCATCCGCCGCTTCGAGGATCGAGTCGGCGGCGAACGGCGGCGGCACGAAGATCATCGCCGTGTTCGCCTTCGTCTCCTCGACCGCGGCGCGGAAGGTGTTGAAGACCGGGACGCCCTCGACGTCCTGGCCCCCCTTGCCGGGCGTCACGCCGGAGACGACGTTGGTGCCGTAGGCGCGGTTGTTCAGCGAGTGGAAGGTGCCCTCGCGGCCGGTGATCCCGGACACGCACAGGCGCGTCTCGCGGTCGACGATGACGCTCATTTCGCGAGCTCCACAACCAGCGCCGCGGCCTCGTCCATCGTGCTCGCCGCGTGCACGTTCGGGAGTGCGGCGGCTGCCAGCAGCGCCCGCCCCTCCTCGCCGTTGGTGCCGTCGAGCCGCACGACGAACGGGATCGTCGGCTTGATCTGCTCGAACGCCGCGATCAGGCCGCGCGCGACCTCGTCGCAGCGCGTGATGCCGCCGAAGATGTTGAACAGCACGGCCCTGACGCCCGGGTCCCAGGTGATCACCTCGACCGCGGCGGTGATCGCCTCGGCCTTCGAGCCGCCGCCCGCGTCGAGGAAGTTCGCCGGGGCGCCGCCGTGCTGGGCGACCACGTCGAGCGTCGACATCACCAGCCCGGCGCCGTTGCCGAGGATGCCGATGTTGCCGTCGAGCTTGACGTAGGTCAGGTCGCGCTCCTTCGCCATCCGCTCCTGCGGGTCCTCGCTGGAGAGGTCGCGCAGCTGCGCGTTGTCGGGATGGCGGTAGAGCGAGTTCCCGTCGAGTGTCACCTTCGCATCGAGCGCAACGAGCGTGCGCTCCGGCGTGACGATCAGCGGGTTGACCTCGACGAGCATCGCCTCCTCGCCGACGAACGCGCCGTAGAGCTGCTCGAGAAACGCGCCGACCGGGCGCACGAGGTCGGCGTCGACGCCCGCCTCAAAGGCGAGCCGGCGGCCGTGGAAGGGCTGGAAGCCGATCAGCGGGTCGATGTGCAGCGAGGCGATCGCCTCCGGGGTCTGCGCGGAGACCTCCTCGATGTCCATGCCGCCGCGCGTCGAGAGCATCGCGAGCGGAGCCTTCGCGCCACGGTCGAAGACGAACGAGGCGTAGTACTCCGCCTCGATCGCCGACGCCCCCTCGATCCACAGCTCGCGCACCGTCAGGCCCTTGATGTCCATGCCGAGGATCGCCTCGGCGTATTCGCGCGCCTGCGCGGCGTCGCTCGCCAGCTTGATCCCGCCGAGCTTGCCGCGACCCCCGACCTGCACCTGCGCCTTGATCGCGCACGGGTAGCCGATCCGGTCGGCGGCCGCGACCGCGTCGTCGACGGTGGCGGCCGGCTCTCCGGCGGGTACGGGGATGCCGTGGCGAGCGAACAGCTGCTTCCCCTGATACTCGAGTAAATCCATCGGCCGCCACGGACTCTATTCGACGTTCATAATTGGCGGCTCACCCACGGGAGCGAGGAGCACAAGCTCTACATGCCACTGCCAGCGAAGACGACGTTCGTCACCTTCGACGTGTACGGAACCCTGATCGACTGGGAGACCGGCATCTGGGACGCCTTCGCCGCCGAAGCGCAGCGCGACGGGTTCACGATCGAGCGTGAGGAGGTCATCCCGCTCTTCCACGAGATCTCACGCCAGATCGAGGGTGGCTCCTACGAGCTGTACGCGGAGGTCCTGCGCCGCACCGCGGTCGAGATCTCCAAGCGCCTCGGCTGGCCGCTCGAGCCGTCCCGGTCGGGATTCCTGCCCGACTCGGTGCAGCAGTGGATGCTGTTTCGGGAGGCCCGTCCCCAGCTCGAGAAGCTCTCGAAGAAGTACCGGCTGGGGCTGATCTCGAACATCGACGACAAGCTGCTCGGCCAGACGCGCCGCCACATCCCAATCGACTTCGACCTCGTCGTCACCGCCCAGCAGGTGCGCTCCTACAAGCCCGACCTCGCCCACTTCAACGAGTGCGC
>CAZABN010000079.1:0-8949 GCA_964483345.1 uncultured Solirubrobacteraceae bacterium
CGATGGTCCGCTCGCCCGAGAAGACGCTGACGACGATCGAGGATCCGGTCGAGTATCGCCTCTCCGGCATCAATCAGATCCAGGTCTCAGAGCGCAGCGGGCTGACCTTCGCCACGGGCCTGCGGGCGATCGTGCGCGCCGATCCGGACGTGATCATGGTCGGCGAGATCCGCGACCGCGAGAGCGCTCACATCGCGATCGAGGCTGCACTGACCGGACACCTCGTGCTCTCCACGCTGCATACCAACGACGCCCCGAGCGCTCCGATGAGGCTCGTCGACATGGGAATCGAGCCGTACATGGTCGCGGCATCGATCAACTGCGTGGTCGCCCAGCGACTGGCACGCCGCGTTTGCACCAGCTGCCGCCGCCCGGCGAAGGCTCCCGGCCAGCTCGTTGGCCTCGAAGGGGGCGAGGTCGATGTCTTCGAGGCCGTCGGCTGCGCGCGCTGCCGGCGGACCGGTTACCGCGGGCGCCTCGGCCTCTACGAGGTGATGAACGTCACCGACGAGATCCGCAGCCTGATCGTCGGCCGCGCAGCGGCGCAGGAGATCCGTCGCCTCGCCGTGGAACAGGGGATGCGGACGCTTCGCGACGACGGGCTCGAAAAGGTCCGCGCGGGCGAGACGACGGTGCTCGAGATCGAGCGCGTGCTCGGCTGAGCCGAGCCGCTGCGCGGCGGCGGCCGCGAGCGCCGGCCGCTTCTGCGAGCGGCGCGGGGAGTGCCGCCTTCAGCGAAGCGCCGAAGCCATCCGCACGACGGCGTCGCGGAGGATGTCGGGCGAGGTCGCGAGGTTGAGCCGGACGTGGCCGGCCCCGCCGGTTCCGAAGCGCGGCCCGGAGCTCAGCGCGACGCGGCCACGCTCGAGAAACACCGCCGCGGGGTCGTCGCCGAGCTCCAGGGCGCGACAGTCGAGCCAGGCGAGGTAGGTCCCCTGCGGCCGCCGGTAGCGGACCGCGGGGAGGTGCTCCGCGAGCAGGTCGCCGAGCAGCCTGGAGTTCGCGTCCAGGCCGAGCTGCAGGCTGTCAAGCCAGCGGCGGCCGCCCCGCAGAGCGGCGACGTGGGCGATCACGCCGACGTGGCTTGGCCCGTGGCGGGCGCCCTCGGGCATCGCGGCGAGCTCCACCGCCGCCTCCGCGCCGCCCACGGCGAGCGCCGCCTTCAGTCCCGCCAGGTTCCACGCCTTCGACGCCGACAGCAGGCAGAAGGCGCGCTCGGTTCCGGGCAGCGTCAGGTACGGCACGTGCTCGCTTGCGGCCGCAACGATCGGGGCGTGGATCTCGTCGGCCAGCACCCGCACGCCGTGTCGCTGCGCATGCGCGACGACCATCGCAAGCTCCTCGCGCGAATGCACCGTGCCCGTTGGGTTGTGCGGGCTGCACAGCAGGAAGGCGGCGCTGCGACCGCCGGCCGTGGCGGCGGCGAAGGCCTCATCGAGGGTTTGCGGATCGATCCGGTGCTCTGCGTTCAGTGGCGCCTCGATCACGCGGCGTTCCAGCTGCTCGCTGACGCGGTAGAACGGCGTGTACACGGGTGAGTTGACGACCACGGCGTCGCCGCGGCGCGTGACGAGCTGGAGGATCTCGACGATCCCGCCCATCACGTCGGGAACGTTCGTGCTCGCGTCGATGTCGATCTCCCAGTCCCAGCGCTCGCGCGCGAAGTCCGAGAAGGCCTCGGCATAAGCCGTCCCCTCCGGGTAGCCGGTGTCTCCGATCGCGATCGCGTGGCCCACTGCGCGGACGACCGCGTCGGCGAGTGGCACGTCCATCTCGGCCACCCACAGCGGCAGGACATCGGCTCCGAACCGCCGCCACTTCATGCTCGTGCGGCGGCGCAGCTCATCAAGCGACAGCACGGCGAGGGGGTTTGTCACCCTGGGGACGCTACCTCGCCCGATGGCCTGCCCGCCGCTCCACGGCGTCAGCCGGCTCGTCGTGCTCAACCGGGCTTCCTCGACTGCGCCGCGGCGGACTCGCGCAGCGCGACGTCGAGCGGCGGGAGCTCGTTCGTGCGGGCGACCCGTGAGTAGAACGCGGCGCTGCACTTCGGCCGGCGCCGCTGGGTGTCGTAGTCCACGAAGAGCAGGCCGAAACGCTTCTGGTAGCCCCAGGACCACTCGAAGTTGTCATGCAGGGACCAGTAGAAGTAGCCGGCCAGCGGCACGCCGTCGCGGATCGCGCGCCAGGCCGCCGCGAGGTGCCCGTGGACGTACTCGACGCGCTCGATGTCGTCGACCACGCCGTCGGGGTTCACGTAGTCCTCGGCCGCGCAGCCGTTCTCGGTGATGTAGAGCGGGAGGCCGGGAGTCGTCTCGGCGGCCAGCGTCACGAGCGTGTCGTAGAGACCGCTGGGCTCGATCAGCCAGCCCATCGAGGTGACCGGCAGCTGAGCCGGCTTGTAGAGGATCACGCCGGGCCGGGCGGGGATCGCCGTCTCGCCCCGTTGCAGCGCCGTCGAGTCGCCGAGCCTGACGTAATGGGGCGAGTAGTAGTTGACGCCGAGGAAGTCGGTGGGCGCGCCGATCAGCTCCATGTCGCCGTCGCGAATCAGCGAAGGCGGTGGCAGCAGGTGCTCGCGCGCCCTGGCGGGATAGCGGCCGTGGATCACCGGGTCGATCCAGATCCGGTTCTGCTCGGCGTCGGTGACGGCCGCGGCGTCCCTGGCGTCCGGGCCGGCCGCGCGAATCGGGTGGATGTCCAGCGTGATCCCCACGCGAGCGCCGGGGAGGACGCTGCGCAGTCGTTGCAGCGCGAGGCCGTGGGCGAGCATCAGGTGGTGGGTGGTCGCGGCGGCCAGCGCGTCGTCACGCAGGCCGGGTGCGTGGACCCCGTTGCGGTAGCCCTGGTTGGCCACGACCTGGGGCTCGTTGAGCGTGATCCAGGTGCCGCCGGTGTCGCCGATCGCCTCGGCCAGGATCTGGGCGTAGTCGGCGAAGCGTTCGGCCGTGTCGCGGTTGGCCCAGCCGCCGGCGTCCTCGAGCGCCTGGGGATGATCCCAGTGGTAGAGCGTTATCGCCGGCTCGATGCTGCGCGCGCGGAGCGCGTCTACGAGCGAGCGGTAGAAGTCGAGCCCGGCCTGGTTGATCGCGCCGCGGCCGCTCGGCTGCACGCGCGACCATGACACGGAGAAGCGGAAGGCGCCGAGACCGAGGCCCGCGATCAGGTCGATGTCCTCGCCGAAGCGGTGGTAGAAGTCGCAGGCGATGTCGCCGGTGTCGCCGCCGCGCACCTTTCCAGGCAGGTGGCTGAAGGTGTCCCACACCGACGGCGCGCGGCCGTCGGCGGTGGCAGCGCCCTCGATCTGGTAGGCGGACGTCGCGGCGCCCCAGAGGAAACCGTCAGGAAACGCCAGCGCGGTCGCGGCCGATCCCTTGGCGTCGCTCGTGGCCATGCGGTCCTCGTCCCTCTCCAGGTTGTCGGCGTTTTCAAAAGGGGCGCCGCGGCCCCGCTCCCCGGAGGAGAGCGGGGAGCGGGGCGTTGGCACCGGTTGGGTTTACGAGACGGGCTTCAGGTGCAACACGATGACCTCGTTGGTCGGCGTGTTGGGGCTGCCTGACTCGTACGCGTTCGTCGCTGACGGCCAGCCGGTGAAGTGCGCCGTGCTGTACTCGTCAAACGAAGCGCCGTACACGGTCGGGATGACCGGCAGGTTCTTCGCGACGTACGTCTCGAGCGGCGTCAGGTACTTGACCTGCTGAGCCGTCGTCGTGGCACCTGCGAGGCTCGCCAGGTCCTTGTCGAGCGAGGAGTTGTTCAGGCCTTCGAAGTCGCCGCTCGCGTTGGTCGGTGAGTTGAGCTTGCTGTCCAGCCAACCGTCGTAGATCCCGTACGGCAGGATGGCGGTGTTGGACCAGTGGCTCGTCGCCGAGCCGAACTTGCCGTCCGCGAGGTCGGCATACCAGGCGTTGTCCGACAGTCCGTCGAACGATGCCTGGATGTGCGCGGCCTTCAGCTCCGCGGCCATGAGCTGATCGTCCAGCGCATAGTCAGAGTAGTTGGACGGGTCGGTGATCGTGATGTCCACGACCTTGCCCTTGAGCGCGTAATAGCCGCCCTTGAGCGTGTAGCCGGCCTTGGTCAGAACCGCGTCAGCGGCCTTGGCGTTCGGGCTGGCCGACAGCGTCGCGGTCTTGAGCGCCGGTGCGAGCAGGCTTCCGAAGTTCGGCAGCACGAGGCCGCTGGCGTTCGTCGCGACCGGCTCGAGTCCGGCCTCGCCCTGCTTGCTGATGGCGTCGCGGCTGATCGCCAGGCTGACGGCCTGGCGGACGGCCAACTGGTTCATCGGCCACTGGCGGAGGTTCGGGATCAGGCTGTTCGTCTGCACCGGCGCGAACCACACGTGGTGCGTGGTCGGTGACTGGTTGACGAAACCACCGTTGAGGCCGTTGATGAAGTTGCCTGCCCAATCGAGGCCGTTGGTCTCGAGTGCGGAAAGCACCGTCGATGTATCGGCGAGCAGCGGGAAGTCAACCTGCGTCACGGCCGGCGGGCCGCCGCCGACGTTGAACGGGCCGCCCCAATAGTTCGCGTTCGCGGTCAGCACGACGCCCGTGCCGGCATTGAACTGGCTCAGCACGTAGGGGCCCGAGCCGATCGGATCGGTGTCGGTGAACGTGGACGGGTCACCACTGAGGTTGCCCCAGATCGACTGCGGCACGATGTACACGGAGCCCACGTACTGCAGGTCGGTGTACTGCGACGAGGAGAACGTGACGGTCACGGTCTGCCCCGACACGGTCGCGCCCGTGACCGGGACGCCGTTGGTGTTGAGGTCCGGGTACTTGACCAGCATGTTGTAGGTGAACGCCACATCGGCCGGCGTGAGCGCCGTGCCGTTGCTCCACTTCACGCCCTGGCGGATCGTGAAGGTGATCGAGGTGCCGCCGGATCCCCACGTGAAACCGCTCGCGAGGAAGTCATACGGCGCCTGCAACGGCTTGGCGATGTCCCACTGCAGCAGCGGCTCGTAGATCAGCGACGTTGCTCCGACGGTGTTCGCCGCGGAGGTCGACACAAACGGGTTGAAGTTGTCCGTCAGCGTCGTCTCCTGGCTGGACTCCATCGTGAGCGGCGTCGACGACGCGATCCTCGCCGTGGTGGCAGCGCTCGACGCACTTGGGAGTGCGAAGGCGATCATCAGCGCCGCGGTTGCGGCGACCGTGACCGTCGCGGAGGCAAATAGCCTGCGCTTGTTGAGCTTTTTCGGTTGCATCACTCATGTACCTTTCGTTGTGCAGGATGAAGTTCGTTGCGAAATGGACGCGTGTGCGGCACGCGCCCCGGTTGTCAGCGCCCGGTGCGGCACGCCAACGTGTGGCGCCGGGCTGCTGGCAATCCGAGTCAGGTCTTCATTGGCAGGCTCCTCTCGTCGCCTGTCTCGGAAGTCAGGTCCGGCGCCGCGACGTCGAGGCGCCAGCAGGCCGCCGCGCGCTGCGAGTTGATTCGCTGCAGCGGCGGGGACTCCGCGCGGCAGCGCTCGTCGGCGAACGGGCAGCGCGGCGCGAAGCGGCAGCCGACGGACGTCGAGAGCGCGCTCCCCGCCCGGCGCACCTCGCCGCGCTCGAGCTCGATGTCGATCGGATCGCCAAGGCGGTCGGGATCCGGCGCGGCGGCCAGCAGCAGCTGGGTGTAGGGGTGGGCCGGCTGTTGCGTCAGATCCTCTGAGGGCCCGCGCTCGACGATCTCCCCGGCGTACATCACGAGCGTGTCGTCGGCGAAGTAGCGCGCCGAGGCGATGTCGTGGGTGACGTAGAGGACCGCGAGCTCGAACTGCGCGCGCAGCTCGTCGAGCAGGTCGAGCACCTCGAGGCGGATCGAGACGTCGAGCATCGAGACCGGCTCGTCGGCGAGCAGCACGCGCGGTCGTGCGGCGAGCGCGCGGGCGATCGCGACCCGCTGGCGCTGGCCGCCGGACAGCTCGTGCGGGTACTTGGGCAGGAACTGCTCGGGGGGCGTGAGTCGCACACGTTCGAGCAGCCGCTCCAGCTCGCTGGCGATCTCCGCCCTGCCCTTCGCGCGCTGATGCAGGCGCACCGGCCGGCGCAGCGTGTAGCGCACGGTGTGCACCGAGTTCAGCGACGCGAACGGATCCTGGAAGACCATCTGCACGTCACCCTTGTAGGAGCGGAACGTGCCGTGCGTCCACGGGCGAACCTCGGCGCCGTCGAGCAGGATCTGCCCGCGGGTCGGCCGCTCCTGTCCGGCGAGCATCCGTGCGACCGTCGACTTGCCCGAGCCGCTCTCGCCGACGAGCGCCACCACGGCGCTGCGGTAGAGCCCGAACGAGACCTCCCGCGCAGCGGACAGCACCTCGCCGCCGCGCAGGCTGCGCGAGAGCCGGAAGTCCTTCGACAGGGCGTGCGCTTCGAGCACGAGCGGGCCGCGCGCGGCGGCCGCCGGGAGCAGCTCGGGCTGGGTCTGCACGGCGCTCATACCGGCTCCTCCGCGGGGGAGGCGCCGGCGCTCGCCGCCGCGGTGGGCGTGAGCGCAGGGCGATCCGCCGTCTCGGGTGTCACGAACGGGCATGCGCTGAAGTGCCCGGCGACCGATCCAGGCACGGGCAGCACGCGCATGTCGATGCTCTTGCACGGCTCGGCGGCGTAGCGGCAGCGCGGAACGAACGGGCAGCCCGGCGGCAGCGACCGCAGGTCGGGCGGCGAGCCCGGAATGCCGGCGAGGGCTTTGCGTGCGCCGTGGACGCTCGGGAACGACGCGAGCAGTCCCCGGGTGTAGGGGTGAGCCGGGCGATTGTGGATCTGCTCGGCGGTACCGACCTCGAGCAGCCGCCCCGCGTACATGATCGCGATACGGTCGGCGATCTCGAGCAGCAGCGAGAGATCGTGCGTGATGAACAGTACGGCGAAGTGAAGGCGCTTCTGCAGCTCGACGATCTGCGCCAGGATCTCCCGCTGGACGACGACATCGAGCGCCGTGGTTGGCTCGTCCATGATCACGACCTCCGGATCGACGGCCAGCGCCATCGCGATCATCACGCGCTGGCGCATGCCGCCGGAGAGCTCGTGCGGGTAGCTGCGCAGGCGCTCGCGCGGGATGCCGACGAGGTCGAGCAGCATGCCGAGGCGCTCGCGCTTCTCGTCCCCCTTGAGGTGCAGATGGGCATCCAGTACGTCGCCGAGCTGATCGCGGATGCGCAGCACCGGGTTGAGCGCGTTCATCGCGCTCTGGAAGACGATCGAGATCTCGCGCCAGCGCAGCTTGCGCAGCTCGCGAGAGGTTTGATCGAGGATCTCCACGCCATCCGGCGCGAAGCGCGTTCCGCGATACATCACGCTCCCGCCGGTGATCACGGCCGGCGGGCGCAGCAGCCGGCAGGCGCCGAGCGCCAGCGTGGACTTTCCCGAGCCGCTCTCGCCGGCCAGGCCGACCGTTTCGCCGGGCGCGAGCGCGAGGTCGATGTGGTCGACGGCCTTGACGTCGACGTCGCCGCGGTAGACGATCGACAGGTCGCGGATCTCGAGGACCGGCGGGCGCTCCTCCGTGGCGTAGCTCGGCGTCGAGCCGTTGCGGGCGGTGTCGGCGGGGCTCATGCGAGCGGCTCCACGCGCTCGACCGGCGTCGGATCGGTCGGCCTCCAGGCGCGCCCGGACCATTTCGGTCCCGCGCGATGGGCGGTCGTGGCGGAGCCGGTCGGACGCCAGCCGCCGCGCCGGCGCTTCCTGCGTCCGGTCGAGTTGCGCAGGCGCGGGTTGCCGAGCTCGTCGAGCCCGAAGTTCAGCAGCACGAGGCCGGTCCCCAGCAGCGCGGCGGCAACCCCGGGCGGCACGTACCACCACCACGCGCCGATGCTGAAGGCGTTCGCGCTCTGCGCCCAGAACAGCATCGTGCCGAGATTCCAGGTGGAGAAGTTCGCGACGCCGATGAACGCGAGCGCCACCGATGTCAGGATCGCGTAGAGGAACGTCCCGACGAAGTTCGCCGCGATCAGGCTGACCTCGTTCGGCAGGATCTCGAACACGACGAGCCGCCAGGTTCGCTCGCCGGTCTCGCGCGCCGCGGCGATGAAGTCGCGGCTGCGCAGGGTGAGGGTCTGGGCGCGGATCACCCGCGCGCCCCACGACCAGCCGAGCGCGCTCAGCACGATCGCGGTCGGCAGGTCGCCGCTGTTGGGGAGGTAGCCGAGCAGGACGATCAGCAGCGGCAGCGCGGGCAGGACGACGAACACGTTCATGAGCAGCGACAGTCCCTCGTCGGCGACGCCGCCGAGGAAGCCCGCGGTGACGCCCGTGGCCACCGAGAGCGTAGTCGCGATCGTCGCCGTCAGCACGCCGAGCACGACCGAGGAGCGCATCCCCACGAGCAGCTGCGAGAGGACGTCCTGGCCTGTAGTCGTGGTGCCGAGCAGGTGGGCCGCGGTCGGGCCGACGGCCCCGAGCGCGTTGGGGTTCGTGGCGCTGGGGTCATACGGGGCGATCGCCGGCCCGATGATCGCCACGAGCACGAAGATCGCGAGGATGCCGCCGCCGACCTTGGCCTTCGTCGGCATCGTGCGCAGGAACTGCCCGCGCCGGGGGACGATGGCCGCGGTCTGCGGGGGCGCTGAGACTGCGACGGCCATCAGAACGCCGCCCTTGTGCGCGTCCGCGGATCGGCGAGCACGTATATGACGTCGGCGAGCAGGCAGGCGAGCAGCACGGCGGCCGAGATCGCCAGGAAGATCCCCTGCATCACCGGGAAGTCGTCCTGGGTGACGGCGTTATAGAGCTGGTAGCCGACACCCGGATAGGAGAAGACGATCTCCATCACGAGTGCGCCGGCGATCACGAAGCCGATCGCGAGGGCGAAGCCCGCGATGTTCGGCAGGATCGCGTTGCGCGCCGCGTAGGTGAACATCACGCGCCGCGTGGAAAGGCCCTTGGCCTCCGCGGCCAGCACGTAGTCCTCGCCGATCGTCGTGATCATCACGTTGCGCATCTGCAGCATCCAGCC
>CAZABN010000080.1:0-8661 GCA_964483345.1 uncultured Solirubrobacteraceae bacterium
ACGCCGAGCTGGCGCAGGCCGAGCAGGTAGGCGCCGCCCTGGCGCTCGGGATCGATCTCCTCGCGGAACGAGCGCAGGCCGCTGCGCAGCAGCATCCCGCCGAGGCGTCCGCGCGCGGAGTGCACCGCGACGTCGCGAATCGCCCCGAGCGTGGCCTGCGAGACGCCCTCGATCAGCTTCAGCGCGACGTTGCCGGTGAAGCCGTCGGTGACGACGACGTCGGCCACGCCCTGCGTGAGCCCGCTGCCCTCGACGTTGCCGATGAAGACCAGCGCGTCGCTGCCGGCGCACTGCGCGAGCAGGCGCGCGTGCGTCTCCAGCACGAGCTGGCTGCCGCGCTCCGCCTCCGAGCCGTTCGAGAGCAGACCGACGCGCGGGCGCGTCACCCCCAGCATCGCGCTGGCGTAGGCGGCGCCCATGAACGCGAACTGCACGAGGATCTCGGGTCGCACGTCGGCGTTGGCGCCCACGTCGAGCAGCGTCACCGGCCGGCCGGGGACCGGCAGCGTCAGCGCCAGCGCGGGCCGGTGCACGCCCGGCGCGCGCCTGATCTGCAGCTGGCCGGCGACCAGCGCCGCGCCGGTCGACCCGTTGCAGACCAGGGCCTGCGCGCGGCCCTCCGCGACGGCGCGGGCGGCCGCGACGATCGACGCCTCGGGCGTGCCGCGCACCGCGCGGACCGGGTCGGGATCCTTCGCGATCGAGACCGGCGCGTCGACGATCTCGATCCCGCCACCGCCCTCGCCGAGCTCGGCGGCGGGGCCGAACAGGAGGATCCCGACGCCCTGCTGCGCGGCGATCCTGGCCCCCGCCGCGACCTCACCCGGCCCGAGATCGGCGCCGTTGGCGTCGACCGCGACGACCGTCATGCCCCTAGTGGGTCGTCCAGGAACGTTTGGCCTGAAACCCAGCCTGTGGCGAGGTCCCGGGGTCGGCTGGCGAGGACGCAGGGAGCAGGCAAGGCTGGTTGCCTTGCCGCGACCGAGGACGCTGCCAGACGGCATCCGGGAGCCGCCATTTCGGGTCGAACGTGCCTGGACGACCCACTAGTGTTCGTGCTCGTGGTCGTGTTCCGCCGGCGCCAGCACCTCACGCCCGGCGTAGGTGCCGCAAACCGCGCACACGCGATGCGGCCGCCGCGGGCTGTGGCACCGCGGGCAGGCGTTCAGCGTCGGCGCGACGATCTTGTGCTGGGAGCGCCGTTTCGCGGTGCGGCTGTGCGACTGCTTCTGCTTGGGAGCCTGCATAGGCGCGCAAGCCTACCAGCCGGCGCAGCTCAGAACGGGTCGGCGCAGCGCTTGCGCTCCTGGCGCTCCTCGGTGACGACCACGAGATCCCACGCCAGTCCGACCCTGGCGAGGCCGTTGATGACGAGCCCGGAGAGGTCGAGCTGGCGGCGGCCGAGGCCGTGCACGGCCGAGCGCGGGAAGGCGTGGTGGTTGTTGTGCCAGGACTCCCCGAAGGAGAGCGGCGCCAGCCAGGCGAGGTTGGTCGAGTGGTCGGTGGTGTCGAAGTCCCGGCGGCCGAAGTAGTGGCAGAGCGAGTTGATCGAGAAGGTGACGTGATGGAGCACGAGCACCCGCACGGCCCCGCCCCACAGAAGCCCGGTCAGCGCGCCGTCGATCGTCCCGCCGCTGAGCGCCCAGCCGAGGCCGAACGGGATCGCGAGGCCCGCGAGGACCCAGAGGAAGAAGGTGCGGTCGACGAAGCGAACGACCGGGTCGGCGAGCAGGTCCGGGGCGTAGCGCGCCTCGTTGGCCATGCCGCCGCCGAAGACCCAGCCGAGGTGGGCGTGCCAGAGGCCGCGCAGCGACCCCGCCAGGCCGCCCGAGAAGTTGACGTGCGGGCTGTGCGGGTCACCCTCCTCGTCGGAGTAGGTGTGGTGCTTGCGGTGGTTGGCGACCCATTCGATCGGCGGGCCCTCGATCGCCATGCAGCCGAGGATCACGAACAGTGCCCGGATCGCCGGCGTCGTCTCGAACGCCCTGTGCGTCAGCAGCCGGTGAAAGCCGACCGTGATCCCCAGGCCGGTCGGCACGTAGCAGAGCGCGAACACGACCACGTCGTAGAAGTGCAGCACGCCGCCCCAGGCCAGCGGCACGACGATCGCCAGCGCCACAACCGGCGCCAGCGTGACGATCGCGGTCGCGATCCGGTCGGCCCGGTCGTGGCTGCTCGGCGGTTGGAACTCGCCGGGCGGCGCCGCGGGCGCGGCCTGCGGCCGGCGAATCGTTATGGGTCGGGGTTCGGTGACGGCCAACTGTGTTCCACGCGGGCCACCAACCCCACACGGCGGGCCTGTGGCTTCGGCGGACTCCTGTGCGAAGCGCAGACGCCGGGCGGCGTGGACGCAAACGCACAGCAATCATCACACACTCGGCGGCGGTGGTGCGGGGGTGTGCGGGACAAATACCGAGGAGCTGTTCGTGGTGGGTGCATGCACCCACCCGCGAGTCGGCGCATGCGCCGACTCGAAAAGCATCATTTAGGGGAGGTCGAGTTCCCGCAGCTTCGCCCAGCGCGGATCGGGTTCGCGCTCGTGGTGGTGATCGGGGCCGGCGGTTGCGAGCGGCACGGCGCAGACGGGGCAGAGCCCGGGGCAGTCCGGCTCGCACAGCACCTGGTCGGGGGCGGCGAGCGCGACCGCGTCGTGCACCCAGGAGCGCAGGTCGAGCAGCTCGCCCTGCACGTAGGGGCTGTCCAGCTGCTCGCCGGCGCCGGGCAGCTCGACCTCGCGCGCGTCCACCGACAGGCGCGGCTGCGCGTCGACGAGGCAGCGCATGCAGGGGCCCGCCAGCATGGCCTCCAGGCGCAGACGCAGCGCGTAGCCGCCGCCGGTGGTGCGCGAAACGTCGACGGTCACCGGCACGAGCTCCGGCAGCACGCGGTAGGAGGCCCCGGCCAGCTCGAGCGGCTCCTGCTCCACGTCGAGCTGGAGCCGGCGCCCCTCGCCCGAGCTCAGGCGCAGGCCGCCGAGATCGAACAGGTCGGTCTTGGGGTTCATCGCCGGGCGCGCGGCTCCCGCCTGCTCACCTTGCGCGCAGCTCCCGCTTGAGGACCTTGCCGGTCGCGTTGCGCGGCAGCACGTCGACGAACACGACGTCGCGCGGAACCTTGAAGCGGGCCAGGTTGTCGCGCACGTGGTCGCGCACGTCGTCCTCGCTCAGCTGCGCGTCCGCGGCCGGCACGACGAACGCCCGCAGGCGCTGGCCGAAGTGGTCGTCGGGGACGCCGATCACCGCCACGTCCTCGACGCCGGGGTGCTCGGCGAGCACGTCCTCGACCTCGCGCGGGAAGACGTTCTCACCGCCGGAGACGATCATGTCGTCGTCGCGGCCGGAGACGAACAGGCGGCCCTGGGTGTCGAAGTAGCCGACGTCACCGGTCGCGATCAGACCGCCGATCATCGCCTTGCCGTCGCCCGAGGTGTAGCCGTCCATCACCATCTCGTTGCGGGCGAAGATCCGCCCGGTCTCGCCGGGTGTCGTGACCGGCGCGTCGTGTTCGTCGAACAGGCGGACCTGCGTTCCAAACGGCGGCGTTCCCGCGGTCCCGGGGGCGTCGCGCAGCTGCTTCGGCGAGGCGATCGTCGCCCACGCGACCTCGGTCGTGCCGTAGAGGTTGTAGAGCACGTCGCCGAAGGTGTCCATCACGTGCAGCGCGAGCTCGCCCGGCAGGGCCGACCCGCTGACGGCGATCACGCGCAGCGAGCTGTGGTCGTAGCGGCCGATCACCTCCGGTCCGAGCTCGAGGATCCGCGTCAGCATCACCGGCACGACGACCAGCGCACTCGGGCGCCACGTCGCGATCGAGGCGAGCGTGGCCTCGGGGTCGAAGCGGCGCTGCAGCACCAGCGTCGAGGAGAGCGGCAGGCCCATCGTGAAATGGCCGTAGCCCCAGGAGTGAAACAGCGGCGCCGCGATCAGCGTCGTCTCACGCGCGCGCAGCGGGATGCGCGAGAAGAAACGCGCCGCCGGGTCGAGGCTGCGGGGCTGGTGGCGCGACGCGCCCCTCGGCGTGCCGGTCGTGCCGGAGGTCAGGATCACCACGCGGCCGCGGTCGCGCGGCGGCGCCAGGCGCGCCGTCGAGTTGGCGGCGATCAGGTCGTCCATCGTCGGGTGCGGCAGCTGCGGCGAGTCCTGCCACGCGATCACGCTCGTGCGCCCGGCCGCCGCGGGAGCGCACAGCTCGCTGAACTCCTCGTCGTAGATCAGCACGCGCGGCTGCTCGTTCTCGCAGACCTCGGCGATCTGGCGTCCGGCGAACGAGGTGTTCAACAGCAGCAGCGTCGCACCCAGCTTGCCCGACGCGATCGAGGCCTCGATGAAGCCGCGGTGGTCGCGGCAGAAGATCGCGATCGAGTCGCCCTCGCCCACGCCCAGCCCGCGCAGCCCGCGCGCGAGCGCGTTGGTCTGCGCCTCGAGCTCGGCGAAGGTGATCGTGCCGCGGTCGTCGTGGATCGCCGGCCGGTTGGGTGTGCGCACGGCCGAGACGGCGTAGGCCGACGCCGGTGTCGGCCCCCAGCGCAGCAGCGTCGCCCCGACGCGCAGGAGCCGGTCCGGGCGCTCGGGGCGCAGCACGCCGACCCGGGTGAGCGTGACGGCGGTGTGCAGCGAACCGGTGATCCGTTCGAGGTTCATGACGCTATCCAAGCAGGTCGGCGCGGCGGCGGGCACGGCACAGGCGCCCGGCATCGATCATGGCCGAGGCCGGTCCGGGGAGGCGGCCGCCGCTAGGCTGCCGCTTCGTCGCGCCCGGCGAGGCGGTCGCGACCGCGCTGCACGGCGGCGATGAACTTCGAGAGGTTGATCTCCAGCGTGTTGAGAATCTCGTCGGCGTAGTCCTCCGCTCCGAGGCGGATCTCGCGCTCGCGCGCCTGGGCCTCCTCGACGATGTCCTCGGCGGCCCGCTCAGCCGCCTTGGTGACCTCCTCGTTGGAGATCAGGTGCTCCTGGCGCTCGCGCGCCTCCTTGACGATCCGCTCGGCCTCGCGCTTGGCCTCCGCCAGCATCTCCTGGCGTTCCTTGACGATCCAGCGCGCCTGCTTGATCTCCTCGGGGATCGTGGCGCGCATCTGGTCGAGCAGATCGTAGATCTCCTCCTTGTCGACGCGCACCTGATCGGTCAGCGGGACCTGCTTGGCGTTGTGCACCAAGTCGTCGAGCTTGTCGATGAGAACGAGAACGTCCATGGCTACAGGGTAACGCGCGCCCCAAACGGCGCGTTGTCGTCACGACTTTCGCGTTCGCCCCAGCTCTTCCTGCAAACGAGCGGCCACATCGGGGTGCACGAGACCCTCGATCCGCCCGCCGAAGGTCGCGAGCTCCTTGACGCCGCTCGAGGAGACGAAACTGAACTCGGGGCTCGCCATGATGTAGACCGACTCGATCTCCGGCGCCTGGCGACGGTTGAGCTGGTTCATCTCGAGCTCGTACTCGAAGTCGGAGATCGCGCGCAGCCCCTTGACGATCGCGACGGCGCCGACGCGCCGGGCGAACTCGACGACCAGTGTGTCGAAGGGCTCGGCGCGGACGCCGTCCAGATGGGCGGTCGCGGCGGCGATGAACTCCAGGCGCTCGGGCAGCTCGAACAGGCTCGTCGCCGACTTGCGCACCGAGTGTGCGACAACCGCCACCACAACCTCGTCGAACAGCGCCCGGGCGCGCGTGATGACGTCGACGTGCCCGTTCGTGATCGGGTCGTAGGAGCCGGGACAGACGGCTATCCGGTGGGCGTGACTGTCGCTCAAGGCTCGGTGGATTCGTGGATTCGGATCATCGTGTCGCCGTAACGCCGCTCGCGCAGCAGGGTCAGCTCCGGCAGCTCCAGCGGGGCGCGGCGGTCGCATTCGCTGACCACGCGCGCACCGGCGCGCAGCACGCCTGGCAGCTCGCGCGACAGCGCGCCCGCCAGCGCCGGCGCCATCGCGTATGGGGGGTCGAGGAAGACCAGATCGTATTTGTCATCCGCGCGCAGTGCCGCGAGCGCGTCGGAGCCGAGCACGCGGGCACGCCCGGTCAGCGCCAGCGAATCGAGGTTGGCCCGCAGCGCCGCCAGCGCGCGAGGGGCACGCTCGACGAAGGTCGCGTGCGCCGCGCCGCGTGAGAGCGCTTCGATCCCCAGCGCGCCGGAGCCCGCGAAGAGGTCGAGCACGATCGCGCCTTCCAGCTCGCCCAGCATCGAGAACAGCGCTTCGCGAACACGTCCGGCGGTCGGCCGCGTCGCGAGCCCGCGCGGGCTCTGCAGGCGCCGCCCGCCGAGCTCGCCGGCGATCACGCGCATCGCGGCGGGCACCCCGGAGACGTTCGGCGCGCGCGCACCTCACGCCGCGATCGGGTGCGCGGCGATCTCCCCGTAGAGCTCCGCGAGGCGGTCCGCGAGCAGCGCGTGCTCCGGCTGGCGCAGCTGCGGATCGGCGGCGATCAGCGCCTCCGCGCAGCTGCGCGCCGCGAGCAGCAGCGTCTCGTCCTCAGGCATCTGCGCGAGCGCGAACTGCCCCACGCCCGACTGCTTCGTGCCGACCAGCTCGCCCTCCTTGCGCAGGCGCAGGTCGATCTCCGCAAGCTCGAAGCCATCGTCGTGGCGCTCGAGCGCGGCGAGCCTGGGCGACCCCTTCGGCCCGCACAGCAGGCACAGCGAGTCGTGCTCGCCGCGCCCCACGCGCCCGCGGAGCTGGTGCAGCTGCGAGATGCCGAAACGCTCGGCGTTCTCGATCAGCATCACCGTCGCGTTCGGCACGTCGATGCCCACCTCGATCACCGTCGTCGCCACCAGCACGTCGGCGTCGCCGCCGGCGAACGCCGCCATCGCCGCCTGCTTCTCGCGGTGGCCGAGCTGCCCGTGCAGCAGCACCAGGCGGAAGTCGCGCAGCTCGCCGGCGCGCAGCCGCTCGAACTCCTCGGTCGCGGCAACCGCCTGCGCCGCCGCGCCGGCGCCGTCCTCCAGCTCGCCCGCCTCGACCAGCGGGCAGACGACGAAGGCCTGGCGGCCGGCGCGTACCTCCTCGGCGATCCGCTCGTAGGCGCGCTGCCGCTCGCGCTCGCCGGAAACGATGTGCGTCGCCGTTGCCCGGCGCCCGAGCGGGCGTTCGTGCAGCCGCGTCTGGTCGAGATCGCCGTATTCGCAGAGCGCCAGGGTGCGCGGAATCGGCGTCGCGGTCATGTGCAGCACGTGCGGCGCGCGGCCGTCCGGCGCCTTGCTGTGCAGCGCCGTGCGCTGGCGCACACCGAAGCGGTGCTGTTCATCGACGACCGCCACCGCCAGGGCCGCGAAGCGCACCGGATCCTCGATCAGCGCGTGCGTGCCGACGACCAGCGAGCACTCGCCGCTGGCGAGCCGCGAGAGGATCTCGGCGCGCCGCGCCGCGGGCGTGGATCCCGTCAGCAGCGCGAGCGTGACCGACTGCTCGCCCAGCAGGCGCTGGATCGTCGCGAAGTGCTGCTCGGCGAGCGTCTCGGTCGGCGCCATCAGCGCGGCCTGGAAGCCGTGCTCGACGGCTCGCAGCATCGCGAACAGCGCCACCACCGTCTTCCCGCTGCCGACCTCGCCCATCAGCAGCCGCTGGGTCGGACGCTCACCCGCAAGCTCGCCGCGCAGTGTCGCGATCGCCGCGAGCTGGTCGGCGGTCAGCGTGAACGGCAGCTCCTGCTCCAGCCAGCGCGCGGTCAGGCTCGGCTCGTCGCCCAGCGCGAGCGCGGCCGCGCCGGAGTCCTCGCGGGCGCGCCGGGCGAGCAGCGCGAGCTGCACGAGCAGCAGCTCCTCGAAGGCGAGGCGCCGGCGGCCGCGCTCGACCTCCTCGGGGCTCGCGCCGAAGTGCATCGCCTCGAGCGCGGCACCCCGTTCGGCGAAGGCGTGGCTGGCGCGCAGGCGCCCCGGGAGCGGCTCGACGACCTCGCGCAGCGCCGCCCGGTTGGCCGCAACCAGCGAGAGGATCTGCGTGCTGGACAGCCCCTCGCTCGCCGCGTAGTGCGACACCTCCTCGGTGCCGGCGGCCGCCTCGTCGGTGGTCGCGTGGTTGGCGACGCGAAAACGACCCCTCCCCTCGTACTTGCCGTGGAGCACCAGCCGCGTACCCGGCTCGTAACGCTTGGCGAGCCACGGCTGGTTGAAGAAGGTCGCCTGCATCGGGCCTGTCGCGTCGGCGACGGTCGCCTCGACCAGCGGCCGCATCCCCCGCCGGCGCACCGGCCGCGCCGCGATCGTGCGCACCTCGACCAGCACCGTCGCCGTCTCGCCGGGCGCGAGCGCCGCGACCGTGCGCGCCTCGCGCCGCGCGCGCGGCACGTGCTCGAGCAGCTCACCGACCGTGTTCAGCCCGAGCGCGGCGGCGCCCTCGGCGGCCTTCGGCGGGAGCTCGAGCGCCCGCCGCAGGATCGACGGGCGCGGCGTGCGCACCGGCGCGGCGAGCAGGGCGGAGCGCGGCGGCGAGGCCATTGCGGCAAACCCGCGCGGCGCCGGTCTGGCCGCGGTTGCAGACGAGCTCATCGCGCAATGATGATCGCCGGCGCGGTCGCTATTCGGCCGAGAGCAGCCACCAATAGCTCGGCTGTCCGCCGTGGCGGTGCTCCAGCTCGACCGCCTCCGGCGCGAGCGCGGCGATCCGCTCGGCGCTGAGCGGCGCGCCCGCGCCGGCGATGCAGGTGATCAGCTCGCTGCCGTCGC
>CAZABN010000081.1:0-8427 GCA_964483345.1 uncultured Solirubrobacteraceae bacterium
CCGATCGCGCGCGAGAGCAGCTCGGAGACGACGGCCTGCTTGGGGCGCCGCGTCTCGAAGGCGAGGCGGTCGAGCGCGCGCGCCTGCGCCTGCGGGATGCGCACGAAGAGCGCGGCGTTCGGTTTCTCGGGCACCCGAGGATGATATCACGATAGCTAGATATTGACGCCGCGCATCCCGTCCTCGGGGTAGCGATCGCCGGCGGCCGGCCCGATCACCTCGCCGATCTGCGCGAGCTCATCGGCGGTCAGCTCGACCTCGAGCGCGCCAAGGTTCTCCTCGAGATAGCTGCGGCGTTTGGTGCCCGGGATCGGCACGATGTCCTCCCCCTGGCCGAGCACCCAGGCCAGCGCGAGCTGCCCGGCGGTCACGCCGCGGCCCAGCGCGAGCGCCGCGACCCGCCGCGCGAGCACCAGGTTGGCGTCGATGTGCTCGGCGCTGAAGCGCGGCCCGCTGCGCCGCCAGTCGCTCGCGTCGAGATCCAACGTGCTCGTGAAACGCCCGGCCAGGAAGCCGCGCCCGAGCGGCGAGTAGGCGACCAGCGAGATCCCCAGCTCGCGCAGCGTCGGCAGGACCTCCGCCTCGACGTCGCGCGTCCACAGCGAGTACTCGCTCTGCACCGCCGCGATCGGGTGCACCGCGTGGGCGCGGCGAATCGTCGCGGCGGACGCCTCGGAGAGCCCGAGGTGGCGGACCTTGCCGAGCGTCACGAGCTCCGCCATCGCGCCGACCGTCTCCTCGATCGGCGTCGCCGGATCGACGCGGTGCTGGTAGTAGAGGTCGATGTGATCGACGCCGAGCCGCTCCAGCGAGGCGTCGCAGGCCGCGTGCACGTAGCGCGGGCTGCCGTCGATCGTGCGCCCCGATGGTTCGTCGGAGGCGATCCGGATGCCGAACTTGGTCGCCAGGAAGACCTCGTCGCGGCGCCCGGCGATCACGGCGCCGATCAGCCGCTCGTTGGTGTGCGGCCCGTACATGTCGGAGGTGTCGAGGAAGTTGCAGCCGAGCTCGAGCGCGCGCGCGATCGTCGCCTTCGACTCCTCGTCGTCGCCCGGGCCGTAGAAGGCCGACATCCCCATGCAGCCAAGTCCGAGCGCGGACACGGCGGGCCCGTTGGCTCCAAGCGTGCGCGTCTTCATGCGATCTGGCTCCTCACTCGCTCCGGTGCGCTGGCCCCCGGACGATAATCAGGTGATGGCGGCGCTCAACTGGCCTAATTCCCTGACGGTACTGCGGATCCTGCTTGTGCCGGTGCTGGTCGTCGCGCTGGTCGGGCACGTCCACGACGGCGACATCTTCGCGGCGGCCGTGTTCGTGCTCGCCTCGGCCACCGACTTCGTCGACGGCTACCTGGCCCGCTCGCGCGACTCGGTCACGACCTTCGGCAAGCTGATGGATCCGCTCGCCGACAAGCTGCTGATCGTCGCCGCGCTGATCTCGCTGGTCTCGCTGCACCGCCTCGCCGCCTGGGTCGCGATGGTGATCATCGCCCGCGAGCTCGCGGTCACGGTGCTGCGAATGGGCGCGACCCAGGCCGGCGTGATCATGGCCGCCAGCAACCTCGCGAAGCTGAAGACGTGCGTGCAGATCGCGGCGATCCTCGCCGTGATCGCCGTGCACGGCCACCCGGCCTGGGTCAACGCGCTGGTCTACGCCGCGGTCGCGATCACCGTCGCCTCGGGGCTCGACTACTTCTTCGGCCTGCGCCGGCGCCTCGCCGCCGCCCAGCGCTCGAGCGCCTGAGGGTCAGGCCTCCAGCCACTCGCGCAGCGTGGTGTGCCGCGCCGGCGGCACACCGCCGCCCAGCTCGCCGCGCAACTCGTGCAGCGTGCCATGGCGCTCGGCGGAGACGTTGTGCTGGTGGATCGTCTCCAGGTTCTCCTGGCGGGCGGACACGAACGCGTCGTCGGGCAGCTCGGGCAGCGTCGCCACGACGCCGCCGATCATCTCGCGCACGCAGTCCTCGACGAAACGCGGCCGCCGGTGCGCCTTCTCGACGACGGCCACCTCGTCGACGCGCTTCATCAGCTCATAGATCTCCGACGACATCGACTGCTCGACGATCTCGAGCAGCGTGCGCGCCTCGATCTCGAGCGCGGCGGACTCGGTCGCGCCGATGTGCAGCGTGCCGAGGCCGCGCTGGTTGTGCGTCGCGACCGGCACCGCCTCGAGGATGCGGTCGATCTCGGCCTCGCCGAAGCCGTCGTCGAGCAGCCGCCCGCGCGCCGCGGCGCCGACCAGCTCCTGCGCGCAGGGGCATGCGGTCATGCCCTGCGCGGCGACGCCGACCACGCGTCTCGTGCCGCGCTCGGACGCGACCGCCATCCCGTGCAGCGTGTAGATCTCCTGCGTGTTGACGCCGGACACCGGCGCCGGCTTGTGCTCGGGGTAGCGCGCGGCGATCCTCACCTCGGCGCGCTGCGCGCGCTGGCGCTCGCGCACCAGCTCGGCGACGCGCTGGGCGAGATCCTCCGCCCTGAACGTCGCCTCCCCCAGCACCACCTCGCCGATCGCCTCGTTGATGACCTCCTCGAAGCGCGACATGTGCGCCCCCTTCTGGTCGCCGGCGAGGTCGACGAAGCACTCGAGCCGCGCCGAGAACAGCTGCTCGACGCCGCGCTGGCGCACGCGGATGACCTTCTCCACGCCGGTCACGCCGACGCGCGAGAGCCCGATCGCAAGCGACGGCGGCTGCGCCTGGACGTCGGAGGCCTCGAGCGTGAGCGGTCGATCGGACATGCGCGTTCCCGGCAAGCCTACCGAGCAGTGCTGGCGGCGCGCGCATGCCTCTCCCGAGGGCCCCGCTTGTGCTATGACTCCGGCGTCGCGGTGGGGAGACCCCGGCCACGGAGAGGAGTCATGAGTGGAGATCGCGCTTGACGGTGAGCCGCAGACCGACGCGTCACTGACGCTCGGAGAGCCTGGGATCGTCGAGACGGAGGAGTTCGCCGCGCTGCTCGCCGAGGGTCACGAGCGGGGCGTGCTCACCTACGAGAGCGTCGCCGCCGCGCTCGAGGAGGCAGAGGCCTCACGCGAGCAGATCGCCGAGCTGCACGCCTACCTCGAGGAGCACGCCATCGAGCTCGTCAGCCGCGAAGACGTCGCCGAGACGGAGGCGCCGGTGGTCGCGCTGAAGGCCGAGCTCGACCTGACGGTCGAGCCCAGCCTCGACTCGCTGCGCCTGTACCTGCGCTCGATCGGGCGGGTCGCGCTGCTGACCGCCGCCGACGAGGTCGCGCTCGCCAAGCGCATCGAGCGCGGCGACATCACCGCCAAGCAGCAGATGGTCGAGGCCAACCTGCGTCTGGTCGTCTCGATCGCGAAGGGCTACCTGGGCCGCGGGCTTTCGTTTCTCGACCTGATCCAGGAGGGCTCGCTCGGGCTGATCCGCGCGGTCGAGAAGTTCGACTACCGCCGCGGCTACAAGTTCTCGAC
The DNA here is from genome assembly GCA_964483345.1 of uncultured Solirubrobacteraceae bacterium. Taxonomy (GTDB): domain Bacteria; phylum Actinomycetota; class Thermoleophilia; order Solirubrobacterales; family Solirubrobacteraceae; genus Palsa-513. The sequence goes on from CAZABN010000081.1 coordinate 3,436, forward strand.
CTACGCGACATGGTGGATCCGCCAGGCCGTGACGCGCGCAATCGCCGACAAGGGACGGACGATCCGCATCCCCGTACACATGGTCGAGAAGCTCAACAAGGTGATCGGCGTGGAGCGCCAGCTGGTCCAGCAGCTCGGTCGCGAGCCGACCGCCGAGGAGATCGCGACGGCGCTGGACTGCTCGCAGAAGGAGGTCCGCGAGATCCTGCGGATGGCACAGCATCCGGTCTCGCTCGAGAAGCCGGTCGGCGAGGAGGACGACTCCGCGCTAGGCGACTTCATCGAGGACCAGACCGCCGAGTCGCCGTTCGAGCTGGCGGCCCGCACGATGCGCGACGAGAACGTCTGCCGCGCGCTGTCGGTCCTCCCGCGCCGCGAACGCGAGGTGATCGAGATGCGCTACGGCCTCACCGGCGAGCGCCCGCGCACGCTCGAGGAGGTCGGCCAGGCCTTCAACGTCACGCGCGAGCGCATCCGCCAGATCGAAAACCACACGCTCAAGAAGCTCGAGTCGCTGCCCGAGACGCAGCGGCTGCGCGACGCGTCGTAGGGCGGTACCGCGCGGGGGGCGTGGCGCGTCGTGGGCGAGACGCGTCGTGGCCGCGCGGGGCGCGTGCCTCGCGACGCCTCGCGGCGATCCCCGTCCGCGCGCGAGCCGCGCCGACGCTACACTGCGGACCGCTCACGGCGGGGTTCCCGAGCGGTCAAAGGGGACGGACTGTAAATCCGTTGGCTCAGCCTTCGAAGGTTCGAATCCTTCCCCCGCCATGTCTGAAAGTCGCGCCGATGAACTTCGGGATCGCGCGTGCAGGAAAGTTATGGAGCGACGCCGACAGGCAGCGCGGGAAGCATGCGCAGGAGGTCACTAGGCAAGGTGCGGTTTGCCTGCCAGTACTCCAAGCCAATGACATGCCGATCGGCGGGGTCGAACTCGCGAAGCCCAAAGGCGGTCTCCTCCGCGATCACCGAGCTCGCGTCGTGGTCCTCGAATCGCAGCCGGGCGATGTCGGCATGCTGGTCGTAGTGACCGTCGATGTCGGGCCCAGGGGAAGAGCGTGGACAGCCTCCCGTTGACGCGCGTGTCGACGCCGGTTATAAGTGCTCGCGAGAATGCGCGTAGCTCGGGGGACCCGATGCTGGGTGGCGGCAGTCACGGCAGGCCTTGCGGTGCTGTGCGTGGCCTACGGCAGTAATGCGCCCCAACGGGCGGCGCTGCTGACGGTCGCTCGCGTGAGCGCCCCGCTCTCAGCCAGCGTCCCTGCCGGCGCGGCATCGGCGTGGACGGGGACGATAAAGACCACGACCAGCACGCCGAGCAACGCCCCGACCTGCGACCCGGTCACTGGCGTTTGGAAGGCCGCGCTCGCTTTGACCGTCGACGCGCAGGGTGTGGTTCAGGGTACTGACAAAGGCGCCGTGAACGCAGGCTGTGCAGGCGTGCTGACTCGCCACAATCCGTTCGCCGGACCGGTGGTTGGGCAACTCACCGCGCACGCATTTAGCCTCCACCTCGCCTGGGTGGCTGGCGTCGTGCCTGCTCTCATCGTGCCGCTGACCTCGTCGAACGCGGCCCGCGCACACCTCTCCGGGACGATCGATGGGACGGCCTGGACTACCACGGTTACGCTGACAAGGACCGGCGCCAGCGGAGTGCCGCCGAGGAATCCGTGTCCGACACCGACGACCGGTTTGAACAAGAATCTCAAGCCTTCCGCCGCTGAGCTGCAGGCAATTAAGCATGCCGAGTTGCCGGGGGGCGAGCTTAAGGCGCAGTACTTGAAGCCGTATGCAGATCCTCTGGGGCTGTGTACGATCGGCTGGGGCCATCTCCTGCAAAAGAGCGGGTGCACGGGAGATGAAACTGCAGAGATCGACGGCGAAACGGTCACGCTCAAGAATGGGATTACGCAGGCGCAGGCGCAGTCGCTCTTCGATACCGATGTGGCCGCGAAGGTTCAGTTGATCGATGACACGGTCAAGGTCCCCCTTACCCAGAATCAGTTCGACGCGCTGTTGGATTTCGTATTCAATGGCAACCCGGTGCAGTACAAGGGCTCTAGCCTGCTGAAGGACATCAACTGTCAAAACTACGACGACGTGCCGGCGCAGTTCAGGAGATGGGTATATGGCCATACGCCTGATGGCCAGAGCGTGCAACTCCAGGGTCTGGTGCAACGGCGCGAGCTTGAGGCCGACGGCTGGCAGTCCCGGTCGCCGGCGACCCCGACGGCTTCGTCCGAAGTCGTCAGGCATCGGGTGGTTTGGGTACCGCTGTCAAGCACCGCGCTGATTCGGCGCGCGCCGGTCACGCCGGGTTTGTCTGCGTCGCCGTCGCAGGTCGGCTCGGGTGGCCATGTGGTTGTGAGCGGGTCTAGCTGGAGTGAGACTCCTGGCTGCCAGAGCACGGTTGGCTTCCTCGCCTACGTCGTCGGCATCAGCCCATACCCTTCGGTCGCCGTGGGCACGGGCAGCATCGCAGGGGGTCACTTCAGCGTGACGTGGACCGCCCCGCAGGTCCAAGACCGACTACAGTGGACCATTCGTGGTGTACAGAAGTGCGGGACCACCACGGTCGTCGCCTACACCACGGTCACGATCGGTTAGATCGACCATACCTCCCGCGTCGGTTTGCGCGGTGGTGTAATGCCACGCGACTGCGTCGGGACCAGCGCCCACGCGCCTGCTCCCGCGTGTGTTCGGTTGTCCCCCGCGTTGTTGCCTATAGCGCGATGCGACACTCACGCCGGCGCAGTGGACGTTTGCGCGCGTGTACGCAGGACGGTACACTCAGGGTGTGGCAAAGACAGTCCCCGTTCGCGAGTTTCGAACGAACCTCAGCCAGCTTCTCAGCGATGTCGCCGATCGTCGCGACCACGTGCTCGTAACACGCAACGGCAAGCCGGCTGCGGCGCTTGTCCCAATCGACGAGTACGAGGCGCTCGAGGAGACTGCGGAGATTCTCTCCGACTCGGCGACGCTCGCAGCCATCGAAGCTGGCCTCGCCGACCTCGCTCGCGGGGAAACCGTCACGCTTGCGGACCTGCGCACCGAGCTGGCGCAGAGACGCTCGGCCCGCTAACTCGTGGCTCGCGTCGTCCTCGCGCGCCGCGCGCGAGGTGAGCTTCTCGAACTCAACTGGCCGCTGATCGACGCCGTTGAGGACGCGCTCGCGCTGCTCGAACGCGAGCCATTCGCTGGCCGCGAACTGCAGGGCCGCCTGCAAGGCCTCCGATCCCTGAGGGTCGGCACCTACCGCATCATCTATCAACTCGCCGAGGGCAACAAGACCGTGCGGGTCGCAACCATCCGCCACCGCTCGGTCGCCTACCGCATCGATCCCCGCTAAACGAGTGTCGGTCGTCGCGCCGAGCGACACTCCGAGCCAGCACGGACCACCTACTGGATCGCAGATCGTCCCGCCGACATGAGTTCGCGGTTGAGCACCAAAGCGGCGACGCGCTCGAAGGCCATGAGCCACGGATCCCTCGGCCCGCCAGATGAGACAGTCTGTTGCGCACGGGCGAACCAACGCTGAGCCTGCTGCCGCGCATCTGTGGGGTCAAAGCGCCCATAGTGGCCGGTTGCATTGCGCCGCGCGTACCAACCGCACACCGCCTCGTACAGGTCGCTCGCGGGTGCTACCGAACTGGACTCGTCAACCGAGCCAGGCCCGAAAACGGATGCTATGAGCGCGTACGCGCGAGGAGCTGCATCAGTTGTTGAGTGACTCCCCGGCCAGGTCGTTCCATCGAGTCGCATGACTGTTTGCCCAGCCGGCACGCGCGCGCCCGAAAGGGTCTCAACCACCGACCACAGACGCAGATAGCGCGCGTCGTGCGACGGATCAGCGAGTGCCTCTGCGTACAGGTCGACACAGAGGCGTAAGAGCGGGTCCGATCGCATCGCCGCCCCTTGCGCCAGCAGCTGACCCTGATCCTCGCCCGAGATGAAGCCGCCAAGGAGGTTGCCTCCGTAGCTTGCGTCTTCAACGTAAATTCGATGCTTGATCGAGTCATCGGGCTGGCGTTGCTCGATCACGGTGGTCACGGGGCGACCGCGCGCGCCACGGTTCGGGTTCCTGCTCGTCTACGCAGCGGTCGCCATCGGCCACATGAAGATTCGAAAGCAGACCCGCGCCAAGACGTGGCCGATCGTCGCGTCGGCACTCACCTGCCTCTCCCTATTCGCAGTCCTGATCTACCACATGATCAAAACGGCGCCGACATCCGCGATCGGGCTTGGCGTCACACTAGCGGGCAGCGTGCTGTTCGAGATCGCCTATCGCCACAAGAGCGGGCGAACGTTCAGGGAAATTCTCACACAGACCAAACCGAACTGACACGCCGGCGCGGACATATGTCCGCTAGCACGAACGGCCTCGGCGCACGGAGGCACGCGACGTGTTAGCAACAGCGCTCCGCTTCTGCCCCACCAAGCTCGCCGCGACGGGTGGAGGTCGTGCCCGACGGCGGACGTGCGCCGGCTCCTGCGTATAGTCGCGAGACGATGCCGCCTCCGGAGTTCGGATCGCCGTCACGGCCCTGGTTCGTCCGTCGCCGCTACGGGGTGGGCTACCGGCCGTCGGCCTGGCAGGGCTGGGTGATCGCCGGCGTACTGGTCGCCGCCGCGGTCGTGGTGCTGGCGGTGGTGCACGCCTCCTCCACGCGGATCGCCGTGCTGGCCGCACTGGTCGTCCTCTACAGCGCTGTCGGCTGGCGCCTGTCCGGCCCGCGAGGGGACGAGCCGGACGATGTCGAGGAGGAGCCGCTGCTCGTGACGCGAGAGCCGGTGGAGCGCACGCCCGAGCAGGTGGCGGCGATCGCTCAGCTGCGGGCGGAGGCGTCGACGCCGACCCCCCGGCGCGGGCCGGCGGGGGACGACGCGATCGTCGTCGAGGGGTTGACGAAACGCTTCGGCGAGCGCACCGCTCTCGGTGACGTGTCGTTCAGCGTCGGCTGGGGCGAGGTGTTCGGCTTCCTCGGGCCCAACGGC
>CAZABN010000082.1:0-8356 GCA_964483345.1 uncultured Solirubrobacteraceae bacterium
GACCATTCCGACCGTGTGATCTACAGGAAGGTCAAGGTCCACGGGAAGACGAAGAGGAAGGCGTTCAGCCAGACCAGGGTGCTGCCGACGAAGGCGCAGTATGTGACCGCGTTCAGGGCGTTTCGCAAGAAGTTCCCTTGGGTCAAGGACTTCGTCACCTGGGATGAGACGAACTGCTACTGCGAGGTCACCTACGACAGGGAGACCCAGGTCGCCGGCTTCTACAACGGCCTGCGCTCGGCCTGCCCGTCGTGCACGATCCTCGCCGCCGAGTTCCTCGACGTCGACAGGCAGTACGCCGTGCCGATGAAGACCTGGGTGTCGAAGCTCGACCGGGCACTGGGCTACCAGCCGGGCTACTGGGGCCTCAACGACTACGAGGACGCCAACCACCTCGTCAGCACCGAGACACGGCAGCTGCTCGGCCTGGTCCGCGGCAGGATCTGGCTCGCCGAGACCGGCGGCATCGTCAACCGCCACAACGGCACGAAGGATCCGGGCTTCCCCCAGAACGCCACCCACGCCGCGAAGGTCGACACCTACGTCCTCGACACGATCGGCTCGCTGAGCCCGCGGATCCAGCGCATCTACCTCTACGAGTGGGACGCCAAGACCCCCGAGGACAGCTGGGACAGCGCGCTGATCTCCTACAACACCATTCCGCGCCCCGGCTACAAGGTGCTCGCGGAAACGCTCGCGGCGTGGGGGATCAAGCCGAACTGCGCGATCTCGCGGGTGCCGCCGGGCTGCGCCAGGCGGTCGGCGAAGTCCTAGCGGGGCGGCGTGCCGGGTCGGGCCGGCGCGCGATCAAATGCCGTGCGTGCACGGTGTGCCGCCGGCCGGTGTCGGCGGCACGCGAGCGCCGCCTCATCCGAACCGTCTCGGGGTCGTGAACCTCGCGTGCGATCTTGGTGAACATCCGGTGACGATCCCGTGACCTCGCTTGACGGCGTCCATCGCCCTGCGCGAAGTTGCTCGCAGCCGTGACCACGCACGCCAAGTCGACCTGGGGGGACCCAATCCAATGAAGAAAACTGCTCTCGCATTCGCCGTCGGAGCGCTCGCACTTGCCGGCTTCGCCGCGAGCTCGCTGAGCTCCGCCGCCGCGCATGGCACCGCCTCAACCGCCGCCGTCTGCCCGCACAGCCCGGTGCGGTGGGCGATCGAGCCCTACGACACGGGCGCTGCCCTCGAGAAGGCCTACGGGTCGATCGCGAAGGACCTCCAGGCGAAGCTCGGCTGCCCGGTGCAGCTGATCGTCTCCAACAGCTATGTGGACGAGATCGAGACGATGAAGGCCGGCAACCTCGAGATGGGCGAGTTCGGCCCGCTTGGCTACGTCCTCGCGCACCAGATCGCCGACGCCCAACCACTGGCGGTGTTTGGCGACGCCAACGGCAAGCCGGACATCTACTACGCCGGCATCTGGGTGCCGAAGAGCTCGCCGATCACGAGCCTCTCGCAACTCAAGGGCAAGACGCTCGCACTCGACAGCACGACGTCAACCTCGGGCGGGCTCTACCCGATCTCGGCGCTGATCGACGCCGGCTTCAAGTGCACGGTGTCCTCCTGCCAGGGGATCACCGTCCACTTCACCGGCAGCCACCCAGCGGATCTGCTGGCGCTCACCCACGGCACGGTCGACGCCGCCGAGGTCAACAGCCAGCAGGAGTCCTCGGCGATCGCGGCCCACCAGTTCGACCCCTCCGCCTATCGCGAGATCTGGAAGTCGTCGGCGATCATCAACGACCCGATCTGCGTGTACGGCAAGGAGCCGGCGGCGTTCCAGGCCGCGCTCAAGTCGGCCCTGCTGAGCCTGACCGCAGCGCAGGTGTCAACGGTCGACACCGAGCTCGGCACCGCCAGCAACGGCCCGCTGCTGGCGGCCAGCGACTCGCTGTACGACGGGGTGCGCGCGGTCGCCAACGCGGTCCATCTGACCACGGCGGACCTGTAGCACCGGATGAGCAAGTGCCGTTCGAGTCGCCGCTAGCGGCCTCGAAGGTGTCAACGGAGCCGTCCAGGGCAGCCGCCCTGGACGCTCCGTTGGTGCTCGCGGGCATCCGCAAGCGCTTCGGGCCCAACGAGGTCTTGAAAGGGGTCGGGCTGGAGCTCAAGCGCGGCGAGCTGCTCGTCGTGCTCGGCGCCAACGGGTGTGGCAAGTCGACGCTGCTGCGCTGCGCGATCCGCCTGATCAAGCCCGACGGCGGCAGCTCGAAGCTGTGCGGGGAGGATCTGGCGAAGCTCGAGGGCAGGGCGCTTCGCAGAGCACGCCGTGAAGCGGCCGTCGTCTTCCAGCAGGTCGCGCTCGTCAAGCAGCGCACCGCATTCGACAACGTCTGCGCCGGCGCGCTCGGACAGCTTCCGCTGTTTCGCTCGCTCACTCCGGGGAGTTTTCCGCGCGAGGTTCGCGAACGGGCCGCTTTCGCGCTGCATCGCGTGCGGATGCTGGAGCACGCTTGGCAGAGGGCCGGCACGCTCTCGGGCGGCCAGGCACAGCGGGTCGCGATCGCACGCGCTTACTGCCAGCAGGCATCGGTGATCCTCGCCGACGAGCCTGTATCGGCCCTCGACCCGCGCGCCGCGGAGGAGGTTCTCGAGCTGCTCCGTGACCTCGCCGACAGCGACGGGCTGGCGGTCCTGGCCGTGCTCCACCAGCCGGACCTGGCGCTCCGCCACGCGCACCGCGTGATCGGCATGAAGCTTGGCGAGGTCGCGTTCGATCGACGCTCCGCCGACGTCTCGCAGGACGACATCAACTCGCTCTACGGGCACCTGCACGAGGCCTGATCATGCCCCTCGAGCTGCCGATCACGGGCGCGCTGCCCGCTGGCAGCGGACCGCTTCCGCTGATTCCCGCCAAGCCGCGCGGCGGCCGCCGACGGCAGGTCTGGGCGCTCATGTTCGTGGCGCTGCTCGCACTGCTCATCTACGCGTGGATCGACGTCGGCGGCTCGCTCTCCCAGTTCTTCACCGGCATGTTCGGCAGCAAGGGGCTGTTTCAGAACATCGTTCCGGCGTCGCTGCCGCCGGCGGCGAACCAGATCTGGCCCGGCGTCGACGCGGCGTTGACGACCTTCGCGGTCGCGATCCTGAGCATCTTCTTCGGTGTCATCGGCTCGGTCGCGATGCTGCCACTCGCCGCGCGCAACATCACGCCGTCGCGCCCCCTGTACGAGCTCGCACGGTTGATCCAGGCGATTCTGCGCTCGATCCCCGAGCTGATCATGCTGCTCTTCTTCCTGATCGTGTTCGGCTTCTCGCCGTTCGCCGCGGTCGTAGCACTGACCTTCCACGGGATCGGCGTCAAGGGCAAGCTGTTCGCTGAGGCCGTCGAGGAGATGGACATGGCGCCTGTCGAGGCGCTGCGGGCGGCCGGTGCCAGCCGCCTCCAGGTCTTCCTGCACGCCGTCCTTCCCGGCGTACGCAACACGCTCACCGGCCTGACCCTCTATCGCCTCGACGCTAACTTCCGCTCGGCCGTGACGCTCGGCGCGGTTGGCGGCGGAGGCATCGGCTTTCTGATCGACAACGAGCTGAACGTCTTCCAATTCAGGCCCGTGACGACCTACATCATCATCCTCGTGGTCTTCGTGATGGCGATCGAGCGAGTCTCGACGCTGCTCCGATCACGGTTGACCTGACGGAGTCATCCGCGCGGCACGCCGCCATCTACGCAGCCCGGCCGGCTGCCTGAGCCTGCTCGCGCTCGAGCTCGTCGAGCACCGACGCGGCGTGTCCGAGGGCCATCGTCATGCCCAAGCCCGACGCCACCTCGACGAGCCTCGCCCCGCTGAACGGGGTGGTGACGAGGAAGTGGTCACCGCTGTTGGCGAGGTGCCCGGCCGCCCTCGTCGGATAGACGCCCAACCAACGCTGGCGGACCTCGAGCCTGCCCGCGCCCAGCAGGCGCCGCGCCTCGGCGAGCAGCAGCTCGTCGAGGTGCTCGTCGTGGAACGGCGTGAGCGTGTCGCCGTACGCGTGCGTATCGCCGACGATGAGGTCGCCGTCAGGAAGCTGCGTGATCAGCAGGTGGATGCCCGCCTCGATCAGCTCCGGTCGCTCGGCGAGCAGGCGGCGCCGCACGTCTTCCGACTCGCGCTGCGCCGTGAACGCCGGATAGCGAATCGTGCTCAGGCCGGTCACCAGCGCCGGCGCGTAAACGCGTCTCCGGGGCGCCGCAATGCGCAGCATCTGGAGCTTGCAGAGCGTCAGCTGCTCCAGGCCCTCCCGTGTGCGCGGCGGCAGCGCGGCATAGCCGGGACCCGGGCAGATCACGATCCTGGGCGCCCGCACCGTCAGTACGCCGGCGCTCACCTCGCCGGCCGCGATCTCGTGCACTGCGGTGCCCCATTCGACGCGCGCGCCGGGATCCTCCTCGAGCAGGCGCGCCAGACCGGCCACGGCTGAGCGCGGATCGACGCGCAGGTCAAGCTTGCCGTGGAGCGCCCCCACCAGCTCGGCCGTCGGGATTGGCGCAAGCCTGCCGGCTTCGATCGCGTTCACCATCACGGCGCCGCGCCGAGGATTGGCGGCAGCGCCTTCGAGCACCGCCAGTTCGTCTTCGGCGCGGGCCACGACGAGCGTGCCCGCGTCCCACATCGGGATCCGCGCGCGCGCGCCGAGATCGAGCCACCGTTCACGCGCGCGCAGCGCGCACTCGAGGTCCTCACCATCGCTTACGCCGGAGAGGAACGCATGTCCGAAGTTGCGCACGCTCGCCCCGACCGCGCACCGCTCTCGTTCCAGCAAGACCACGCGCAGGCCACGGCGGCGTCCCTCGTGGGCGTGCGCGAGGCCGACGATGCCCGCGCCGACCACGCACAAATCGGCGTCGGCCATCCTGCGGGCGCCGGTCGCGCTGTTCGCCACGCTGCAATGCAAGTCAATCCGAGGACGCGGGATGTTGTCATCGGGTGACCATCCTGCGCCCGTCGTTGGCGGGCGATCAGCCCACTTGTAGAGTCAGCGCGATGGCTCCGACGTTCGTCGCGAACGACCGCAGCTACCGCGTGCCCGCCCGGCCGGTCCTCGCGATTTGCGCCGACGGTTGGGACCCGGACTACGTCGATGACGCGCTCGAGCGGTCACTGATGCCGCGGATCGCCGACGCGCTCTCCGCCGGCGGGACCTACGCGCTCGGCCGCGCCCAGGTGCCGACGTTCACCAACCCGAACAACGTGACGATCGTGACCGGTGTCAGCGCCGCCCGCAACGGGATAGCCGGCAACCACTACCGCGACGAGCACGGCGCGGAGGTTCAGGTCACCGACCCGCGCTTCCTCCGCGCGACCACGATCCACGCCGCCGCGCACGATGAGGGCGTCGGCGTCCTGTGCGTCACCGCCAAGGACAAGCTGCGGGCGCTGCTCGCCTCCGGCGACGTCCCGACGTTCAGCGCCGAGTGCGCACACGAGCAGGCGCTCGCGGACGGCACACCGGTCACGAAGGTCGCCGGCGCTGCCAATCCCGGCATCTACGACTGGAGGCTGTCCCCGTACACGATCGACCTGGCGTTGGCGTTGGCGGCGCGGCTCGAGGCCAAGCTCGTCTACGCGTCGCTGACCGATTTCGTCCAGCACGCGGCCGCGCCGGGCGAGGCGCTGGCCGACGAGTTCTACCGCGCGATCGATCAATCGATCGGGCGCGCACTGGACGCCGGCTTCGTCGTCGGTCTGGCCGCCGATCACGGCATGCGCGCGAAGACCCATGCCGACGGCAGCCCCAACGTTCGCTACCTCGACGAGGCGCTCACGGATGCTGGTGTCCGCGGCGCGCACACGCTCTGCCCGATCACCGATCCCTATGTCGCGCATCACGCGGCGCTCGGCTCGCTTGCCTGGGTCCACCTCGACGACCTCGATGAGCGTGACCGCGCGCGCGGCGTGCTGGCGGGGCTGCCTGGCGTCGAGGCCGTGCTCGACCGGTTTGCCGCCGCCGATGCGTTCGAGCTTCCCGCCGATCGGATCGGCGATTTGATCGTGCTCGCCGACGCGAACACGGCGCTGGGCAAGTCGCGTGCGGCGCACGACCTCCGCGCGCTCCATGGAACGCTGCGCTCGCACGGGGGCCTTCACGAGCGAGGCGTTCCGATCATCGTCACCCACCCGCTGGCGAAGGGCGCACTGGCCGGACGAGATCTTCGCAACCGCGACCTCCACGACCTGCTGCTCAACCAGCTCGCCTGAGCGCGGGCCCGTGCCATGACCGCGCTCGCAACGCTCCCCGTGCACTCGCCCTACACCGGCGAGCTGGTCGGCGAGGCGCCGGTGGCCGACTCCGCCGCGACGCACGCGATGCTCGACGCCGGCGCGGCGTACAGAGACCGGCTGTCGCGCCACGAGCGCTCGCAGATCCTGTTCGCCGTCGCCGACGCTCTGGCGAGCCGTCGCGACGCTCTGGCGGAGCTGATCAGCGCCGAATCGGGGCTCTGCCTCAAGGACACGCGTCACGAGGTCGGTCGTGCAATGGACGTCTTCCGCTTCGCGGCAATCGAGGCGCTGCGCGACGACGGCGACACATTCGCCGGCGATATCTCCGCGCACGGGCGCGACCGCCGAGCGCACACATTGAGGGTTCCTGTCCGCCTCGTCGCCGCACTCACACCGTTCAACCACCCGCTCAATCAGGTCGCGCACAAGCTCGCGCCGGCGATCGCCGCCGGCGCGCCGATCGTCGTCAAGCCGTCGGAAAAGACGCCGCTCAGCGCGCTCGCGCTGATCGGGTTGATCCGTGACGCCGGACTGCCGGAGCCGGCCGCCCAGATCGTCTGCGGCGAGCCCGCCGAGATCCTGGACGCGTTTCTCGCCAATGACGCTGTTGAGGTCATCTCGTTCACCGGGGGGGTCGCCGTCGGCAAGTCGATCGCCGCCCGGCTCGGCTACCGGCGCGCCGTGCTCGAGCTGGGCGGGAACGATCCGCTGATCGTGCTCGCCGACGCCGACCTCGAGGAGGCGGCCGAGCTCGCCGTTCGCGGCTCCTTCCAGAACTCTGGCCAGCGCTGCACCGCGATCAAGCGTATCGTCGTCGTCGAAGCGGTTGCCGACGAGCTGGCCGAGCGCATCGCGGCCGCCACTGCGCCGCTGCGCGTCGGAGACCCGGCCGACGAGAGCACCGACGTCGGCACGGTGATCGACGAGGCTGCGGCGATCGCGATCGAGCGGCGGGTCCATGACGCCGTCGCCGCCGGCGCCGAGCTCCTGTACGGCGGCGAGCGCGACGGCGCGCTGCTGACTCCGGCCGTGCTCGATCGCGTTCCACCCGGCGCGACGCTGGTCGCGCAGGAGACATTCGGACCGGTCGCGCCGATCATTCGCGTGACCGGCCTCGACGACGCGATCGCAGTGGCCAACTCGACTCCCTATGCCCTCTCGAGCGGCGTCTGCACCTTCGACTGGCGCGCGATCGTCCGCTGCGTTCGGGAGCTGCGCGCCGGCACCGTGAACATCCGCGAGGTTCCCGGGTGGCGAACGGAGCTGACGCCGTTTGGAGGAGTCGGCGACAGCGGTCTCGGCGTCAAGGAGGGCGTGCGCGAGGCAATGCGCGCGATGTCGTTCACCAAGCTCTACACGCTTCCGTGGTCGTGAGCGACCCCGCCGCGACGGTCGACGACATCTTCGCCGCCTGCCGGTCGATGCAGGGGCTGCCCTACGACGGCGAGCCGGTCGATCAGCTGGAGCACGCGCTCCAGTGTGCGTGGATCGCCCGCAGCGAGGGCGGCGACGACGAGTTCGTGATCGCCTGCCTGCTGCACGACATCGCCCGGGCGCCGGCGGTTGCCGGGATCCGCTACGACGGACCGCAGGAGCACCACGGCGAGGCGGCGGCGCGGTGGCTTACGGCGCGGGTCGGCGAGCGTGTCGCCTGGTTGGCCGAGCAGCACGTTGCGGCGAAGCGCTACCTCGTCGCGACCGACCCCGACTACCGTTCCCAGCTGAGCGCGGTCTCGGCGCGTACGCTGCAGGCCCAGGGCGGAGCGATGAGCACAGACGAGGTCGAGGACTTTCGCCGCCAGCCCGGCTGGGAGCAGGCGGTCGAGCTGCGACGCATCGACGACCGCGGCAAGGTCGTGGGCCTCGAGGTCCCGGGACTCGACGCTTACCGCGACGCGATGCTGCGCGTCGTGCGAGCGGCTGGCGCGGCGCCTTGAGCGTGCGATCGGCGCTGGCGGTGCTCCAGCGGTCGATCGCCCGACCCCAGGGCCACGCGCTGACGGGCGCCGGCACAGAAGAGCCCCGCATGGCGGGGCTTTCCCAGTGCGCCCGAGAGGACTCGAAACTCCACGAGCTAAGCGCTCACAAGGGCCCTCAACCTCAACGTGGGGGTGTCAGATGCGTCCGCTGGCGTCCCGATCGTC
>CAZABN010000083.1:0-8298 GCA_964483345.1 uncultured Solirubrobacteraceae bacterium
GACCAGCACGGCGACTCCGAGCACCGCGCCGATCTGGCGGCACATGTTGAGCACGCCGGAGCCGGTCGCGAAGCGAGCGGGCGCCAGCGACGCCACCGCGGCGCTCGAGAGCGAGGCGAGCGTCAGGCCGACGCCGGCGCCACCGAGCAGTAGGCCGGGCAGCATCTCGGTGGCGTAGTGCGGGGTGGCGCCGACCCGCCACAGCCACCACAGGCCGCTCAGGGCGAACAGCAGACAGCCGGTCGCGGCGACGCGGCGCTGGCCGAGCCTCGCCGCGAGGCGGCCGGTCGGCACGGCGAAGGTCGCCGCCATCAGCGGTCCGGGTGCGAGCGAGAATCCGGCCACCAGCGCCGACTCGTGCCAGACCCCGGTCAGGAACAGGACGTTGCTGAGCAGCATCGCCGCGAAGGCGGCCCCGAACAGAAGCATCGCCGCGTTGGCGAGCGCGAACGAGCGGATCCGCAGCAGCGCGAGGTCGACCACCGGCGTGGGATGTCTCGCGCAGCGTGCGACGAAGAGCGCACCGCCGAGCGCCGCGCCGAGCAGGCAGGCGAGCGTGCGCGCGTCCAGCCAGCCCCAGTCGGGCGCCTGCACCAGGCCGAGCGCGAGCGCTCCGATTGAGAGCGTCAGCACGCCGGCTCCCCACAGGTCGGGGATCCGCGCCGAGGTGTCGCGGCTCTCGCGCACGATCCGCACCGTGAGCAGCAGCGTGGCGAGCGCGACCGGCAGGTTGACGAGGAAGACCAGCCGCCAGCTCGCGCTGACGAGCAGGCCCCCGAGGGGTGGGCCGGCCGCGGCGGCGACGCCGCCGACGGCCGCCCAGATGCCGATCGCCGTCGGTCGCCGCTGCGGCTCGAACTCGGGCAGCAGCAGCGCCAGCGAGGTGGGGATCAGGAATGCCGCACCGATCGCCTGGATCACGCGCGCGGCGACGAGCGCCTGCGCCGAGGGTGCTGCGCCGCACAGGAGCGATCCGAGCGCAAACACGATCAGGCCGCCGATGAAGGCGCGGCGACGCCCGAAGCGGTCGGCGAGCGCGCCGGCGGGCACGAGCAGCGCGGCGAACACGATCGCGTAGGCGTTGAGCACCCACGAGAGGCCGCCGACGCCGGCGCCGGGAAAGCCGCGCCGGATCGCGGGCAGCGCGATGTTGACGATGAACAGGTCGAGGCTCGACATGAAGACCGCCAGCGAGACGACCGTCAGGACCTTCCATTCGCGCCCGACCTGCCGGTGCGCGTTGGTGCTCGGTTGCATGGCCGCTGCTCCCGGGGAGGATGGTTGCAATCTGCTACTGGCGCGGGATCGTAGCAGCATGAGGTTGCAATCTGCAACTTCATGCCCTAGGCTGTGTCGGTGCCATATCGCCCGTTCGAGACGCAGAATTGCTCGATCGCCGACGCGCTGGCCGTCGTCGGGGAGCGCTGGACGCTGCTCGTCATGCGTGAGGTCCTGCTCGGCAGCCGCCGCTTCGCCGAGATCAGGCGCAACACCGGCGTCGCGCCGAACATCCTCAGCGACCGCCTGAACACGCTCGTCGAGCAGGGCCTGCTCCGCCGCAGGCTCTACCGCGAGCATCCCGAGTCCCACGAGTACCATCCGACCGCGAAGGGAGCGGACCTCGGTCCGGTCCTGATCGCCCTGATGCAGTGGGGCGACAAGTACGCCGCCGGCCCGGCCGGCCCGCCGCGCGTGATCGTGCACGCGGCCTGCCACCACGACGCCGCACCGCGCCTGCACTGCTCGCATTGCGGCGAGCCGCTGCGAACCGGCGAGATCGAGGTCCGCCCCGGGCCGGGCGCCGATCCCGTTCGCGAGACGCCGCTGGCGACGGCCTGATCACCCGGTGCGCCGCCGGCGCTCCACCAACCACTAGATTCCGTGCTGTGCAGTTCGCAGCCCGCCGGGGCGCCCGGTGACTCGCAGGCCGTACCCCTTGCTCGCCGTGCTCGCCGTGCTCGCCGCCGGCGCGCTGATCGGCGCCTGCGGCCGCGGCGGCGGAGCGAACTCGACACAGACCACGACGGCCGGCTCCACGACGACGAGCACGACGAGCACTCCGTCGCCGGCGAGCCCGTCGCAGAACCTCTCCGCGCTCGTCGCGGTGTGCAGGCGCGAGGTTGCGAGTGCCGGCGTGCTCACCCCGGCCGAGCGCCTGCAGCTCGACAACGTCTGCACCGTCGCCGCGACCGGCGACCGCGCCCGCGTGCGCGACGCGGAGCACCGGGTCTGCCTGACCGTGCTCAGGGACTCCGCCCCGGGTCTCAGCGGCCCGGCCTTCCGCGCAGCCAGGCAGAGCTGCAACCGGCTCTGAGCGCGCCCGCCCCCGGCGCCGACCGCGAGTGCCGGGTCAGCCGGCCGGCGCGGCCGGGCTGACCCGCAGGAGCACCGTCGCATCCCCCTGGACCTGCGCGCTGAAGGCGCCGCTCGAGGTCGAGCGCTGGTTGTTCCAGAGGTTCGTCACGCTGTAGGAGTGGCCGGCCGGCAGGCCGAGCGCGGTCGCGGTGGTTGAGATCGTGATCGCCGAGGAGCCGCGGTTCACCAGCGCAACGGCGTAGCTGCCGTTGATCAGCGGCTTCTTCCAGACCTCGCCGTTGCCCGACGCGGACACCAGCGTCCCCTGGATCCCCGCCGGATCCTGGTCGACGGCGATCACCGCCTTGTTGGTGAGCGTCGTCAGGCTGGCCTTCGACATCGTCACCAGGTTGTCCGAGATCATCAGCGGCGCCGCGAGCATCGCCCACATGCTGAACTGCGTCTGGAACTGGGTCGCCGTCATGCCCTGGTCCGGTCCGAGGTAGTCGGGGTCGTTCCAGTGTCCCGGCCCGGCCGCCAGCGGCGAGGTCGCGTCCGCATCGATGTTGCGAAGCACGGCGCTGAACGGGACGTCCCCCGGTGCGCCGACGTCGGTGTCCGTGCGCCAGCTGGTGGCGATCGCGGGACCGAACGAGGCGGAGGCGAACGCCGACTGGTCGAAGACCGGCACCCCCGTCGTCTTCTGTCCGGGCTGCAGGTAGTTGCAGATGTTGAGGATCATCGGCCGGTGGCTCGAGTTGTCGACGATCGCCTGATGGATCTGCGTGTACTGGGTGTCCGGGTCGAGCGAGTTCGCGATGCCCCCGCACCAGTCGACCTTGACGGCGTCGACTCCCCAGGCGGCGAAGGTGTTGATGTCCTGCTGGTAGTGCCCGTATGAGCCGCCCTTGGTGCCGCATCCGGTCGGGCCGCCGTCCGTGTAGACGCCGAGTTTGAAGCCGTTCGCGTGCAGCGTCGCGGCCAGCCAGGCGATCCCGTGCGGCCACTGACTGGGGCTGGGGGCAACGTTGCCCTGGGCGTCGCGCTGCCCCTGCCACCAGCCGGCGTCGAGCCAGATCAGGCGGTAGCCGTCGGCCTCCAGGCCGGTTGACTTCAGCAGGCTGGCCTGCTGGAGGATCGACGCCTCGTCGAACCCGTTGGCGATCGCGAAGTAGGTGTCCCAGCCCATGTAGGGGGTCGCGGCGACCAGCGGCAGCGCGCTCTGCGCGCGGGCGACCGCGCTCGTCAGCAGCGCCGCGCACAGAGTGAGCGCCAGCGCGCTAGCGACGATGATGCGCCGCAAGGCGCCCGCCCTTCTGCGTGAACGTGAGCTTCGCCGTCTGCAGCGTCGCCTTCAGCGTGCCGATCACCGTCCCGCTGACCGTCAGCGTCACGGCCAGGGTGTGCTGCTTGCGCAGCAGCATGCGACCGGCGGCGTTGAGCGTGACCGACAGCGTCTTCGAGGCGCCGGCGGCGAGCTTGGCCGTCACGGACCCGACCGCCACCTTCTCGCTGAGGTGGTGCGCCGTTCTGATCCCGACCAGCGTCAGCTTGATCGTGCAGCCCGCGGGCGCCTGCGATGAGCAGGTGACGGGCGCGCTGACCGAGTTCGCTCCACGCTTGTCGGTGCCGACGAAGGTCTCGTTGATCGTGCCCCCCGTCTGCGACGGCACGCCGTCGAAGCCGCTGATCGCGGAGGCGCTGCCGCCGTCACCGGAGATCGTCACCTGGCAGCTGATGTGGTGGCCCTGTTCGGTGGGGACGATCACGTAGGTGGGAGAGGTCGCGCCGGCGATCGCCACCGTGTCGCTCGTCCACTGGTAGGCGACCGTCTCCGCCGCCGTCGTGCTCACGCCGGGCTTGCAGCTCAGCGTGTTGCCGACCGCCGGCGTCCCCGAGATCGACGGGCTTGGCTTGAGCGGCGCGGGCGTCGCGAAGGTCGCGTCGGCGCCGTCGGCGCTCGCGACGCCGCTCGAGGCCGCGATCCGGAAGTGGTAGGTGGTCGACGCGTTCAGCCCCGCCAGCTGGGCGCTCACCGCCTGCGTGCCCCCGGTCGCGCTCGGCACGACGGTGCAGGGGACGCTCAAGCCGTAGGCGGTGGTCGTGCCGTAGTCGAAGTGGCAATCGGACAGCGTCGCGTCGCTGGGGTTGACCGTCGCGTTCAGCGTCGCCGTGGTCTGCGAGGAGGCCGACCCCGAGCCGGTCGTGACCGCCGGCGCCGGCAGGGTCGCGGAGAGCGTGTAGCCGTGGACGTCCGTGGCGACGCAGAACCCCGCGGACAGGCAAGACACGCTGGTCAGGGTCGGCGGCGAGTTGGAGTCGACCGACGTCATCGTCCATCCGGGGCGCGCGGCGATGGGGGTGTCGCTCTCCCAGGCGTTTCCGCCGTGGTCCACCAGCACGCACACACCGGCGTCGGTGCACGAAGCGCCCGCGAGCGGGCCCGGGGACTCGATCGGAGTCGCGGTCCAGGTGACCGGCGCGGTGGTGGGATCGGCGGTCGCGTAGACGGTGCCGCCCGCGGACACGGCGACGCAGGTGGCCGAGCTGTTGCACGACACGGCGTTCAGCGCGACGGTGCTGAGCGTCGTGGCCTGCCATGACGACGACCCGCCCGTCGGATTGGTCGACGCCAGCACCTGGCCGGCGTGGTCGGTTGCCACGCACAGCGTCGCGAGCGGGCAGGAGACGGCCGTCAGCGCGGTCGTATTCCCCGCCGCGTGCGTTTCGGTGCTCCACGATGCCGAGTTCCCCGGCGTCGGCGACCACAGCACGTTGCCCGAGTTGTCGACGGCGACGCATAGGGCGGTTGTGGGACAGGAGATCCCGTTCAGCTGCGTGGTGCCGTCGATCGCCGCCTCGATCGTCCAGGGCTGGACCGTCGGGGTCGCGCTGGAGTACGCGTCGCCGGCCTTGCCCGTCGCGATGCAGAAGGTCGCGGAGGGGCATGAGACGCCGGTGAGATGAGATGCAGAGGGGTAGATCTCGCCCGGCGTGCCCCAGACGCCGGTCGCCGGGGAGGTCGTCGAGAGCACGTCGCCGGCGTCGTCGACCGCGACGCACAGCGACGACGACTGGCAGCTCACCGCGGTGATGCCGAGCGCGCCGGGCGAGCTCGAGTCCGATCCGGTGGGTGCCTGCCAGGCAAGAGGAGCCTGTGCCAGCGCGGCGCTCGTGCCGAGCGCGCACAGGCCGAGGATCGCCGCGGCGACGGCGAGGCCCGCGCGCCGTGCCCGTCGTCGGATGCTCGTCCTGTCCGTCATCGTGCCTCCTGCGTTGCTTCACCCGAAACCCGTGCCGGGCGCGATCGGAGCGGCGAAAGCGAGCAGCCGCCCGAATCGAGGTTAGAGCACGCACCGGCCGGGCGAGCCGGGCGCCATCGCCTGCAAGCCCGCGACCACCCCGACGTCGCGCCGACGCGGCGGTAGTGTGATGGCCAGCCGATGCCCGAGCTGATCGTGAACAACCTGCTGCGACGCATCGGACGGACGCTGCTGACGGCGCTGGGCGTCGGGCTCGGTGTCGCGACGATCGTCGCGCTGCTCTCGGTCAGCGACGGGCTGACGCAGACCGCGGCCGGGTTCATCCACCTCGGCGACTCCGATCTCGGCATCTTCCAGTCGGGCGTGTCGGACCCGACCGTGTCGGTGCTGCAGACCTCGCTCGTGGCCCGGCTCGATCGCAATCCCGACGTTGCGAGCGCGACACCGCTGGTGCTGCTCGTCGGCAAGGTGCCGTCCAGCCCGTCGGCGTTCGTCTTCGGCGCCGATCCGCAGGGCTTCTTCATGCGCCGGCTCGTGTTCTCGGACGGCCACACGCCGGTCGGAGCCACGATCGCCGTCGGCGACGGCCTGGCGGCGGGGCTGCACCTCAAAGCGGGCGACAGCCTGAAGGTCGACGGCCGCCGCTTCACGATCTCGGGGATCTACCACTCGGGCGTCCCGTACGAGGACGAGGGCGCGGTGCTGCCGCTGGCGGCCGCGCAGGCGGTCAGCGGGCTGCAGGGCGAGGCGACGACGATCCCGGTCGAGCTGGCGCCCGGCGCGAGCACGGCGGCGGCGACGCGCTCGATCGAGCACGAGTTCCAGGGGACACAGGTGATCGCCGACCCCGGCGAGGCGGCGCGCGCCGGCGCGAATGGCGCGCTGATCCACAGCGCGACGCTCGTGATCATCATCATCGCGCTGGTCCTCGGCGCGATCAGCGTCACCAACACGATGGCGATGTCGGTGCTGGAGCGCCAGGGGGAGCTGGCGCTGCTCAGCACCGTCGGCTGGAGCGCCCCGCGGGTGGCCGCGCTGGTGCTCGGGGAGGGGATCGGGGTGAGCCTGCTCGGTGCAGCCATCGGCCTTGTGTTCGGCGTGCTCGGCAGCCTGCTGCTGATCAAGCTGATCGGGGCCGGCGCCTACGTGTCGCCGCAGATCACGGCCTGGGGGCTCGGTCGCGGGTTGCTCGTCGGCGTCTCGATCGGCGTGCTCGGCGGTCTCTACCCCGCCTGGCGCGTCACGCGGATGGCGCCGCTGAAAGGTCTGTCTCGGGCTGCGTGAGCACGCCGTCGGTGACGGTCACCATGCGGTCCGCGCGCGCGCCGACCTGGGGGTCGTAGCTGACCACGATCACGGTCATGCCGCGGCGCTCGCGGATCTCGGCGAGCAGGTCGAGCACGCGCTGCGAGGTGACCGAGTCGACCGCTCCGGTCGGCTCGTCCGCCAGCAGCAGGCGTGGCTCGTTGGCGAGCGCGCGGGCGATCGCCACGCGCTGGCGCTCGCCGCCCGAGAGCTCGGCCGGCTCGTGGTCGGCACGGTCGGCGAGGCCGACCTCCTCGAGCAGGCCCAGCGCGCGCTCGCGGCGCTCGCGGCGGTGCACGCCGGCGCCGATCAGCGCGACCTCGACGTTGGCCTGGGCGGTGAGGTTGACCAGCAGATGGTGCTGCTGGAAGACGAAGCCGACCAGTTCGCGGCGGTGGCGCGGCGCCCGCGGCTCGCGCCAGAGCTCGCGCTCGTCGATCAGGATCCGCCCGCTGGTCGGCTCCTCGAGCCCGCCGATCAGGTTCAGCAGCGTGCTCTTGCCGGAGCCCGAGCGGCCGGTGACGGCGAGGAACTCGCCCGGCCGCACGTGCAGGTTCGCGTCGCGCAGCGCGTCGACCGAGCCGTAGCGGCGCCCGGCATGCTCGACGCGGACGTCGGCGCCGGCCGACCGGGTCGCCGCCGCGGGCGACGCGCCGTCGCCCCCGGCCGCAAGGCTCACGTGTGCGACTTGATCGACCAGTCGAGCTTCACCGTGTGGCCCGCCGAGGTGATCACCACGCTCAGCGTCAGCGGCTCGCCCGCCGACTGCGGCGGGAACAGGAGCTTGTCGCTGTAGTGGCCCGTGAAGCTGAAGTGCTTGTTGTTGTTCACATACTGCGTGCTGACGACCTGCCCGCCGAACAGGAAGTCGTAGAAGGCGGTCGCGTGCGCCGGCTTGCCGCTGAGCGTGGCCGTGACCGTGATCGGCCACTTCACGTTGACCTTCGGCGTGTGGGTGCTCGGCTGCAGCGTCGCCGAGAGCGGCCCGGAGCTGGCCTTCACCAGCGGCAGCGAGGCGGCGCCGCCCGTGCTCACGCCGGCGCCCAGGCAGAGGGCGCCCGCGGCCAGCCCGCTGATGATCAGTCGTGGGGTCCGTGCCATCGCGCGTGACGAATGATACCCCTCCCTAAACGACGCCTAAACCCGGCGCCGGCAGTCCGACGTCGTCGCGGCGGAACGTCCCGCTACAGCGCCCGGGCCGCTTTCTCCGCTTCCTGCAGGCGGCGCTCGACGAGGTCCAGCCCGCGCTCCCAGAAGCCCGGGTCGCGCAGGTCGACGCCGACGATCGCGCCGAGGTCCTCGGGGCTGCGGGAGCCGCCGCTGCCGAGCAGCTCGAGGTAGCGCGGCTCGAAGCCGGCGCCCTCGGCGAGGTAGCGGTCGTAGACCGACAGCGCGAGCAGCTGGCCGTAGGCGTAGGCGTACACGTAGCCCGGCG
>CAZABN010000084.1:0-7026 GCA_964483345.1 uncultured Solirubrobacteraceae bacterium
CTACGGGGGACCCAGGAGTCGAACCTGACGCTGCGGTTTTGGAGACCACCGTGTATGGCCTTATTCAGCCAGTAGATTCAGCGTTCTCAACAGGCTTCGCTGCAGTCTCCGCTGCAGTGCCGCCGTCAAGATAGCGCTGGAGACGGTTCGCTGAGGCCGTTTCGGCGGCCGGCATCAGGTGCCCGTACCGGTCGTAGGTCGTCGTGATCGAGCTGTGGCCGAGGTACGTCTGCAGCGCCTTTGGGCTCTCCTCTGCTGCGATCATCAGCGACGCGTATGTGTGTCGGCATTCGTGCAAGGTGATGGCCTGGAGGCCCTGCCGCTCCCAGCTCTTGCGCGCTCGCTGGCTGAGGCCGCTGTCGCTGAAGGGGCCGTCGGGTCCGCGGCGCCGTCCGTCGAGGGTGGAGCGGGCGAAGACGAGTGGCTGGCCCGGGCGGGCGCGCATGCTGTGCTCGATGAGGTAGTCGCGCAGCACGGGAGGGATCGGCACTCGGCGGGTGCCTGCGCGACTCTTCGGCTCGCCGGTGCTGCCGACCTCGGGGTTGTGGCTTCGGTTGATGTGGATGACGCCGGCGCCGAGGTCGACTTCCGACCAGCGCAGCGCCATCAGCTCGCCGCGACGCAGCCCGGCGTATGCCGCAGTCGCCCACAGCGGTCGGTCGCGGACGGGCAGCGCGGTGAGCAGCACGCCGAGCTCCGCGGCGGTCGCGAAGCGCTCGCGCCGACCACGGTCCTGGGGCAGTGCGAGACCGGCGGTCGGGTTGACCGTGACCAGCTCGAGGTCGATCGCGTGGCGGAAGATCGCGCGCAGCGGCATCAGGATGTTGCGCACGGTGGACGCGCTGAGGCCTTCTGCTTGGAGCTTGCCGACGAGCTTGTTGAGCGCGCCGCGACGGATCTCACGTAGGCGTGTGGCACCGAGCGCCGGGTACAGACGATCCTCCAATGCGTGCTCGTAGCCGCGCAGAGTTGAGGGGCGGTAGTGCTGGCCGCTGCGATTACGCACCGCTCCGTCGTGCGCTGCGGCGAGCCACTCGGCGCCTGCTTGGCGGAGCGTCGGGCCGTTGCGTGCGCCGAGCACGCCGCGGGCGAGCGCAACTTCGGTATCGCGCTTCCAAGCCCGTGCGTCGGCGAGCCGGTCGAAGGATTTTGATGCCCGCCGGTTCTCACCCGCGAAGAAGACTTGTGCCTGGTATCGGCCGGAGGGCCGGCGCGTTATTCCGGGCGGGAGTTCGGACTTGGCGGACATGCGACCGAGGATAGGTCACTCATGGGATAGCGGCGTGGTCCGCGTGCTCGTCGAGCCATCGCTCGAGTTCGGCGATCGGTACGAGCCGGCGCCGGCCGACCCTGGCCATCCGCAAGTCAGGGACGATGTGCTCGTCGAAGAAGTCGATTGAGACGCCGAGCGCAGCTGCTGCCTCTTGCTTGCTCATCGCGATCCGCGGCACCGCTTTGGTGTCGACGCTGACGACGCGGAACACCTTCGCGCTGGACGACGCCGATCCGCGCCGCGCGGCTGCGCTGTCCGTCACGACTGAGGCGGCGCGTGGTGCGCCCATGAGAGGAGTACCTCCGGTCTGGTTCGCGAGGGCGTACTGTACACCAGATAGCCCGAGATAGCCATGGATACACCTGGTTAGATGTGATTGTGCGTGATTGTCCCGTTCTATACCTATGATGCCCTGGGGTGAGCGCCGAGAACGATCGCATCCAGGAGATGTTCGCGGCGGCGCGAGACCGTTGGCACCGAGCGATCCGTGCCCACCGGCTGGCGCCACCCGATGCCGGGTTCAGTGCTCGCCTCGCCGAGCTTGCCGAGGTGGCGAGTGAGGAGGCCGCGGTCTGTCGCAGGGCTGCAGCGGCCGGCTTCTCGTGGCCGCCGCACACTTCGGACGCGAAGCAGCCTTACGAGCTGCAGCCCGGTACCGGTCGCCGTGGACCCGAGGCGTTGTGGGCGCGTTTTGACGCGGCAGTGGCTGAGCTGAACCGGGCCGGCGGAGGAAGTGACTTGGTCAAGGTGGCGCTGGCGCACGAGCTGCTCGCTGAGGCTGCCGGCGCGCTCGCCGTCGAAGTTGAGCGCGAAGACCGCGCCAGCGGACTTCTCCGCGTCGGCGTTCGCGAACGCCGTAGCGCCTAACGCGCGGGGCGCGGTACTCAGCCGGATCGCGGCGGGACGAGCGAGGCGCCGGTCCGTGAGCCGGCCCACAACTCCGCCGGCTTGCTCGCGTTTCCCGGGGTCGGCGGCGCATCGCTCTCTCTGCGCGACCGATGCTCGACCGCGGCCTGCTCGAGCATCGCGTACACGTCGCGGCGCAAGATCATGTACGCCTTGCCGACCCGGCCGGCTCGCAGCTTGCCGCTGTCGATCCACGCGCGCACTGTTTGCGGCGTCACGTGGAGTTGGGCGGCGACCTGCGCAACCGTGAGGATGTCGTCGTCAGCCATACTGAAATAACTCGGAATAGGCCTGCTTGGACCTGGTTTGCGATACAGCACGATACGCAACCGCGCGGCGCAGAAACGCTTGACGCGCCCGAGACGACGCAAACACCGAACACTTCGAGCGCGTGCCTGCGCGACGTTCGTTGCCCGTTGCCTACGTAGCTACCATCTTGGTGTGGCGAGCCGCGAGCGGATATCGGTTGAGCTAGACACCGAGGTGGTGTCGCGACTGCGCGCGCAAGCCGTCGAGGCGAATGTGAGCGAGGGCGAGATCGTCGAGCGTGCATTGCAGGTCGCTGATCTGCGAGCGCTCGTGGGTCAGATTCGCAGTCGGAGCGACCTGGATGAGGAGGCGTCGATGAAGCTCGTGCGCGAGGAGCTCAAGGCCGCACGCGCTGACGCGCGCAATCGCGCCGCGTGATCCGAGTCCTCGCCGACGCGAACGTACTCGTATCAGCAGCGATCGCGAAGGATCCTGACTCCCCACCCGCGGTGATCCTCGACGCGGCGCTTGACGGCCGGATCGAACTCGTCACCTCCCCCGCACTGCTCGCAGAGATCGCGTCGGTGCTGGCTCGCCCTCGGATGCGCCGGTATCTCTCTCTCGACGAGGCTCAGCGGTTCGTCGGCGACCTCGCAAGCGTGACAGCCCTGATCGCCGACGCGCCGCTGCCGCACCCAGCTGTGTGTCGCGATCCTGCCGATGACTACCTTGTCGCGCTCGCTGGAACGGCGGGCGTCGAGGCGATCGTCAGCGGTGATCTCGATCTCCTCTCGCTCGAGCCGCACGCCGCGGCGGTCATCAAGCCACGCGCGTTGCTCGAGCGGATCGCGGCGCAACGCTGAGCGCGTGAGCGCCGAGCGTTGGCTTCACCGCTCCCAGCCGTGGCCGCGTTCGAGCGCTTGCGCGCGGTCGTGCTCGGGCATGAGGCCCATGACGCGCGCCATGCGCTCCTCGATCGGTCCGAGCCCCGGGTCCTCGATCGCGAGCTGTTCGCGCGCGTCGAGGACGTGCTTGCCTGCCCGTTCCCAGTCGATGTGCTGGAGCAACGGAGAGTCCCGGCGGATGGGTTCCGGTCCGAGCGCTGTCGCCTCAGATGGGTCGATCTCGTAGGTGATGCGGTAGGCCTCGATGGCGCGCGCGGCCCGGTCCCACGTGTCGCGCTCGACCGACCGGTCTTCGCTGGGTCGTTCGCCGAGGACGCGCACTAGGTGCTCGCCTGGTTGTTCGATCGCGCGGTCGGCTTGGCACTGCACGGCGTCGTTGAATGCCTGTTGGGCTTCGCGTAGCTGCTCGCGCGCGTGGGGGTGCTCGGCTTCCCACCGCCGCGGGCTGTCCGGTCCGTCGTGGATCTGCGCGAGCCTCGCTGCCGCGTTCCGCTCTGCCTCGCCCGCATCGTAAGCTCGGCGCTCGCTGCGGTCGATGTCGAAGCTGAGTTCGTTCGCGTGCTTGCCGCGTCTGGCGAGCGGGCCGAGTGCGGCTAGCTCGCTCCGGGCGCGTTGAGCCTCTCCGGTCCAGTTCTCGCTGTGGGCTCGGAGGCGCTCCACGTCTCGTTCGAGCGATTCGACCTGGCCGGCCGCGTCTCGCGGGTAGCTGTTGACGATCGCCTGGAGCTGGTCACGCTCCGCACGCAACACCGCAACGATGTCCTCCGTCTTGTCGTCGTCGAGCGGCAGTGTGAGCTGCTGGTGTTCGCGCTCGATGTGTTGTTCGTGGGCGAGCGGGATGCGGATCGATGGGAGTTCCGGCTCGGAGCGACCGAGTCGCTCCGCCAACACAGCGATTGCTTGCTCGCGAGATTCGGGGAGTTCGAGCTGGCTGCTTGAGGCGTACAGGCGGGTGTGCTCGCGCGCTCTGGTCAGCGCGACATAGGAGCCCTCGGCCGTGGAGAGCGGGCCTGCGATGACGTGTGTCGTGTCGGTCGTGCGACCCTGCGCGGGGAACGGATGCGACACATACGCGAGCCGGACCTGCCCGGCGTCGAGCGTCACACGATCGAACGAGGCTTCGCGACCGTCGCTCAACCGGAGCGTCACCGCTCCTGCTTCCGCGTCGACGGCGGCCACCTCGCCGCTCACGCCGTTGCGGATCGAGCCGAGATCGGGGTGCTGGACCGGTGCGCGGATGACAATGTCGTCGCCGGCCCGCAATCCGTAGGGCCGCCCGGTAAGCGGCACGCTCTCCGCGCCGACCTCGCCATCCTGGAGTCGGATTGCTTGGGCGCGGGCGTTGAGCGCGTCGAGCTGCTCGTTCGACGTCTCTGCCACAACGAGCGTTTCACGACCGCCGCGACGGTCGGCTTGTGCGGCGTCGAGCGCGAGATCCTCGAGCTGTCGCTGATCAGCCTCGATCACGACAAACCCACGCTCTGAGTAGTTGCTGAGCGCGTGGTCGTGCTGACCCGCCCGCCACAACGCCTGCTCGCGACGATCCGCCGGATCCTGCGCCCGAACGATCCGCGACAACTCAACGAACGCGTCCTGCTCGCGGGCGGTCTGCTCGATCTCGCCCCACAACCCGCCGGCACCAACCGCCTGGGACTGACGCGGGTCACCAATCGCGACCAGCCTGGCACCCGACTCGCTCACGGTCTTGAACAGCCACGCCTGCTCCCTAGTTGACGCGAGCGCCGCCTCGTCATGGATCACCGTCACCCCCGCGTCCATGACCACGAGTCCGCGCTCGACGTTCACTCGCAGCGCGGTCGTCGAATAACCGCGACCCTCAACACCAACCTCCGCCAACTCGGCGGCGAGGCGCTCAGCGGCCTGCGCACCGGTACTCGTCACAAGCACCGTCCGACCCGCGTGCTGGTGCGCGCGCGCGACACCCTGCAACGCCGTGCTCTTCCCCGTCCCCGCCTGACCAACAACGACCACAAGCCGCTGGTCAGCACAGGCGACGCGGACCGCTCGCTCCTGCTCACCAGCGAGCTCACCACCACGCTCCGCGACAGCGGCCGCAAGCAGCTCAACCTCGGCGCTCACGAGCGCCTCGTTGATCGCGTCGCCGCGAACGGTCGCGAGCTCGCCAACGCTGCGGACAGTCGCGCGCTCGAGCGCGCGATGCGCCGCGGTGGTCTGACGGCCGTCCGCGAGATCGAGAACCCGGCCCTGCTCACGCAGCCGCGCGAGCGAAGCCAACCCAGCTTCGGGTCCGAGCTCGGCCGCGGATTCGAGCGCGACCGCGCGCGCTTCGCGTGGCGCGAACGTCGCGTCAAACTCCGTCAGCCTCGCGAGGATCTCGCTGTCGAGATCCCGCCACTCGGGTTCGACCTCACCGCCACGCTCGCGGAGCTCCTCCACCGACCGGGCGTCGAAACCATGCTCGACCGCCGTCTCCCACCACGCCCGATCCAGATCACCAGCCGTCTCAAGCGACCCCTTTGCGGCGCGGCTTGAGATCGCGAACCGCCGCTCCTCCCCCGGCATCAACCGGCCGCTGCGCTCCAAGCCGTCAAGGCGAACCGCAGCATCCGCGGCGTCCGGACCGCCCTGCTCGATCACCACCGCAAGCGCCGCCTTCTTTTCCGCGAGGCGCTGCTCGATCGCGCCGGCGACCTGATGGTGACGCGAACTCCACCGCTCACGCAAACCATCCGGCACACCCACCAACTCGAAATAACGGTTGCCACGACCAGTGCCGTGCACGACCTCGAAGCCAAGGTCCCGAAGCTCGCGCGCGAGCTCCGAGCGATAGGTCGCCCCGATCTCGCGCTGATGCACAAGCCACGCCCGCGACTCCACAGCGACCACCTTCCCGTCTGACCGCAACGCGCCATGGATCAGGACGTGGGAGTGCAGCTGAGGATCGGGTGCCCGACCGGCGACGGCTCTGGCGGTTGTGTGCTGCCAACTCGACGCCAACACCTCCAGAGCGTTCTCTCGGACCACGGTGTCCTGATCGACGCGGCGGCGCACCATCGGCACGAACTCGAGCGCGTGCGCGAGCGCGCGATGCACCGCGCGCTCCTGCGCCGCCTCCAACGCCGACCGCACCTCGGGTGACCCGAGCGCCCAAACCGCCGACACCGACTTCGGCGCCGAAAACGTCGCATCGATCGCAACGACCGCCTCCCCGTTCGCACCAACCCGACGCAACTGCTCACCCGTCACCGGATGGCGGACCGCCATCACCGCCCGAAACGCATCACCCTCGACGGGCGCAGATGGGTCAACACCGAGCGCGGCAGCGCCACCCGGACCGAGCACCCAGCGCCCGGGAGCCTCAACCCGCTCACCGTCCTTCAGGTAGTAGTCACCCTCCTGCGGCGGCTGCGACCGGCCGTCCAAATACGACGCGTACGCGCCGCCGCCGCCGGCCGAAACCTTCGCGACCGTCAACACGAAAACCACCCCTCCCAGGCGCCTGGATCGAGGCCGAGGAATCCGTCGTGGCCCGGCCGGGCGTGCCGCCAGAACGCCGAACATGGGCTCACAAGGCCGCTCATGCCGTCGGACTCTAGCACCTAGTGCGTAAAGTGTATCGCTACATAGCCTTGTCGTTTGCGTCGTCTTGGTCGTTGGTCCTCGTCTTGGTCGTTGGTCCTCGTCTTGGTCGTTGGTCCTCGTCTTGGTCGT
>CAZABN010000084.1:7126-8247 GCA_964483345.1 uncultured Solirubrobacteraceae bacterium
GTCCTCGTCTTGGTCGTTGGTCCTCGTCTTGGTCGTTGGTCCTCGTCTTGGTCGTTGGTCCTCGTCTTGGTCGTCGTCCAGTCGTCTGCTCTCGTCGTCGTGGTCTTGGTCGTTTGAGTCGTTTTCGTGTCGTCTGTTCTCGTCGTCGTCTACTTGGTTGTTTGAGTCGTCGTCGTGCTGTCGTCGCTCGCTCCGCGTCGCCTCTCGATCGTCATGGTTCCGCGAACGGCGACAGCCCGCCGTAGCCGGATCCACGCGGATCCAGAACTCTGCGTTGGCTCGTATGCTGCTCGCAGCGATGTATCGCGGCTATCTGTGTCGCCGACCAGGCCGCGCCTTAACCGTCTTGTTGGGTGCGGCCGTGGTGGGGATCGTGTCGGTGGCGGTTGGTGGGTCGGGTGGTGACGCTGCTTTTGGATCACCCGTCGCGCTCGAGCGGGCTCCGGTCTACCAGCTCCCCCCGGGGCACGTGAAGCTCGCCAGCGTGAAGACCGTTCAGGGGCCAGTTGTGATCATGCTGCACCGCATCCGCTACCTCGGCAAGGTTGCGCTGTGTATGAGCGAGGCCAACGGGAGCTCTACGAGCCAGTCGTGTGCGAACTATCCGCTTGGGCCCAAGAGCGACCAGAACATCGGAAACAACCCCGTCTGGTGGACGACCTACGTGGGAGCGTGCACGCATCACCACTTCCAGGTCATCAGCGGCGTCCTCCTGCGCGCCGGTCTGACCGCCTGGTTGCAGAGTCCAGCTGGCCTTTCGCAGATGCCGGCCGCGACGGTGCCGAAGGCCTTTGGCGTGGCCGGCAGACTCGTCTACGCACTAATAGCCAGCAGCCCCGACACCGTTACCCTCCGCGACGCCAACCGCAAGACGGTTTACTCAGCCCCGGTAGAACCGCTCACTGGCGTACCGACCGTGCAATGCGGCGCGTCAGGCGGTTCGTCGTCAACGTCGTCAACCGCCATCACGATCGTTCCCGGCGGCCACACCATCCCGTGACCGATCAATCGCCGCCCGCCCGCGCTGTCGCCACGCGCGACGGAGCACCCCGGTGACGCTCGCTTCGGCAGGCGTTTGCGGGCGTCCGTTCCGGTCGAACCAGCGCACCTGGTCGTCGTCC
>CAZABN010000085.1:0-1111 GCA_964483345.1 uncultured Solirubrobacteraceae bacterium
TAGCGACCCGACGCCGACCGCGAGGCCGCGCGACGGCCGCGCGACGGCCGCGCGAAGGCCGCGCGAAGGCCGCGCGAAGGCCGCGCGAAGGCCGCGCGACGGCCGCGCGACGGCCGCGTGACAGCCCGCGATCACCGCTGCACGGCCTCAAGGTCCAGCGGTGCAGAGCCGATGATTGTGCGCGCCTCTGCTTCCCACCGCGTGTCGTCGTGGACGGTAAATCACCTGATCCGGCATCGAGTGAGCTCCTCACGGAGGAGCTGAGGCAGGCCTGCGTCAGCAACCTGCTCGCCAGCCCGGCGGAGCGGGTCTGGTTCAAGGATCTCGACAGCCGGTTCCTGCTGGTCAGCGAGGGTTGGCTCGCAACGGTCGCGCCCGGCTGCTCGCAGGAGCAGGTGATCGGCAAGACCGACTTCGACATCTTCAGCCAGCCGCATGCCGACGCGGCCTTCGAGGACGAGCGGGCGGTGATCGCGACCGGGCAGCCGATCGTCGCGAAGATCGAGCGTGAGACCTTTGTCGACCGGCCGGACGCCTGGGTGTCAACCACCAAGATGCCGCTGCGCAACAGCGACGGCGAGATCATCGGGACCTGGGGGATCGCCCGCGACGTGACCGCTCAGATTGCGGCCGAGCAGGCGCTTGTCCAGCAGGCTTTGCACGACTCGGTGACCGGCCTCGCGAACAGGGTGGCGCTGATGGACCGCCTGCAGCAGGCGATGGTTTCGCTCGAGCGCCGGCCGGGACGCGTCGGGCTGGTGTTCGTCGACCTCGACGACTTCAAGGACGTCAACGACGCCTTCGGGCACGACGCGGGCGACCGCGTGCTCGTCGAGGTGGGCCGGCGGCTGAGCGAGGTGGCGCGCCGCGCCGACACCGTGGCGCGGCTGGGCGGCGACGAGTTCGTCCTGCTGCTCTCCTACCTGCACGACGACGCCGACGTCCGGCTGATCTGCGACCGCGTCGCGAAGGCGATCCGGGCGCCCCTGAAGGTGGACGCGCGCGAGCTGCAGGTCACCGGCAGCGTGGGCGTCGTCACCACCGACGATCCGCTGATGGATCCGGGCGAGCTGGTCCGGCGCGCCGACGTCGCGATGTACGCCGCCAAGCG
>CAZABN010000085.1:1211-8230 GCA_964483345.1 uncultured Solirubrobacteraceae bacterium
GCCGGCGAGGTGTCCGACGAGTTCGTGATCTCCGTCAACGTCTCCGGGCGCCAGCTGCGCGACCGCGAGCTCGTGGATCGTGTGGCGGCGGCGCTCGAGCGCCACGGGATCGCGCCGGCGCGGCTGTGCCTGGAGATCACGGAGACCGCACTGATCGGTGAGCTTGGTGACGCGAACCGCGTGCTCGAGTCGCTCTCGGCGCTCGGCGTTCGGCTCGCCCTCGACGACTTTGGCACCGGCTATTCGACGCTCGTGCACCTCCAGGAGCTGCGCGCCGACATCCTCAAGATCGACCGCAGCTTCATCTCGCGACTCGGCAAGGGGTCCCGCGACAGCGAGATCATCGCCGCGGTCACCGCGATGGCGCACGCGCTCGGGATGACCGTGGTCGGGGAGGGCATCGAGACCGACAACCAGCTGGACAACCTCGTTGCGATGGCCTGCGACGAGGGGCAGGGGTACGTGTTCGCGCCGCCGGTCACGCCCGCCGAGATCGCGGCGCTGCACGACGCACGCCCGGGCGGCGGAACCGACGCCGACGGCGCGCGCAGCAGGCACGCGGTCGCGGTCGCGAAGCCGTAGCGCTCCGTCTCAGGCTCGGTGGTGCTCGGTCAGCGCCCGCACGCGTTCGATCAGCTGGCCGGGCGTGAACGGCTTGGTGAGCAGGTGCACCTCGCCGTTCTCGACATCGCGGCTGAACAGGCGGCTGTCGTTGTGGCCGGACATGAACAGCACCTCGATCCCGGGGCGAAGCTCCCGCAACCGCTGCGCCAGCTCGGGGCCTGAAAGGCGCGCCATCACCAGATCGGTGATCAGCACGTCGATCGGCGCCTGGTGGCGCCCCGCCAGTTCGAGCGCGTCGAGGCCGTTCGCGGCGGCCAGCACCGCGTAGCCCTGTTGCTCGAGGGTCGTGCGCACGAGCTCGCGCAGGGCCGGCTCGTTCTCGACCAGCAGCAGCGTCGTGCGGGCGTCCGACGCATCGGCGGCCGCGGTGGCCTGAAGTACCGGCGCCGGCTCGTGGTCGCGCCAGCGGCGGCCTGCGGCGTGGTGGGAGCGTGCCAGCTCGAGCGTCGCCGCCGCCCAGTCGCCGAGGATGATTGCGATCTCCTCGTCGGACTCGTCGAAGGTGCCGGGTTTGTCGGCCAGGTAGAGGTTGCCGCAGACCTCGCCGCGGACATGGACCGGGACGCCGAGGAAGCTGTGCATCACAGGATGGCCGGGCGGGAACCCGTAACTGGCGGGGTGGCTGCCGACATCGTCGATCCGCAGCGGCTGCGCGTGCTCGACCAGCAGCCCGAGCACGCCGCGCCCGCGCGGCAGCTCACCGATCACCCGGCGGGTCTCGTCGTCGATCCCAGCCGTGTACAACTGCTCCAGGCCGGTGCGCCGTTCGTTGAGCACGCCGAGCGCGGCGTAGCGGGCGCCGGTCAGTTCACGTGCGGCCTCGAGCAGTCGCTGGTAGACCAACTCCGGTCGCGGCTCGGCGAACACGCTGCGCGCGACATCCAGGAGGCGCCGCATCCGGCGGGCATTCATGGCGTCGCTCATCGAATTGCGAGCGTCGGTCTGGGATGAGCAACGGCCGGTCCAGGCAGTTCAGGCCTCCCCGTCGGCGACATGCGAGCGGGCGCTGGGGCCGAGGATGTCCGGCGCGCTCGCGCCGCCCTCGCCGGGCGCTGGAGAGGCCACCATCGCGACCCGTGTGCGCCGGCGCGCGAGGCATCGCGGGCAGTGCTCCACGGTCAGCCAGTCCGCGCTCGGCCGGATCGTCAAGCCGCAGCTGGGGCAGTTCAGGTACTCCATCGCGAGTCCTCGCCCAGCCCGTGCGGAGCCTTCCCGCTGCCGCGGATACGGAAATGCGGCCTACTGGTCATCGGGCGGGACCCGCCCCCTTCCCTGAGAGCGCGCCTCCCCGCCCGCTCTCGCCTCGACCGCGCCTGCACCGTCGTCGCCGACCGTGCCCGCACTTTCGCCTGCTCGCTCAATGTTAGTGCCAAATCAAACTAGCACCAAACAAAAACGCGATCAATCCTTCGGAAGGGTGGTTCAGAACCCGAAAGCGCCTACCCAAACGGGCAGGCACGACGCGCGGTCTAGCCCCGCAGCAGCCGCCGGCGCAGCGCGTAGCTGACCAGCTCGGCGCGGGTGGCGAGCCCGAGCTTCTTGTGGATGCGCGCGCGATGGGTCTCCACGGTGCGGGGCGAGAGCGCCAGCGCGCGTGCGACCTCCGCGCTTGTGTGGCCGAGCGCGATCAGCCGCAGCACCTCGATCTCGCGCGCGGTCAGGCGATCCTCGGCGAAGGAGCGGCGTGTCGCCTCGAGGCCGGCCGCCACGGCCGCGCTGACGTAGCGCTCGCCGCGCGCCGCCGCGCGAATCGCCGCGGGCAGGTCGTCGTCGGCGGACTCCTTCGCGACGAAGCCGAGCGCGCCGGCGCCGAGCGCGCGGCGTGCGAACATCGGCTCGCGCTCGGCGGTCAGCACCACGATCTGCGTGTGCGGAGCGCGTTCGCGCAGGCCGCTGATCGCGGTGATCGCGGAGCGGCTCGGCAGGCCGAGGTCGAGCACGAGGACGTCCGGATGGTGGGCCGCGACCTGGCCGCCGAGCGACGCCACGTCGGCCGTCCCGGACAGCAGCTCGATGTCCTCCTCGCCGCCCAGCAGGAGCCGCAGGCCGTGGCGTACGAGCGCCCGGTCGTCGGCGAGAGCGACGCGAATCGGCGCCGCGGGACCCGCGAGTGCTCCGTTCTCCGGCGCAGTCAGCCGTGCGGGCGGGACTCCCAATTCGCTCGTCGTCGTGGGCGTCATCGGCGCGGTGACCGCTGCGTTCGGTCGCGGTGATCGGGCATGTATCCACGATAGGCGCGAAAAACTCTCGCGCATCGGGAGGTGCCCGCCCCTGCGGTGCGGAGGACTACGGATGCCGAGACGCTCGCGTGCCGTACCCTCCGCCGACATGCCCCGCACAGCACGCGAGGAGTGACGTTGAGCGCTGTCGTCGCCGCGAGCGGCCTCAGCAAGCGCTACGGCGCCACGCTCGCGCTCGACTCGCTCGACCTGAGCATCGCGGCGGGGGAGGTCTTCGGCTACCTGGGGCCAAACGGCTCCGGCAAGACGACGACGATCCGCCTGCTGCTCGGGCTGCACCGGCCGAGTGCGGGGCGCGCGGAGCTGTTCGGGATCGACAGCTGGCGCGAGCCGGTGAGCGCGCACCGCCGCGTGGCCTATGTCGCCGGCGAGCCGTCGCTGTGGCCGGCGCTGACGGCCACGGAGACGCTCGAGTTCCTCGCCCGCGTGCGCGGCGGGACCGACGTCGCCTATCGCGACGTCCTGATCGAGCGCTTCCAGCTGGAGGCGTCGAAGAAGATCCGGGCGCTGTCGAAGGGCAACCGCCAGAAGGTGGCGCTCGTCGCCGCGCTCGCCAGCCGGGCCGAGCTGCTGATCCTCGACGAGCCGACCAGCGGCCTGGACCCGCTGATGGAGGTCGCCTTCCGCCACAGCGTGCTCGAGGCGAAGGAGCGCGGCCAGACCGTCTTTCTCTCCTCCCACATCCTGACCGAGGTCGAGGCGCTCTGCGACCGTGTCGGCATCCTGCGTGCCGGGCGGCTCGTCGACTCCGGCACGCTCGCGCAGCTGCGCCACCTGCACGCGCAGGTGATCGACGTGAGCTTCGCCGGCGAGGTGCCGGAGCTCGAGCGGCTGGAGGGCGTCACGGTCGTCGAGCGCGGGCCCAGCAGCCTGCGGCTCGAGGTGACCTCCGGCCTGACGGAGCTGCTCGCGCTGCTCGGCCGCCACGAGGTGGTCGCGCTGGAGAGCCGCGAGCCGTCGCTCGAGGAGATCTTCCTGCACCACTACGACGGCTCCGACGGCCATGCGCCCGGCTAGCGCGCTGGCTCGCCGCGCGTTCCGCGACGCGCGGGTGCGCACGATCTCGTTCGCCTACCTCTTCGCGCTCTACGCCTACATCCAGCCGGTCGGCTACCGCCACGCCTACCCGACGCGCTCGAGCCGCCTCGCCTTCGCGCGGAGCTTCGGCAACAACAAGGCGATCCGCCTGTTCTACGGCGAGCCGCACAACCTGCTGAGTGTCAGTGGCTACAGCGCCTGGCGGGTCGGCGGCACGCTCGCGCTCTTCACCGCGATCTTCGGCCTGCTGGCCGCGGTGCGGGCGCTGCGGGCCGAGGAGGAGAGCGGCCGCATGGAGCTGGTGCTGGCCGGGATCGTCAGCCGGCGCACTGCGTACCTGGCGGCGATGGCCGCGATCGCCGCCGGCACGCTGATCCTGTGGCTCGCCGAGTTCGTGGGCTTCGTCGCCGGCGGACTGCCGGCGGGCGGGTCGGCCTACCTCGCGCTCGCGACCGTATCGGTGGTCCCGGTCTGCGTGGGCGTCGGCGCGCTCGCGAGCCAGCTCGCGCCGACGCGGCGGATCGCGCTCGAGCTGGGCGGCGCGGTGATCGGTGTGCTCTTCCTGTTGCGCGTGATCGCCGACACCGCATCCGGTCTCGGCTGGCTGCGCTGGGCGACGCCGCTCGGCTGGGCGGAGCAGCTGCGGCCGTTCGCCGGCGCGCGCCCGCTCGTGCTGATCCTGCCGCTCGCGGCGTCGGTTGCGCTGCTCACGCTCGCGGCACGCATCGCCGCCGTGCGCGACATCGACACCGGTGTGCTGCCCGCGCACGACAGCTCGCCGCCACGGCTCCGACTCCTTTCGGGCGCGACGGCGCAGGCGCTCCGCAGCCAGCGCGCCAGCCTGATCGTCTGGGCCGCCGGCGCCGGCGCCTTCGCGCTGATCCTCGGCGTGATCTCCAACAGCATCTCCTCGGCGGGGATCTCCAAAAGCATCCAGCGCGAGCTCGCGAAGCTCGGCTCGGGCTCGATCGCCACGCCGGCCGGCTACCTCGCCTTCGTGTTCATCTTCTTCGTCCTCGCCGTGAGCCTGCTCGGCTGCGCGCAGATCGGCGCCGCACGCCACGAGGAGGCCGGCCAGCAGCTCGACACGCTGCTCGCGCTGCCGCTCAGCCGCCGGCGCTGGCTCGGCGGGCGCCTCGCGCTGGCCGGCGTCTCGGCGGCCGCGGTGTCGCTCGCCGCCGGGCTCTGCGCCTGGCTGGGCGCCGCCTCGGTCGGCGTGCACGTGACGCTTGGCCGGATGCTCGAAGCCGGGGCGAACTGCCTGCCCGCGGCGCTGCTCTTCCTCGGTGTCGCGGCGCTCGCCTACGCGCTCGTGCCGCGCGCGAGCGCCGCCGTCGCCTATGGCCTCGTCGCCGTGGCGTTCCTCTGGCAGCTGGTCGGCTCGCTGGTCGGCGCCCCGCGCTGGCTCGTCGACCTCACGCCGTTCGCCAACGTCGCGGCGGTGCCTGCGCAGCCGTTCCGCGCCGGCGCGGCGCTGATCATGCTCGCGATCGGTGCCGCCGCGGCGCTGGCGGCGCTGTGGGCGTTCCGCCGCCGCGACCTGGTCGGCGCGTAACTCCCCGGGGCGCCGGAGCGAGTGTAGTGTTGACGCCATGACCGACGACGGCCCGGCGCCGCTCTTCGCGAACATCCTCTGCGCCGTCGACGGGACGCGCGCGAGCACCGCCGCGGTCAGGATGGCCGCCTGTCTGGCCGGCCCCGGCGGCTCGCTGACGCTGCTCGCCGTGACCGCCGCGTCGGGCTCCGGCGTGCAGGCGACCGCGGCGATCGGGCCGGCGCGTGTCGCCCGCGTGCTGGCCCGCGCGAAGCGGATCGCCGACCACGCCGGGGTGCCGGCGACCACCATCGCCGATCCCGGGCACCCCCCGGTCAAGGTGATCCTCGCGCGCGCGCAGCAATACGACCTGCTGGCGCTCGGCGCACCCGCCACCTCCTGGTTCGGCGGCATGCTGGTCGGCGGGGTCGCGTCGGCGACGCTGCGCGCCTTCACGACGCCGACGCTGTT
Organism: uncultured Solirubrobacteraceae bacterium; assembly: GCA_964483345.1. Classification (GTDB taxonomy): domain Bacteria; phylum Actinomycetota; class Thermoleophilia; order Solirubrobacterales; family Solirubrobacteraceae; genus Palsa-513. Next base: position 7,119 of record CAZABN010000085.1, read on the forward strand.
CGTGCGAGCGTCGTTCAAGGGCCCGCTGCGCGGCCGGCGCGTGATGGTCGCCAGCGACGGCCTCGACGGCTCGGATCAGATCGTTGCGCTCGCCGGCAAGCTCGCGGTCGACCAGGACGCACCGGTCACGCTCGTCCACGCGCTCGGCTCGGAGTCGCGGATGCACCCGCACCGCATCCAGTCGCAGGTGAAGGCGCTCTCAGCGCTCGCCGCGACCGAGTCGCTGATCGTGCCGGGCCGGGCCGTGCCGGTGATCCTCTCGGCGGTCAGGAGCACCGGCGCAGCGATCGTCGTGATCGGCAGCCGCCGGCTCGGCGGCCTTCAGGCCTTCAACAGCGTCAGCCGCCGGATCACGCACGACTCCTGCTCGGCGCTCGTCCTGCCGCCACCCAAATAACCCCTGTTGTACGGGTGGGTGCATGCACCCACCCGCGGGAGGGCGCATGCGCCCTCCCGGCGAGTCGGCGCATGCGCCGACTCGGCCCCCAGGAGGGGAGGCTCAGCCCGCCTCGGGGATCATTTCGATCGCGCCGCACGGGCACTCGGCGACGCAGATGCCGCAGCCCTTGCAGTAGTCGAGGTCGAATGCGTAGCCGTCCGCATCGTCGATCTTCAGCACGGCGTTGTCGGGGCAGACGCCGTAGCAGTTGTCGCAGCCGAAGCAGTTGCCGCAGCTCAGGCAGCGGCGCGCCTCGAACAGGGCGTTGGTCTCGTCGAGGCCGAGCGTGACCTCGTCGAAGCTGCCCTGGCGGCGGATCCTGTCGAGCTGCGGCGCGACCGTGCGGGGCGCGTCGGAGTAGTACCAGGTGTTCAGCTTGTCGAAGTCGGCGAGCTCCGGCACCGGCGCGTGCACGAACTGCTCGTCGCGCAGCCAGGCGTCGATGTTGCGGGCGGCCTGCTTGCCGTGGCCGATGCCGACCGTCACGGTGCGCTCGGCGGGCACCATGTCGCCGCCGGCGAAGATGCCCTCGTGGCCGGTCATCATCCGCTCGTCGACGACCACGACGCCGTCCTCGATCTCGAGCCCCGGCACGCCGTCGAGCAGCGAGAGGTCCGAGTCCTGGCCGAGCGCGAGCACCAGCGAATCGGCCTCCAGCTCCTCGGTCTCGCCG
>CAZABN010000086.1:0-1450 GCA_964483345.1 uncultured Solirubrobacteraceae bacterium
TACTCGACCGGATCCTCGATCGTCGTCAGCGTCTTCTCGGGCGAGCGGACCATCGCGATCATCGCGTACATCGACGTCGTCTTGCCCGAGCCCGTGGGGCCGGTCGCGAGGATTCCGCCCTGCGTGCGGTGCAGCGCCGCGCCGAGCCGCTCGAGGTCCGCTGCGCTCATCCCGAGCTCGTCCAATGACAGCGGCGAGCGCCCGGCGTCCAGGATCCGCAGCACCGCGGACTCCCCGTCGACGAGCGGCATCACCGCCACGCGGATGTCCACGCGGCGACCGTCGATCACGATACCGATCCGACCGTCCTGCGGCAGGCGCTTCTCGGAGATGTCGAGGTCCGCGAGGATCTTGATTCGCGAGATCACCGCGGCGGCCTGGCTGCGCGGAACGCGCGCGGCCTCCACCATCACGCCATCGATCCGGAAGCGCACGGTGAGCGTGCCGTCGTCGGGCGCGAAGTGCACATCCGACACGCCGCGGTCGACTGCTTCGGAGACGATCGAACGCACCAGCTTGATCGTCGGCGCATCGTCAGGGCTCTCGAACTGCTCCTCATCAAGCCCACGAGCGTCGGTCACGACCTCGTCCTCGATCAGCTCGCCGTCGAGCACGCTCAGTCGCTTGAGCAGCGCGTCCAGGTCCTCCTGCGACACCACCACCTGCTTGACCTGCATGCCGGTGAACATGGACATGTCCTCCAGCACCAGGTAGTTGTCCGGACTGGCGACCGCCACGACCAGCGTGTGGTCGTTCTCGTACGCAATCGGCACCGCGCGCATGCGGCGCGCGGCCGTGAACGAGACGAGCTGCGCGGCGGACGCATCCAGGTTGATGTCGTCGAGGCGCCGATGTTCGAGGCCGAACCGCCGCGCCATCGCGGTTGCAAACTGATCGGTGGTGATCGCGCCGCGTTCGAGCAGGACCTGCCCGATCTGCTCGCCGATCTCGCGCGCCGCGCGAGCAGCCTCCTCGACCGTCTCACGGTCGGCGAATCCGAGCGCCACCACGATGTCGCCGATCCGAGCGCGACTGGCAGGCCGCTCTTCGTGGGCGACGTAATCGGCCGCCAACGCGCTTGCCGGGGGTTGCATAGGACACGTATCGGCCGATTTCGCCCGCAGGCCGAGCGAGATCTTGCGGCCACAGGATGGTCATCCGTCCAGCAATACGCGATTCGGTCAACAAACGACGACGTAAAGCCGAGAAGTGGGTGATGGAGCCCGTGCCTTCGCGACCCGAGTCGACGGCCGGCAACGGCCGCATCGTCGATGCTTTCCGTGACGCCATGGTCACGGCGGCGAGGCATGCCGTGCTCGCCACGGATGCGTCCCCTGTCATCGAGCGCAACGGTAATGGCGTGATCGAGGGCAACGGGAACGGCGTGCTCGAGCGCAACGGAAGCGGCGTGCTCGAGCGCAACGGGAACATCGAGCGCAACGGGAACGGC
>CAZABN010000086.1:1550-8221 GCA_964483345.1 uncultured Solirubrobacteraceae bacterium
CGCAACGGGAACGGCGTGCTCGAGCGCAACGGCTCGCATCCGTCAACGCGCAACGGGACCGGTCTCGCACAGCCTGACGGCGCACGAAGCGATCGCCGCGGTGGCGGTGGCGGCGGCCGCGGGCGACGCGGCAACATCAGCGCGATCCGCGTGAGCGTCGTGGTCCCCGCGCTCAACGAGGCACTGAATCTCCGCCACGTGCTCGCGAACCTGCCCGACAACATCTTCGAGGTGGTGCTCGTCCCGGGGCACTCCACCGACGACACCGAGATCGTCGCGCGATCGCTGCGGCCCGACGTCCGCGTGATCCATCAGGACCGCTCTGGCAAGGGGAACGCGCTGGCATGCGGGTTCGCCGCCTGTCGTGGCGACATCATCGTCACGCTCGACGCCGACGGCTCGGCGGATCCGAAGGAGATCCCGGCGTTCGTCGGCGCGCTCGTCGCGGGCGCCGACTTCGCCAAGGGCACGCGCGCGATCCAGGGCGGTGGAAGCCACGACATGACCCTGCTTCGGCGCCTGGGAAACCGCGGCCTGACGCACCTCGCGAACGTGCTCCATGGCACGCACTACAGCGACCTCTGCTACGGCTACAACGCCTTCTGGCACGCCTGCCTACCGGCGCTGAACGTGGACATCGACGGCTTCGAGGTCGAGACGCTGCTCAATCTTCGCGCCGCCAAGTCGGGACTGCGCGTGGCCGAGGTCGCAAGCTTCGAGCTTGCCCGAATCCACGGCCGCAGCAACCTGCGGACGTTCAGCGACGGCTGGCGAGTGCTGGGAACGATCCTGCGGGAATGGGTTCCGAAGCATCATCGGATTCCGCACACTCCGCCGGCGCGGCTCGAGGCCGGGCGCCGCCGCGCGGCCCGCCGCAGCGAGCCGAGCGCGCCCGCTGCCACGCACGAGTAACGCCCGCCGGCGCGCGCGCCGCAGCCGTCTCAGCGGTCGTGGAAGGTCTGCGAGATCTCCCCGATCCGCGAGATCCGGCTGACCAGCTCGTCGCCGTCACGCAGGAACACCGGCGGCCGGCGGTGCGCGCCAACCCCCGGCGGGGTTCCCGTGAACATCAGGTCCCCGGGTAGCATCGGCGTGATCGACGAGATGTGGGCGATCAGCTGCGCGATCGAGAAAGTCATGTCGCCGGTGCTCGCGTGCTGCACCCGCTCGCCGTTGAGCACGCACTCGATCTCGGCGTCCCCCTCGCCGTACTCATCGACGCTGACGAGCCACGGGCCGGTCGGCCCGAACCCGGGGAACGACTTGCCGAGCGAGAACTGCGGCGTCGGTCCGGAGCGCTGAACGTCTCGCGCTGAGAGGTCCTGGCCGACCATCAGGCCGGCGACGTATTCCCATGCCTGGCCGCTGGTCACGTGGTGGGCGCGATGCCCGATCACGACCACCAGCTCGGCCTCCCAGTCGGTGAAGGCGCCGGGAAGCGTCACGCCAGTGCGCGGTCCGGCCAGGCAGCTCGGGAACTTGGTGAAGATCTGTGGCACGGTGGGCGCGTCGGACCCGCTCTCGGCGGCATGCTCGGCGTAGTTGAGCGCGACGGCAAAGAGCTGGCGGGGGCGCGGCACCGGCGGCCCGAGCGCCTCCACACCGAGCTGGTCGCCGTCCCCCAGCAGCGCACCGGAGGAGCTCCAAGCAAGGAACTCCTCCCAGCGCTCGTAGACGAGCTGCGGATCCGGGTCAAATCGCCCCTCGCTCGCAAGCGCGACGTCAACGAAACCGCAGCCCGCGTCGGCGGCCATCAGCCGCCCATTGAGGTTCGCCAGCCGCATCAGGTCCGCCGCAGGCCGTTGACCGGCGCATGCTCGGCGCCGAGGTCGCGCTCGATCGCCGCAGCCGTCTCGAGCAGCGGACCGAGTAGCGTCTCCCTGATCTCCGCAACGGTGACGCGTGGCGCGTGCACCGCCAGGTTGATCGCCGCGATCACGCGGTCCCGGCGGTCGCGAATCGGCGCAGCCACCGATCGCAGGCCGGACTCGAGCTCCTGGTCCACGATCGCGTAGCCCGCGAGCCGCACCCGCTCCAGCTCCGCCTCGAGCTCGGAGCGCGTCGTGATCGTGTCGTGAGCCAGCGGCACCAGCTCGATCTGGTCCAGCAGCTCGGCGCACACCTCCTGATCGAGACCCGCCAACAGCACGCGGCCCATCGAGGTCGCGTAAGCCGGGAAGCGCGTGCCGACGTTGATCACGACGTTCATGATCCGCCGCGTCGGCACGCGGGCGACATACACCACCGATTCGCCGTCGAGCACGGAGACCGACGAGGACTCCCGGACCATCCCGACGAGCCGCTCCATGTGCGGCTGCGCGACCTCCGGCAGCCCGAGCGCCGAGAGGTACGCGAAACCCAGCTCGAGCACCCGTGGCGTCAGCGCGAAGCGCCCCGCCGACTGCTGCTGCACGTAGCCGAGCTCTTCGAGCGTCAGCACGAAGCGCCGGGCCGAGGCGCGCGAGAGCTCGCTGGCGCGCGCGACGTCGCTCAGCGACATCGGCTCGGCGCTGTTCAGCGCGCGGATCACCGCCAGACCGCGCGAGAGCGACTGGACGAACTGCCCGCGGGACGCCACGGCGTCGCTCATCCGGGCCGCTCCTGCTCGGTGATGACCTCGTCGGCGATCGCGAACGCTCGGTTCGCCGCGGGCACGCCCGCATAGACCGAGGTTTGCAGCAGAACCTCGCCGATCTCGACGGCGGAGAGCCCGTTGCGCAGCGCGGCGCGGACGTGCATCGCGATCTCGTGCTCGCGCCCGAGCGCGGTCAGCACGCCCAGCGTGACGGCGCTGCGCGTGCGGCGGTCCAGCCCGTCGCGAGCCCAGACGGCGCCCCACGCGTAGCGCGTGATGAAGTCCTGAAATGGCGCGGTGAACTCGGTGGTGCGCTCGATCGCGCGATCGACGTGCTCGTCCCCGAGCACCTCGCGGCGCACCTGCATGCCGTCCTCGTAGGGCGGGTCGCTCATGCGCCAACCTCCATTTCACGCTCGATCAGCGTTGCCACCTCGTCCGCCCGCTCGATCGCCGCGAGGTGGGCGCCGTGCGCGAGCAGCTCGAGACGCCCGCCGGCCACGCCGGCGGCGATTGCCTGCGAATGCACGGGCGGCACAGCGTGATCCTCGGCCGCGCCGACGGCGAGCGTCGGCGCCGTGATCCGCGCGAGATCGCTGCGCAGATCGAGATGCTCGATCGCCTCGCAGCACGCCGCGTATCCCACGGCGGGGGAGCTCCGCAGCATCGCGCCGGCCCATTCCACGATCTCCGGGTGCGCGCGCGCATAGGCGGGCGTGAACCAGCGCTCGAGCACGGCGTCCGCGACCACGCCGACGTTCCCGGCGGCGCGCACGCTGGCGGCCCGCTGCGCCCAGGCCTCCGCGGGCGGCAGGTGCGCCGAGCTGCAGATGCAGACGAGCCGCTCGATCCGCGCCGGGGCGTGGGCCGCGAGCCACAGTCCCACCATGCCGGCCAGCGAGACGCCGGCGTAGGAGACGCGCCGGAGGCCGAGGCGATCGAGCAGGGCGAGCACGTCGCCGGCGAGGTCGGCGATCGCGTACGGACCCGCCGGCACCGGCGAGCGGCCGTGCCCGCGGTGGTCGAAGCGAACGACCCGGAAGCGGCGCGCGAGCCGCTCCAGTGCCGGCGTCCACATCTCGAGCGTCGTGCCGAGCGAGGATCCGAGCAGCAGCACCGGCGCGTCGAGCGGCCCGGTCTGATCGCAGTGCAGGGCCACGGCGCTCATACCGGCCTCGCCGCCAGCGCGCGGTCGATCAGCGAGTCGATCGCGTCAAGGTCGCCCTCGAGTCCGGCCGCGTTTTCGCGCATCCGCTCGACGTCGACCTCGAGGTTGACCAGCAGGTCGGCCGACCACGCTGCGGCGGAGCCGACGAGCGTCAGCAGGTCGGCGAGCGTCCCCCACTCCGCCTGCCATGCGCCCGCGGCGCGTTCGTGCTCCTGGGGCATCGCGGCGAGCACCGTCGCCACGAGGCCGGGGACTCGGGTCGTGCAGGCGAGCACCGACACGCTGGCGACCGGGTTGTGCTTGTGCGCCATCGCCGAGGAGCCCCCGCGTCCGGGCCCGCCGCCCTCGCGCAACTCCCCGACCTCGCTCTGCGAGAACAGCGCGACATCGCCGGCGACCTTGCCGAGGACACCGGCGAGCACCCCGAGCGCACTCGCCAGCTGGGCGGGGCGCACCCGAATCGCCCCCCACGGCAGCGTCGGTTCGGCGAGGCCCAGCTCAGCTGCGACGCGCGCCGCGATCAGCGGCGCACGCGTCCCGACCGCCCCGCCCATCTGCACGGCCAAGCGCTCGTCCGCCACCCGCAGGGCCGCGCAGGCCTCGTCGAGCCCGACGAGCCAGCCCGCGGCGCGCATGCCGAAGGTGCTGGCCTGCGCCCGCTGCAGCAGCGTGCGCCCCGCCATCAGCGTCGCGCGGTGTTCCTTCGCGAGCGCCGCCGCAGCCGAGGCGGCTGCGGCGGCGTCGACGAGCAGCGGCTCGAGCGCCCTCCTCGACACGAGCATCGCGGCCGTGTCGATGATGTCCTGGCTCGTCGCGCCGAAGTGCACGTGCGGCGCAACGTGCTCGCCGACGGCCTCGCGCAGCGCGGCGACGATCGCGATCACCGGCGTCGCGGAGTCCCCGGCGGCCTGCGCGATCGCGGCGAGGTCAAAGCGCTCGACGCGGCAGGCGTCGGCGATCGCGCTCGCCGACGCGGCCGGGATCGAACCGTCCGCGGCGCAGGCGCGCGCGAGGGCCGCCTCGACGTCGAGCATCGCGGCCAGCCACGCGCGACCGTCGACCTGCGCCGCCACCGGCCCGCGCGCATAGATCGCGTCGAACAGGCCGCCGGAGCTCATACCTGCACGCGCCGGCGAGCGGAGTTCGCGGGCGGGCTCTCAGAGCGCAAAGAACACCGTCTCCCCGGGGCCCTGGAGGTGGATGTCGATTTCGTATCCGCCCGCCACCGCTTTCGCGAGCAGCGTTCCGCGGCGCTCCGCCGGAACGTTCGCGAGCACCGGATCGGCTGCGTTGGCGTCCTCCTCGTCGGCGAAGTAGAAGCGTGTGACGCAGCGGTGCAGCAGCCCGCGCGCGAACAGCGACACATCGATGTGCGGGGCGGCGAGCGCACCGCTCGCCATCACCAGCGGCCCGGGCTTGACCGTCACCAGTTCGAAGCTGCCGTCGCCGTCCTCGTACCCGACGCGCGCGAAACCACGGAACCCCTCGAGCTTCGAGAGCCCGCCGTGAGCGTGCAGATCGGCGAACAGCCCGTCGGGATCCGCCTGCCAGGTCTCGAGCAGGAAGTCGGGGATCGGCTCGCCCGCGCCGTCGTAGACGACGCCGCGGATCGTGATCGCGCCGGCGGTGCCGGGGGCCACCGCGTGCGGGCCCTCGGGCCATGGCAGGCCGATCGCGAAGTAGGGCCCAACCGTCTGGGCCGGCGTGCTCGGGAAGATCACAGCGCCTCCTCGAACGGTGTCGCGCCGGGACCGCGCAGGTGGATGTCGAACTGGTACGCGAGGGCCCAGCCGGGCTGGGTGTCCTCGATCGAGAAGCGTGAGATCAGCCGCTTGCGCGCCGCCTGATCGGGGATCGAATTGAAGATCGGGTCGTAGGCGAACAGCGGGTCGCCCGGGAAATACATCTGCGTCACGAGCCGCTGCGCGAACGCGCGGCCGAGCAACGAGAAATGGATGTGCGCCGGACGCCAGGCGTTGTAGTGATTTCCCCACGGATAGGGCCCGGGCTTGACGGTGACGAAGCGGTAGCGGCCCTCCGCGTCGGTGACGGCGCGGCCGGCGCCGCTGAAGTTCGGGTCAAGCGGCGCCTCGAACCGATCCCAGCGATGGCGGTAGCGCCCGCAGGCGTTGGCCTGCCAGATCTCGACGAGCGTGTTGCGCAGCGGCTTGCCCTCCGTATCGAAGACCCGCCCGAATACGAGCGTCCGCTCGCCGATCGGCTCGCCGTCGTGCTGCCTGGTCAGGTCGTTGTCGAACTCGCCGACCGGCGCCAGCGAGCTGAGCGCCGGGCCTGTCAGCTCGGTGATGTTCTGAGGCAGATAGATCAGCGGCTGCTTGGGGTGTCGCAACGCGGTCGACTTGTACTCGGGGAAGTCGAGCGGTGGATGGATGCCCGCCGCCTCACGCACATAGGAGGACGGCGTGTCCGCCACTGGGTCGTAGATCTGTCGCGGTTGTGGCTGCGAGTCGGTCACTCTCATCCCTCCAGGATCATGGCGAGGCCCTGGCCGACGCCGATGCAGATGGCCGCCAAACCGTAGCCGCCGCCACGCGCGTGCAGCTCGTGGGCGAGGCGCCCGAGGATCCTCGTCCCGGACGCGCCGAGCGGGTGACCGATCGCGATCGCCCCGCCGCGCACGTTGACCAGCTCCGGATCCAGGTCGGGCCACGACGCCAGGCAGGCCAGCGACTGCGACGCGAACGCCTCGTTGAGCTCGACCACGGCGATGTCGCCCCAGCCGATGCCGGCTCGCGACAGCGCCAGGTTCGCCGCCTCAACCGGCGCGATCCCGAACACATCTGGGTCGACGCCGTGCGCTCCGGTCGAGACGATCCGCGCGAGCGGCTCGCGGCGGAGCAGGTCTCCGGCCCGCCGGTCGCCGATCAGCACCATGCTGGCGCCGTCGTTGAGCGGCGAGGAGTTCCC